>JANYKD010000139.1 GCA_025361735.1 Phycisphaerales bacterium
GCCATGGTCGCGCTCCTTCGCTTGCCTGCTCTATTATCGGACATTCCACCCCGTCTTCTGCGGTTGAGCTACAGTCTCCCAAACCCTCCCCGAAAGCTCCCCAAATCGACCTGAATCGACCCCTAACTGACCCGCATGGCGGAATGAAAAATGCAAAATGAAAAGTGCAAAATGGCGGGCGCTCGCGCAGAGCCGTCGGGGTGCCAAGCGAGGATGCGGAATTCGCTGGCGTTCGGGACGCCGTCCGGTCGAGAGTTCCAGGGTTCCATGGTTCAAGAGTCCAAGGGGGCGCTGCGCGCGGGCAGGATAGAGGTTGTGCGTTGCGACGGCCACGGTGGCCGGGCAGCGCGGAGGAGGGCAGGAAAACGCGCTCCTCTACTATATGGGTGGTGTTAGGGTATTTTTGACGGGTGCGGCCGACGGGTGATTGTCGTAAGTGATGTTTGGGATGTGGGTTGTGATAATTTGGAGAATTCCGGGATTTTTTCTGGTCGGCCGGAATGGGATGGTGCGGGTTGGGCTGGAGTGAGCGTTGGCAGACTGACGTCGACACCGTTGTACCTGCCGACACCGTTTCACTCGATGGAACTTCCCTGGCACTGCACGACGCTGCGGAGCTCGCCATTGTCCTTGTGCCCAACGCGTGGCAGGTTATAGTAGACTGTTCAGTCATCATCCCTTTGCGGGGTTGTTTATCGCTGGGGATAGATCCGAACTGAGCTGCAGCGCAATGATCCGGGTGCCTCACGCCAACAGCGAGTCCCAGACGCGGCCCGCGGGAGCAACACATGACATGGCAAACGAAGATCCCAGTGGCCAAGTGCGTTTCCAAGAACACGAGGCGGCGGCAGCGCACGCTGGCCGGCCTGCCTCGACAGGCAGTCTGTGTGGCCGAGCCGCTCGAGGGCCGGCTGCTGCTGTCCAAGACGATTTATGTGGATGTGAATTCGCCGGCCCCGGCGAGGAATGGGCCGACTTGGGCCACGGCGTATACGGATTTGCAGGCAGCGCTGGGCGTGGCCGTGTCGGGCGATACGATCAAGGTGGCGGATGGGACGTATAGGCCGACGGCGGGGACGGATCGGACCATCTCGTTCACGTTGAAGACCGGGGTTGCGCTCTATGGCGGGTATGCCGGGAATGGGTCGGTCGATCCGGATGCGCGGGATGTGGTGGCGAGTCCGTCGATTCTATCGGGGGATATTGGGACGGTCGGAAGCGATGCGGACAACAGCTATCACGTGGTTGTCGGCGGCGGTACGGACAGCACGGCGGTGCTGGATGGGTTTACGGTTGCGGCGGGCAACGCAAGCTACTCGACGGGTTCAAACAGCACTGGCGGCGGGATGTATTGTTCCGGCGGCAGTCCGACACTGGTGAATTGCATCTTCACCAGGAACCGGGCCTCTTCGGGCGGGGGAATGTACAATGCGGGAGACTACAATCTGTCTACTTGTGCACCGACGCTTATCAACTGCGCGTTCCGCGTGAACACCGCATGGGAGGGAGGCGCAATATATAATTACCGAGCCATGGCGACAGTCGCGGATTGCACATTCATCGGAAATTCGGCGTCCGGGGCGGGGGGTGGGATGTATAACTACGGGCCCTTGCCGACAATTAC
Source organism: Phycisphaerales bacterium (assembly GCA_025361735.1). GTDB lineage: Bacteria > Planctomycetota > Phycisphaerae > Tepidisphaerales > Tepidisphaeraceae > JANYKD01. The sequence continues at coordinate 1,625 of JANYKD010000139.1, forward strand.
CAACTGCACATTTACCGGCAATACAGCAGTGAATGGCGGCGGGGTGTATGACAACTCCGTCGCCAGTAATTTTACGAACTGTATTCTTTGGGGCAATTCCGCAGGCCTCGGACCGCAGGTGTGTGAGGCCAGCGGGTCAATCATCGCCAGCTACTGCGATATCCAAGGCTTGACCACCGGCACGGGAAACATCAGCCTCGATCCGCGGTTCATGCGCAATGCCTCATTCGGTCCTGACGGAACATGGGGCACGGCCGACGACGACTATGGCGATCTGCGGTTGCGGCTGACCTCTCCGGCGATTGACGCCGGCAAGAATGCGGCGGTGCCGGGAGGGCTGACCACAGATCTGGCAGGTAGTCCGCGTTTCCAGGAAATCGCGGTGGCCGCGAATACCGGTACCGGCGCAACCCCGATTGTGGACATGGGTGCTTATGAAGCCGTTGCGGCGCTGCAGGCGGTGGCGGGCGGCCCGTACTATGTGGTTGAAGGCTCGACTGAGGGACTTGCCGGCGCGGGTTACAGCGATACAGGCCTGGCGGTGTCATACGCCTGGGACCTGGATGGAGATGGCACATTTGATGACGGCTTCATCGCCGCACCTGCGTTTTCGGCGGCGGGAATCCAGGGACCACAGTCGGTGACTGTCACTTTGCGCGTGACGGACTCCCTCGGAGTCAGCGTCATCGACACAGCGTCAGTGGTAGTCCTCCATCCACTCTACGTAGATGACACAGCACCCGGGGCGAACAATGGCACAAGCTGGCTGAATGCGTATACCAGCCTGCAATCGGCATTGGTGGCCGCGACGGCCGGACAGACGATTTGCGTGGGCCAGGGGACGTACAAACCAACCATGGGCACGGATCGCAATGCCAGGTTCCAGATGAAGAGCGGCGTGAGGCTGTTGGGTGGATATGTCGGCCAAGGTGTTCCCGACCCGTATTTGAGGAATGTGGGGCTTTACGCAACCGTACTTTCAGGTGACATTGGGGCGGGCGGCGTTAAGGCCGATAACAGCTACAGTGTGATTGTGAGCGTCAACACGAATGCGTCGGCCGTGCTCGACGGATTTCTGGTAACGGGCGCTAATGGAGCAAGCATTAACGGGGGCGGGATGGCGAACGATCGGGGAAATCCCACCATTGTCAACTGCACATTCACAGCGAATTCGGCTAACGGCGGTGGCGGCATCGCCAACTACTCTTCCTCGCCGACCCTGATCAACTGTACGTTCATCGGAAACTCCGCCTCCACGTATGGCGGCGGCATCTTCAGCGACGGTTCCTCGTCCCCGACCCTCACCAATTGTACGTTCATTGCGAATCGGGCGACCGACGGGGGCGGCGTATGTTCCTCTCCCGGAGCAAGCCTCACCAACTGTCTCTTCATTGCAAATTCGGCTACAAACCGCGGTGGAGGCGCCGTCAACTCCGAGGCAACCAGTCTGCTCAACTGTAGTTTCATCGCAAACACGGCGGCCTACGGCGGGGGCGTCTACAACTACAACTACTTCTCGATCAACATCACCAACTGCACGTTTTCCGCAAACTCAGCCACGGCTCAGGGTGGCGCTGTCTTCAATCCGTATTGGCCCGCTCTTGTCAACTGCATCATCTGGGGGAACGCTGCACCCAGTGGCGGGCAGATCTACCAAGTCACTGGCACAACCATAATCACCCACAGCGACATTGAGGGCGGATTGGCGGGCAAGGGCAATATCAGCGCCGATCCGCAGTTTGTTCGCAGCCCATCGTCTGGTGCCGACGGCAAATGGGGAACGACCGATGATGACTACGGCGATCTGCGGCTGCAGATCACGTCAGCTTGTATCGACGCCGGGAACAATGCGGCCGTGCCTCCGGGGATCGTAACCGATTTGGGCGGGCATGCACGGTTCATCGACATACCGTCCAGGCCTGATACGGGGGCGGGAACCGCGCCCCTCGTGGACATGGGGGCATATGAGCGCGGGCTGGTGGTGACGACGACGGGGACCAGCGCGAACGAGCAGTTCTCTGTGGGTTTGGCGGCCGATAAGGCCACCTTGCAGATCTGGAAGAACTCGTCACTACTGGCTGGGCCGGTGACCAGCTATGCCGTCAATACGGTTGAGTCATGCGAATTTGTCGCCGGTGGCGGCGATGACATGCTGACGGTCGATGTTTCCAATGGGCTGCCCGGGATTGGGCTGACGTTCACGGGCGGGGATGGAAAGGATGCACTGCTGCTCACGGGGACGACATCGGAGCAGAGCGTGCAGGTGTTGCCGGGGCAGGTTGTGGTCGGGACTGTGGCGATACTGAATGCGGGTGTGGAGGGAGTACAGCTGGATGGGCCGGCGGGCGGGCTGGTGGATGTTGGGTCGTTGACGGTCGGGACCAATCTGGCCGTGACGGCTGGGAAGAACATGGTGTTGCGGGCGGGGTCACTGAGTATCGGCACGGGTGGCACGCTGGATCTGGCAGGGAATGGCATGATTCTGAACTATGGCGGTTCGTCGCCGATGGCGACGGTGAATCAGTGGCTCAGTAATGGCCGGATGGGGATTACGCCGGCGCTGATGACTTCGGGAAATGTGGCTACGGGGACGGCTGCCTTGGGGTTGGTGGACAATGCCCTGATTCATCTGGGGAGTTTCGCCGGGCAGTCGCTGGGCGGCGTGTTCAGCCAGTTGCTGATCCAGCAAACGGTGGCCGGGGACGCGAACCTGGATGGCGTGGTGGACGACTCGGATTATCTGGCCGTGATCGCCAATATGGGCAGGACCGACGGGCAGTGGTTCCTGGGGGACTTGAATGGGGACGGGGTGGTGACTGCGGATGACCTGACCGAGGTGTCGGCGCATCTGGGCAACACGGTTCTTGGTGCGTCGATGTCGCTGCCGATCGTGGCGGCCAAGACGAAAGCGCAGCCCGCGGCAACCGCGAAGGCGGTGGCGAAAACACCGGTGAAGGCCGCCAAGCCCGTGGTTCATCCGAAGAAGCTGGCGCCGCCTCACAACCAGCCGAAGGTTATCCGCCCCGCTACGAAGAGCACTTGAACGGAGGTCATTACCAGGGCAATCGCATACGCGGCCTCCAAGGGGGTTGGATGGCCTCAGGGGACAAGAATGATGACAGACAAGAGTGTCTGTCCTACTGTGCTTGGTGAATCGACAGACAAGAATGTCTGTCGGACGCCAGGCAGGGCGGATCTGGAGGATGACAGACAAGAATGTCTGTCCTACCGGTCAACCATGGAGCCACGGGAGGCGGAATACCAGGCAACGACCCAAATAAAACAGGAGCGGCAGAATTTCTGCCGCTCCTGAAAACTATCAACCATCAACTATCAACTAACCACTATCAACCATCAACTACGCGAGTGATCCGAGCTCCATTTCGTGCAGGCCTTTGCCGGCGGGGACCATGGGGTAGACGTGCTCGTTGGGATCCACGCGGAAATCCACGATCACGGGGCCGCTGTGGCTCAGCATCTGGTCCACGAACTTGGGCACGTCCTTCTTCTCGTGGCAGGTCAGGCCCTTGATGCCGTGGGCCTCGGCCAGCATCTGGAAGTTCGGGTTCTTCATGCGGGTGTTGGAATAGCGCTTGCCATAGAACAGGTCCTGCCACTGCTTGACCATGCCCTGGAAATCGTTGTTCAGGATCGCGATCTTCACGGGGATGTCGTATTCGGCGATCGTCGGCAACTCGAACATCGTCATCTGGAACGACGCGTCGCCGTCGATGTCGATGACCGTCTTGCCAGGCGCGCCCAGGGCGGCGCCCATGGCCGAGGGGACGCCGTAGCCCATCGTGCCCAGGCCGCCGGAGGTGATCATCTGGCGCGGCGTGCGCCAGCGGTAGAACTGGGCGGCCCACATCTGGTGCTGGCCGACGCCCGTGGTGATAATCGCATCGCCCTTGGTCTGGCGGTTGAGTTCCTCAATGATGTACTGCGGCTTGGCCCGTTCGGCATCGTCGAGATATTTGAACGGATAGCGGGCTTTCCAAGCCGCGATCTGATCGTGCCATTCCTTGCGCGGCCGGTGTTCGATGTGTGGGGCGATCAGTTCCAGCGACAGTTTGGCGTCGCCGACCACGGGGTAGTCCACGTCGACGTTCTTGGAGATCGACGACGGGTCGATGTCGATGTGGACGATCTTGGCCTTGGGGGCGAAGGTGGCCAGATTGCCGGTGACGCGGTCATCGAAGCGGGCGCCGACTGCGATCAGGCAATCGCATTCCTGCACGGCATAGTTGGCATAGGCCGAGCCGTGCATGCCCAGCATATGCACGGACAGGGGGTCGAGTTCATCGAACGCGCCCAGACCGAGCAGCGTGGTGGTGCAGGGGATCTGGCCCTTGGCGGCGATCTTGCGGAGGGCGTCGCTGGCGCCGGCGATGATCACGCCGCCGCCGACGTAGAGCAGTGGTTTCTCGGCCCGGTTGATGGCTTCGGCGGCCGCGATCGCCTGCTTGCCGTGGTCGGGATTGCTCATCGACTGCGAGCGGGTTTCGACGATGTGCCGCCGCGGTGTGTCGTCCACTTCCTCGGGGCAGATGGCGGAAGTCACGTCCTTGGGCAGATCGACCAGCACCGAGCCCGGGCGGCCGGTGGTGGCGATGAGGAAGGCCTCGTTGACGATTCGCGGCAGTTCGCGGACGTCCTTGATGAGATAGTTCCACTTGGTGCATGGCCGGGTGATGCCGGTGATGTCGGCCTCCTGGAAGGCGTCATTGCCGATGGCTCGCGTGGCGACCTGGCCGGAGAAGACGATGATGGGTACGGAGTCCATCTGCGCGGTGGCCAGGGGCGTGACGGTGTTGGTGGCGCCGGGCCCGGAGGTGACGATGCAGACGCCGGGCTTGCCGGTGACGCGGGCGTAGCCGTCGGCGCAGTGGCCGGAACCTTGCTCGTGGCGGTTGAGGATGAACTTGGCGGGGGTTTTATAGAGCTGGTCGAAGACCGGCAGGATGGCTCCGCCGGCATAGCCGAACATGACTTCGACCTTGTGTTTTTCGATGAGCAGTTCGTGAAGAATCTGAGCCCCGCACTTGCCCTTGAAACGGGGTTTGTCGCTGGTGGCGTGATGCGACGGCGTGGTGGCGGTTTGGGTAGACATGGCTGGCCTGTGTCCTTTCAACAGAGTTCCGCACGATACCTGTGGTGACGGAACGGTTCAATGATAATGTTCGATTCGAGCGACTGTGACGGTGATGACATCTTTCGGCGCGGCCCCGTGCGGCGGGGCGGTTCGGATGTGGGTCGGTCGCGGTCGGTAGGGGGCAGGCCTCTGAGGCCGCCCGCTGCCGCCAGCGGGGCCGACCTACCGTACGACCACCGTAAGTCGAGAAGGCAGGGAGGGCTGCATCGCAATGGCGATCGGCTGAGGATGGATTTGGTTCTGTGCCATCAGCGTGCAACCTGGGTTCAATGAGCCATTCCCGTCGGTTTGAGACGCATACGCGGCTCGGGCGACGAAGAGGCGAGATCATAGAGATCGAGATCCTCTCCGTCAAGGTTCGGCTGAATATAGCCCGGTTGTTTACTCTTTTCCAGTTCCGCCCAGTAGGCCGAGATCGTGGCGCGTTCGATTTCCTGACGCGTATCGACGTTTATCGGATGTGCGATATCAGCATGGAGCTTGTACCGCTGCCCGGGGGCGGCCGCCTGATACCGCAGGTGCCGGTTCTCATCGAGGCGCACGCCGCAGTTGGAGCAGTAGCGGGCTCGAAGGTGGTTCTTCTCGCCGCAGCGGCCGCAGTGGTCGCACAGCTTGCGGGCGGGCATGGCCAGGAACAGGCTGTCGCCGCCATCGATAAGTTTGACATCACGGATGACGAAAGCATGATCAAAGGTCAATGAGCAGAACGCCTTAAGGCGTCCGGCCTTTGGTTCGCAAAGTTTAACACGTACTTCAGTCAGACGCATAAAACACCCCGTTATGAAGACAGGTCATCGGTGATCGGTAATCAGGTAATCGGTCATCAGGTGATCGGTGATCCGGTGAACGCCGACAACCGATCACTGATCACCGATTACCTGATTACCGATCACTCGATGACCGACAATCGATCCGTCCTATTCTTCGCCGCCCGGAGCTATGGGTCCAGTTTCGGCCCGATTTCCGCGGCCAGTGCCGTAACATGAAGTTCATCCGCGATGTGGCGCGCAGCGGCGACAGCGGCGGCAGCCTCGTCGTACAACGTAAACAGGCTGCTGCCGCTGCCGCTCATCCGCACAGGCCGGTCGAGCCGGCCCTCCGCCTCGTGCCGCAACTGGCCCAGTTCCGGTGCGATCGAAAACGCGGCCGGTTCCAGGTCGTTGTGCAGCACACCGAGCAACTCACTCGTCTCCAACAACGTCCAGTCAGCGAACTTCGGTTCGGGTGACAGGTTCTCCGATGAACCGAGCCCCAGCTCATCGAAGCGCCTGTACACCGCAGGCGTTGGCATGTGCAGGCGTGGCAACACCAGCACCGCCCAGCGCGCTCGTGGCCGCGGCAGGGGGGCGACAATCTCGCCCCGGCCGCGGCAGATGGCGCTGGGCTGGAAGAAGAAAAACGACAGATCACTTCCAAACCGTGCGGCGAACTCCGCGAGTTCGCCGGCCGACAGACCCAGCCGCCACATCGCATTGAGCGCGACCAACGTCCTGGCACCGTCAGACGAGCCGCCTCCCAGGCCTGCACCGGCCGGGATCGTCTTCTCGAGCCGCACCTTGATGCCTTGCCTGGTCGTGCCAGGTTCCCTCGTTGCCAGCCAGTCGGCAAGTGCGGCGGCGGTCTTGACGACGAGGTTGTTCGCATCCGTGGGGATGCCCGCGTCGTCGCACGTCAGGCGGATGCCCGGGACGTCAGACTGCTCGATGCTCAACGTGTCAAAGAGCCCGATGGTCGCCATCCAGGACAGGAGCGGATGAAAACCGTCGCTGCGCGGGCTGCCCACACGCAGGTGGAGGTTGATCTTCGCGGGTGCCAGCAATTCCATACGCACAATCTACCATCCGCGTACAAAAGCCGCACCGGTAGCCCTAGCGTATTTTCAACAACAGCCTTCGCGACGTGCTCAACCATTTCGGCCGAAACAGACGTGATATTGTTTCCGGCCCAAGTAGACTAAACATACCCCGTGTTGGATGGCATCGTCAAGAAAAATCCGCTGCAATCGCGCGATGAATTTCACAATATGCGCACGATTACGGTACGGATTACAGGCCTGGCTTGGACTGTTGCGCGCGCAGTAGAGGTCGAAATGGCATTGCCATTGCCCCCAGTTGTGGATTATCGGACGGGATTCGCCGGGTTGCTTATTTCGGATGGAAGTCGAATTCGGTGACGTCTTTCCACGGTTTGCTGGCCGCGTGGCCGTCCATGTAGAGAATATTCAGAAGCACGCCGTGGCGATTGTCCTGCAGAACACGGCAGGTGCCGCTCGTGTTTACCGTCGGAGGAATCGTCGCCGGGCTGACCATCGGCAGGCAGTCGGCCCGCACGATGTCGTAGTGATTGAGCGTGTCGGTGGTGAGGTTCTTGATATTCGACTCGATCAAATACGCCATTTCCGACGAGCGCTTGACCTTGGTCGCGTTAACCGCGGGTTCCGAACCGGTGGCGGTGCCGGCAGTGGTGATTGGCCATGCATTGGAGCAGAAGTCCACGGGCTGGGGTGCGTCCGGTCTGGCGGGGCAGTGATAGACGCCAATCTTCATCAATGACGGGAGAATAACCGCGTCGGCCGCCGAACTGGTGTGGTCGGTGGCGCCGACAAAACTTCTGTCGAAGTACTTCCCGAATGCCTCGGCCCAGAAGATATGGCCATCGAGGTATTGCTGGCCATACTCGTAGTTTCGGGGAACCTTGCCTTTGTTGTCATTGGAGTACATCAGCATAATCTGGCCGATGCTCTTGAGGTTCGCGTTGCACTTGACGGTGTTGGCCTGCCGCTTGGCGGCCGAGAGCGCCGGCATGAGGATGCTGATGAGAAGGGCAATGATGCCAATGACGACGAGAAGTTCGACGAGGGTAAAGGCACGTTTACTGGAACGACAGGCTTGCATGGGCGGCTCCGAGGTGCGAAAACTGATTGCACAGCACTTCACAATACTCCCTGTTCATCGCCTGCGTCAAGGTGAAAGGGAGGCCGTAGAAATGCGTACGGGGCCGTGGATTATGATATTTGAGAAGTCCATGCCACGGCGCGGCCGGCAGCGGATTTCGTGAAGACCGTGGCTGACAAGTGCTCTCCAATTGCCAGGAAGAATCCGGTAGAGCCTCAATCCGCCAGCGGATTGTCCAGCACTTCGCGGACCTTCATCGTCAGTGAGTGTGGTGTGAACGGCTTCTGCAGGAATGCCACCCGCTCCCGCAGCACGCCGTGGCGGATCACCGCGTCGTCGGTGTATCCGCTCAGGTACAGCACCTTCAGGCCCGGCCGCTGTGCCGTGAGCCGCTCGGCCAGCGCCCGTCCGCCCATGCCCGGCATCACCACGTCGGTCACGAGCAACTGGATCTGCGGTGTTTCGGCGACGATCGCCATCGCAGCCTGGGCATCCTGTGCGGCCAGCACGCGATAGCCGCTGGCACGGAGTATCTCCAGGCTGAGCTTGCGAACCGCGGCCTCATCCTCGACCAGCAGGATCGTTTCCGTCCCGGCCGGCGTGGTTCTGGCGCGCCCGGCCTCGTTGATCCTTAAGGTGCCCGGTTCGTCCGTGAGTGGCAGATAGAGCTTGAAGGTTGTTCCATGATCGAGTTCGGAATAGACGAACACCGATCCGCCGCTCTGCTTGACGATGCCGTAGACCGTCGCCAGGCCGAGGCCCGTCCCCTTGCCCGGTCCCTTGGTCGTGAAGAAGGGCTCGAAGATGCGCTCCCGGACATCGGGGGTCATGCCGTGGCCGGTGTCGCTGACCGCAAGCATGACGTAGCGGCCGGCTTCGACTTCGGCGTGGTCGGCGGCAAACGTGCTGTCCAGGTCGAGCGTGGCCGTTTCGATCGTCAGCCGTCCGCCGCTGGGCATGGCGTCGCGGGCATTGACTGCGAGGTTGACGATGACCTGCTCGATGTGCCCGGGGTCGGCGCGGACGGACGCGGGCGACGCATTGAGCGCGGTGGAAAGAACGATGTCCTCGCCGATCAGCCGCTGCAGCATCTTTTCGGTGTCGGCCACGATCTCATTGAGGTTGAGCACGCGCGGTTCGCCGACCTGCTTGCGGCTGAAGATGAGCAGTTGCCGGGTGAGTGCGGCCGCCCGGTCGGCGGCCCGCAGGATCTCCTGCAAATGCCCGCGCGAATCCAGCTCCATTCGCGGATTGTTCAGCAGGATGTCGCCGTAGCCCTGGATGATCGTCAGCAGGTTGTTGAAGTCGTGGGCTACTCCGCCGGCCAGCCGGCCGACGGCCTCCATTTTCTGGGACTGGAGCAGTTGTTCCTGCGTCCGCCTGAGAAGTTCCTCCGTCCGGTGTCGTTCGCGCAGGTCACGGATCACCACGACCGCGCCGTTGGCGTTGCCGCTCTCATCCCGCAGGCAGGCGGCGGAGTAGCCCACGGGGATTTCCTCGCCCCGCCGGTTGATGAGCATGATGTCGTGCGACATCTCCACCGCCAGCCCGTCGCGCAGCGCCTCGCCGACGGGATCGATGATCCGATCGGGAGCGCTGCGTGATACCAAATGGAGGACGTCGGCTGAGCGGTGGCCCACCGCCTCCTCGCGCCGCCAGCCCGTGATCGATTCGGCGACCGGGTTGAGGAAGGTCATCGTCGTGCGCGAGTCCGTCGCCGTCACGCCGTCGGCGATGCCCTGCATCGAAGCAGCGAACCAGCGCTCGACGTTGCGCTGCCGCGTCTCGGCCGCGTGCTTGTACAACGCCATCTCGATATTCGCCCGCAGTTCGCGCTCGGAAAATGGCTTGACGATGTATCCGTATGGCGACGTTACCTTTGCCCGGTTCAACGTGTCGCTGTCGGCGTAGGCGGTGACGTAAATCACCGGGATCCCCCAGCGCCGGCGGATCTCGGCCGCCGTCGCCACGCCGTCCATGTCGCCACGCAGCACGATGTCCATGAGCACGAGGTCCGGCGAGGTCTGCTCGGCAAGATCCAGCGCCTGGCGCCCGGTGGCGGCGGTTCCGGTGATGATGTAGCCCATGCGCGACAGACGCACCTCGAGTTCTCGTGCGATGATGATCTCGTCCTCGACGATGAGTAGCCTGTTCTCCGGCATAGGGTTCATCCTCTCTCGGGGTAGTGGGCCTCGGTGAAGAGAACGCGGAAGGTGGCGCCGCCCTCGCTGCGGACCTGCAATTCGCCGTCGAGCTGCCGTGCCAGATCGGCGACCAGCTTCAGCCCCAGCGATTTGGATTCGCGCCAGTCAAACCCCGGCGGAAACCCGCGGCCATTGTCGCGGACCGACAGTTCATACCGACCCTCGCCGGCCGGGCGCAGGCTCAGCCAGAGATCGCCGGCCGTGCCAGGTGCAAACGCGTGCTTGAGCACGTTGGAGACCAGTTCGTTGATGATCAACCCGCAGGGAATGGCGGTGTCGACACCCACGCGGACGGCGGCGATTTCCGTATGCACATTGACGCGTTCGTGCCGCCCGACATAGGTCCGCAGCACGTCGGCCACGAGGTCGCGGACATACTCCGTAAAGTCCATCTGCTCGACATCGTCCGAGCGGTAGAGTTTCTCGTGGATCAGGGCGATGGTCTTGATCTGGCTCTGGCTCTGGGTGAGGATTTCCTGCATCGCGGGATCGTCGACAAACGTTGATTTCAGAAACAGCAGCGAGGAGATGACCTGCAGGTTGTTCTTGACCCGATGGTGGATTTCCTTACGGTGGATCTCCTTGAGGTGAAGTTCTCGGCGCATCGCCTCGCGGACACGCTCCTCGGCGCGTTTCTGTTCGGTAATATCGCGCACGACGGCGAGCACCATCGGCGGTGTTTCGGATTCAATCGGGCTGAGCATGATCGCCACGGGGAACTCGCTGCCATCCTTGCGTCGGGCACAGAGGTCAAGGCAGGCCCCCATTGGCCGCAGTTTTCGCTCGGCCAGGTACTTGTCGCGGTGCCCCACATGGCGGTCGCCAAAACGGGCCGGGATCAATATTTCCACGGGCTTCCCCGTCAACTCGTCCCGCGTAAAGCCGAACATGCGCACGGTGGCCGCGTTGACCTGCGTGATTCGACCCTGCCCGTCCACGACGACGATCCCGTCCGGGGAGCATTCGAAGAGCTGGTAGAAAATACCCATCTCTGTCGCCATGAATTTCTCGTCACACCTGTCTGGACGACACTCTAGGAGTTGACAGTGCGGTTTGTCCACAAGCTTCTTCGGAGTGCCACGATCCGTCGCGGCAGTTTTTTCGGTAGAACGCCAAGGCCGACGAAAGTAGCACAGCCGTCCCGGCTGTGTCCGAGCACTTTGACACAGGCGAGACGCCTGTGCTACTTCATGTGCATCCGACAAAACTGCCGCACCGGACGGTCTGGTCACCGCTCTTCAATGCGCGGCAGGGTTGACATGAAAGTTCAGAAGTCTTGTTATGCGTTCTCAGACCGCAGCATCAGGCGCCGGAGGGAACCACATAGAGCAACACCGCAAAGAAGTGGCACGCGGTCCCCGCCATCACACACAGGTGCCAGATCGCGTGGTTGAACGGCAGTCGATCCCACACGAAGAACGCCACGCCTCCCGTATACGCCACGCCGCCGCCGGCGATCCACCAGAGCGCCCCGCCCGAGAGGTGTGTCAGGATCGGCCCCAGCGCGATGATGCCCATCCATCCCATGGCCACATAGACCGCCGTCGACAGACCCGCGAACCGGTGTACGAAGAACAGCTTGAACACGCACCCCGCCACGGTCAATCCCCAGAGCACGCCGAACAGGCTCCATCCCCAGCCGCCGCGAATCAGCACGAGTAGAAACGGCGTGTACGTTCCGGCGATCAGTGCGTAGATGGCTGTGTGGTCGAGCACGCGCAACCAGTGTTTCGATCGCGGGCCGCTGCAGGCGTGATACAGCGTGGAGGCAAGGTAGACGAGCAGCATGGCCGCTCCGAAGAGGCTCACCGTCACCACATGAATGGCCCTGCCCCGCAACGCCGCCAGCACGACCATGATCGCCACCCCGACCAGGCTCAGTGCCAAGCCGATCCCGTGCGTAATGCTGCTCGCCAGCTCCTCCGCCCGCGTTTCCGCGTGGCGGTGGGTCGGGCTGATCGTGGGCGTGTCGAGCATGGCTCTATTTTATGCCGGATTGGGCTCCAGCGCTCACGTCAATTTCGCAGATCATGTGAAAGCCCCTGCGGCGCCATACCCAAAACGCGGCATCGCGGGCAGCATGCCATGAAGTTCAGTCCCGGAGCCGCTGCCTGACACGCACAGTGCATCGAATTTACTTCGGCGACACGGGCTCCAGAGCCTTGATACGATCCGTCGCGGCCGCCGCCGGTTTCCAGAACCATCCCTGCGGATCCCAGCACTGGGCGAATGGAACTTTCTCAGTCAATTGTTTGTAGGCCGTGACCGCTTCGGCGTTCTTTCCCTGCTTCTCAAGCGCCTGACCCATGATGTAAAGGCAGGTGCCGACATCATTCAACGCCCCCTTCTTATGCACCGCCTCATTGTCGCCCTCGGGTACCGGCTCTTTGAGTTCCTTCTGCATTTGGACAGCCTGCTTCTCATAGAGTTCCACACACTTCCTGGCGTAAGCGACAGCATTATTGTAGTTGTTATCGGTCAGCGCCTTCCAGGCTTTGTCGGTTAGAGTCGGCGAGGTGCGATCACCAAAATCCAACTCTGCCCCTTGAGGCAACTTCGGCAGCAAAAGTTCCAGTGCCTTGATACGATCCTTCGCGGCCGCCGCCGGCTTCCAGAACCATCCCTGCGGATCCCAGCACTGCGCGAATGGAACTTTCTCCGTCAACTGTTTGTAGACTGCGACGGCTTCCGCGTTCTTGTCCTGCTTTTCAAGCGCCTGGCCCATGATGTAGAGGCAGGTGCCGACATCGTTCAACGCCCCTTTCTTGTGAATCGCCTCATTGTCGCCCGCGGGGACGGGTTCTTTAAGTTCTTTCTGCATTTCGACGGCCTGTTTTTCATACAGCTCCACGCACAGTTTGGAGTAGGTGACGGCATCCTTGTAGTTTTTGTCGGCCAGCGCTTTCCAGGCTTTGCCGGTTAGCGTGACCGAGGTTCGATCGCCAAAATCCAACTCCTCCCCTTGCGCCATGAGGCCTGTGAGCGTAGCAATGATGATCGAAAGAGCGAAAGCGCTTTTCATGGTTGGTTTCCTGTCGTTGGATTCCTTTGCCGGGCCGAGACTGAAACCGATCCAGACTCGCGATGTCCTGCGATGGCCAATAGACCATCCGGCGCGAATCTAACAGCATGTTCTGAGGAACTCAAATTCCGCTGCGTTGGCATTCTGCAGTGTCCGCGCGCCGCCCATTACGCCTTGCCCGTTCGGCCGATAGGATATCTCGCCATGTGTCCCCGCACACTCATCCTCTCCCTGGCCGTCCTCCTTGCCGCATTCTCCGCACGCGCCAACCCGCCCACTTCGCGTCCCGTCGATCCTTTTTCCCTCGACCGTCTTCACGAAGTTCACCTCACGCTCACCTCCACAGCCTGGGACCAGATGCAGCCCGTTCGACCGGGCTTTATGGCCAGGCTGTTCGCCCGTCCCGCTTCGCGTCCGGCCACCAATCCAGCCAAAGGCGATGTTCCGCCTGAAGGCCAGCGGCTGGCGCCATCTCCGTTCGGCAACGAGTACGCCTACGTCAAGGCCCAGCTCGAGTTCGACGGTGAGAAATGCGCCGACATCGGCCTGCGCTTCTCCGGGAATTCCTCCTACAGCGCCGGCGGGACCACGCTCCAGCGGCCATACAAACTAGACTTCAATCGCTTTCACCCCGATGTCACATTCCTCGGCCTCAAGGCCCTGAATCTGCACAACAACGCCTTCGATCCCTCGCAGATGCGCGAGCCGCTCTCCTACCTGCTCTTTCGTGATGCCGGCATTCCTGCTTCCCGGGCGGCCTGCGCCGCGGTCTACATCACCGTCCAAGGCAAGTTCACCAAACAGTACGCCGGCTTCTACGGCATTGTCGAGGAGGTCGACAAGACCTGCCTCAAGGCCAACCAGCTTAAATCCGGCGGTCTGCTGCTCAAGCCCGAGAACCTCCAGGGCGGCGTCCGCTCGCTGGGTCCCGTCTGGAACAAAGTGTACGTCAACATCTACCGCCCCAAGTCCAAGGGCGATCCGGAACCCGCCGACACCCAGACCCTCATCGATCTGGGCAACCTCATCAGCACGGCCGACGATGCCGAGTTTCGCTCGCGCCTGGAAAGCCTGCTCGATGTCGATGAATTTCTGCGCTTCATCGCCATGAACACGCTGCTGTCCAACCTCGACAGCTACTTCATGACCGGCCACAACTACTACCTCTACGTCAACCCCACCAGCCATCGCGTGCTCTTCCTGCCCTGGGATCTCAATCTCTCCATCGGTTCCTTCATCTGGGCCGGCCAGCCTGCCGAGCAGATTCGCCTGAGCATCGACAAGCCATATCTCATGCCCAACCGGCTGATCGAACGGGTCATGGCCGTGGATGCCTGGAAGCAGCGCTACCGATGCCACCTGCGCCTCTACGCCGACACCGTTTTCGCCCCCGACAAGATCCAATCGCAAATTGAACTGCTCTCCGGCATGGTGCAACAATCCCGGGCAAGATGGACGGAACTCGGCCAACCTTCCCACCTCGCTCCGGGCTTGGGCATGTGGCGCATGGGCGCGATTCCCGACCCCTCCGACTTCATCCCCGCCCGCATGAAATCCGTCCGTGCCCAGCTCGACGATGCCGAAACCGGCTACCAACCTTACTTCCAGATGCGCACCATGTTCTTCGGCCCCCAGAGCCGCCCGGCCAACTGAAGACAAGTTGCGACAGGAATAGCGGTTTCGCCAAAACCGCCGCTGTTTGGCGGATCCGAACGGCTCGGCGAGCCATCGTCACCACGGTCCCTCATATGGCCTGTCAGGGGACTTTCGGCAGGTCAACGAACTCCTTCACCCTGAGGTCGTGGCCGACCATGTCCTTGGGAACTCCCGTCACCACTCTCAGGGCGAACTAATCCAGGCTCGGTCGGTCGGCGGCGAAAGAGCGTTCCATGCCGCCATCCGATAAACACTGGAACATCCCGCAATGTTCCCGCTCATCGAGCTCCTTCCGATCCCGCGTTACGGGCGTGCCAGCCACTGATCCAGGAGCGGCTTGACATCAGCGGCGGTCAGATCAGTTCTCATGTGCAGGTTCTCGTCGGGTCCGTCATACGAGATGTTAAGGTGGTTTAAACGATAGTGCGATACTCGTGACGTCTCGTAGGTGAGCGCAATCTGCTCGGCAAACGTGCCGTCAACGGTGGTGTGCTGGCGCGGCCCGTCAACCACGACTTGCTCGCCGATCCATTTCATCGCGCCGTCGACACGCTGGAATGCGATCGTCCGCTGTTGGTGCCTGGCATAGATGTGCAACATCGCATCGTAGGCCGATCCGTTCGACCGTTCGACCGAAACGTCGGCTTTCGCCGGCAGGGGCGGGATACCCAAACCGGCCCGGTTGACTTGAAGAAGGTTACCAAACTCTTTCAATGCCGGGTCGGAGAGGGCGATATTGTCGTACCGCTCCGACCGGCCGCAGCCGCAAATCATGCACGTAATTGTGATGAACACGACGGGGAAAATGAGGTGGAGTGGCGGCATAGGTAACATCATCCGATCCTGGCAGGATGTGGCGATTCTACGATTCGCAGGGCAACCCATCAAGCCGGGTCGCGTCCATGTCGCATGGCACCAGCCAGCGCCAGACCCTCGATCGGCGTCTCATCGCCTACGAGCGTGGTTGTGTGGAAAACGATTCGAATCGCTGCCAATCCGCCAGTTATGTGGATAACCTCCGTGCAGGCAGAGGTTCTCGACCCCGGTTTTTCGCGATGGTGTTGCGCGCGGAAGAATTCCGGTCCCAGTTTGTTGGCGCACCCGTCCAGCGCCAGACCCGCTTTCGCGCTGCGCGCTGTTGCGCGCGGCGACGAAATCGCGCAATACCTCGCCTATATATAGAGGCGCATCCTTCTTGGCCCGCGCAAGCGGCCCGGCTCCTTGAAAACCGAATACGCCCGCCGCCAACTCTGCCCGGCCTGCATTCATCGTTCATCCTTCGTCGTCCTGCCCGTTTGCTCTGGGGAGTTTCCGGCGGCGCTTGGGAGGCGCTGTGGATCGTTTGGCGTCTCTGTGGAGGTGCTGCGGCGTCGCTTTCTTCACCCCTCGGCCGCACCATCAGAATCGCAACACCATTCATGAGAACCACTTATGCCAACAGCCCCATGATCACCCGCGACGAATTCAACTTCTTCCCGATTCCGCCCACTGGCAACTATCAACTACCAACTATCAACTTCCCCAATTCACTTCGCCGCCAGCTTCATCTTCAGCCGGTCCAGCAGCACGGCGGACAGCAGGATGCCGCCGGAGACGATGTAGCGGAATGCCGGGTCCACGCGCTTGAGGTCGAAGATGTTCTGGACCGTGCCCATGATCAGCGTGCCGACGATGATTCCCACCACCGAGCCGATGCCCCCGGTGATGGACACTCCGCCCAGCACGCAGGCGGAGATGACGGTCAGCTCGTAGCCTTGCGCTGTCTCGAACGGGTGAATCGTGCCGAGCTGCGACGCCATCACCGCGCCGACAAACCCGGCCACCATCCCCTGGATCGTGAAGATCATGAGCTTGGTCTGCCGCACACGCACGCCGGCCAGTTTGGCGGCCTCGGGATTGCCGCCGATGGCCAGGGTATTTCGGCCGAAAATCGTGAAGTGCAGCAGCGTGCCGAAGATGGCGAAGAAGACGAGCATCAGCCAGACCGGGTTGGGCAGGCCGAGCGAGGAGTACATGCCCAGGCGATAGAAGCTCGCATCCTCGGCCGCCAGTGGTCCGCCACCCGTCGCCAGCATCGCCATGCCGCGGGTGATCTGCATGGACGCCAGCGTCGTGATCAGGGCGTTGATGCCGAGGATGGCGATGACGAATCCGTTAATCGCGCCGACACCCGCGCCCACGGCGCCGGCCGCCAGAATTGCCAGCGCCAGGCTGTGGGTGTGGTTGCAGACAATGATGGCCGTGATTCCACCAAGGGCCACGATCGCGCCAATGGAGAGATCGAAGTCGCCCGCGGCCAGACAGAACAGCATTGTGCAGGCCAGCATGCCGTACATGGCGACCGACAGCAGCAGCGACTTGAAGTTGGTCGCGGAGAAGAAATAGTCGACGAAGATGGTCGCGGCCACGAACATGATCAGCAGCACGATGAGCATGCCCAGGCGGTCCCACAGATCCAGCAGGAGGGCGGCCGATTTCTCGGCCGTGGATCTGGGCGATGCGTAGTCCAGAACGGAAGGTTTCATGCGCGAATCCTTTCGGGCGGCTGGCCGGGCTCGGATGCCGGCAGGGCAAGACTCAGCACTTCGTGCGGCGTGGCTTTGTCGCGGTCGAGCGAGGCCACCATCCGGCCTTCGCGCATGACCAGCACGCGGTCGGCCACGCCCAGCACCTCGGGCAGTTCACTGGAGACGACCACGACGGCCGCCCCGCGGCGGGCCAGTTCATAAATGATCGCGTAAATCTCCGCCTTGGCCCCGACGTCTATCCCGCGGGTCGGTTCGTCCAGCAGCACCACACGCGGATTCTCCGCCAGCCAGCGGGCCAGAATCACCTTCTGCTGGTTGCCCCCGGACAGCCGTGAGATCGGCTGCTGAATCGTGGGCGTCTTGATGGAGAGGGCGTCGATGTAATGCCGGGCGTTGGTGTATTCGCGGCCGTGGTTCAGAAAGAATCCGAGTGGCGAAAAGTGCCTGCGAGCCGAGATGTTGATGTTCTCCCAGACCGGGCGGATCGGGACCACGCCTTCCTTCTTGCGGTCCTCGGGACAGAGGACGAGCCCGTGCCGGATGGCCTGGCACGGATGCGTGAAGTGGACCGCTTGTCCGTCGACGGAAATGTGTCCCGCGGAGGCTCTCTCCGCGCCATAGATCAGTTTGAGCAGTTCCGTCCGGCCCGCGCCGACGAGCCCGAACAGGCCGACAATTTCCCCCGCCTTCACGTCGAACGAGACGGGTTCGACCAGGCCGCGGCCCAGCAGGTTCTCTACGCGGAGCAGGACATCTCCGTGCGGCCGGGCCTGGTACTGGAAGACGTCGGAAATCGACCGCCCGACCATGGCCCCGACAAGCTGGTCCCGCGTCACACCCTGCAGCGATTCCCAGGTCTGCACATGCTTGCCATCGCGCAACACCGTGGCGGCATCGCAGAGATCGAATACCTCGTCCATGCGATGCGTCACATAGAGAATCACCCGGCCATTATCCCGAAGCTGGCGGATCACGGCGAACAACCGATCCACCTCGCGGCTGGAGAGCGAACTGGTCGGCTCGTCAAAGGCGATGACGCTGGCATTGTGCGTCAGGGCCTTGGCGATCTCGACCATCTGCCGCTGGGCAATGGGCAGGCGATGCACGAGCGTGCGCGGGTCGATGTCCTCGCCCAGAATGTCGAGTTGCCGCCCGGCCTCCTCCAGAAGCCGCGCGCGGGCCACAAACCCGAGCCGGCTGGGCAGATGGCCGAGGAACAGATTGTCGGCAACAGACAGATGCGGCACCAGGTGAAGTTCCTGGTAAATGACCGCCACGCCCGCCGCGTGGGCGGCCGATGGGTTGGCGAAGACGTGCGGCCGCCCATTCAGGAAAATGTCGCCGGTATCGGCCCGCTGGGCACCGGAGAGTATCTTCAGCAGCGTGCTTTTGCCGGCCCCGTTCTCGCCCATCAGCGCGTGAATCGAACGATCGCGCACGCCAAAGGATACGGCGTCGAGCGCGCGCACCCCGGGAAATGTCTTGGTGAGGGACTGAAACTGGAGCGATGCGTCACTCATGGGAAACGCCCATCCTACAGGAGCGTTTTTGAGTTGGCCAGAAAACGTGCGATGTTCGCGCCAATCGGCGCGTGCCCATCTTTGTTGGCAATTGAGGTAGGGACCGCTCGCCGAGCGGTCTGCTTCGCACGCCCAGACGGCGGTTTCGGCGAAACCGCCCTACCTTCGCCAAAAAAGACGGGCAGACCCCTCCCAGGTCGCGGTCACTTTCGTGGGCCGGTGGTCGTGTCGATGAGCAACTGCTCGCCGGCGATGTCCTCCCAGCCGTAGAGCTTGAAGTTCTGGTTGCCGGATTTGTTGAAGCCGTCCTGCACGACGAAGCAACCCTTGGGGAAGAGCTTGCCGAGCGGCGTGCTGATGACCGCGATGCCATCCGTATCACGCGGGGAGTTGAAGCGGCCGGGCTTGGGCTGGATCGTGCCCACGAACTCGTGGTTGCCGTCGCGGCGGTAGATCTTGAAGTTGTTGCTGCCCTGGCTCGAGGCGATGAGATACCCCTTGCCGCCGGCGGCCGCGTAGATCGCCAATCCCTCGACGTCGGCGGTCAGGCCATTTTCCTTGACGCGGGCGATGAGCTTCCCGGCGATCGGACCATCGGGCTCGGCGGCGAAGTCCCAGATGCCAACGGTTTCCTCGGCCACATAGAGGTTGCCCAATTCGTCATCGGCGACACACCCTTCGACGATGCTCTTGAGTTTCATGGCGCGAACCAACTTCGCCGAGAGTTTGCCGCCGGATTCGGCGGACAGTTCGAATTGCTCGATGTTGCCGAGTTTGTCGTTGACGAAGAAGAAGCACCGGCCGGTCTTGCGGCTGTGGTAGGTGCAGATTCCATAGGGGACGTCTTTCCCCTTGAGCACGGGAATGGCCGGGCCGGAGGTGATGTCGATGAGTTTGCGCGAGTTGGCGTCGATGCGCCAGACCATGACCCCGAGGTGTTTGGGGTCGCGCGTACTGGCGATGGCGAGGTCAAGCGGCCGGCCATCCAGCGGGAAGCCGTAGAGAATGTCGACGTTGTTGGGACGGGCCGTGTCGGAGACAACCTCGACCGGTGAGCCGTCGAGGTTGTAGGAATGAAGCCCGCCCTGCTTGTCGGTGCCGAGGATGAGGGAAAGGTCGGGGTCGGCAGGGTGGAGCCAGATGGCCGGATCATCGGCCGCATCGCCGGTGTGGGGCATGGGCGGCGTGACGACGCGCGATTCGGGGCGGAAGAAGGGCTCGCCGGGGACGGGTCGTACGGGACCGGCCGGCTTTACCTGAGCAAGTGCGGTGGTCCCCAGGAGGAGAAAGAGGAGGGAACAGGAGAGGCGAGTCGAACGAGTCATCGTGCGTTATCCGGTTCGGGGTGTCGTGACCAGCGCGAGTGTTCGGAGATCACGCTTGAGTATGTCGTGCAGGCAGTTCCGCGGGAAGACACGCTGAAGCGTGAATTCCGAACGGGGGCCAATTACCGGGCGGCGCGAACGCAACGGAAACCGTCGGCTTCATAGCCGAAACAGACATCGGCCAGCCCGGGTGTCTCGGCGGCGCGGCTGGCCGAACGGCAGCGTTCGGGGCCGGCACGCCAACTGCCGCCACGAAGAACGCGTTCGTCTCCGGTGGCCGGCCCGTGCGGGTTGTCGGCGGCGAGTTTGGCGTATTCCTTCTCGCCGTAGCGATCGTTGCACCATTCGGCTACGTTACCATGCATGTCGAACAGGCCCCAGCGGTTGGGCGGTTTCTGGCCGACGGCGTGCGTGGCTTGGCTGGCGTTGGACTTGGTCCAGGCGTACGTGGTGACATCGCTGGGGTTGTCGCCAAACGAATAGCCGCTGGTCGAGCCCGCGCGGCAGGCGTATTCCCATTCGGCCTCGGTGGGCAGGCGATATCCGGTGGCGGCGAAATTGCATTCGAGGGTCTTGAGGTCGTAGCAGGGTTGGAGATTCTCTTTTGCGGAACGCATGTTGCAGAACTTGATCGCGGTCGCCCAACTGACGCGCTCGACGGGCTTGGCCGGATCCTTGAACTTCGACGGGTTGGTGCCCATGAGGCTCTCGTAGGACTTCTGGGTGACTTCGGTGCGGTCGATAAAGAAGGCGGCGAGGGCGACTTTGTGGGCGGGCTTCTCGTCGTCATCGCCGGCGTCGGAGCCCATCGTGAACGAGCCGGCCGGGACGAGGACCATCTCAATGCCGGTGGGTGTCGTGATGGTTTGGACCGCGGGTGGCGCGGTGGCGGTGTCTTTCTTGTGGCAGCCGGTGATGAGGATGCAAGTGAGGAGGACGAGCGACGACGCGACGACGCGACGAAGCGACGGAGGGGCAGATCCTCCTCGCTGCTTCCCTTCGTCGCTTCGTCGCTGCGTCGCTCCGTCTCTTGGATTGTCAATAGCGATGTTCATATCAGTGTCTCGCTCCTTCGTGGCCGGCGGGGTTGCGGAGGACTTTCTGGGTGCGGGCGCGGATCTCGCGGGCGACGTCGGCCAGGCGCGGATCGGCCGCCAGTGCCAGTCCGGCCCGCTGGCGCAGGATCTTGACCGCCAGGCGACATTCGCCGGAGAGTTCGTCCTGGTTGTCGCCGATCTCAACGATGGACGCCGTGAACTTGCGGCACTTTTCGAATGCGCCGGGGCCAGTGTCGTCCAGGCCGTCTTTGCGGAAGGCCTCGATCATGGCGGCCGCCTCATCGGGAGTCTTGATCTTTTCCCGCCTGGGAACAACCCGGGCGTCGATCGCCTGGGCCAGCGCCTCCAACTCGGCAATCGGTTTCTCCAGTTCGGGGTGGGCACGCTTCTGCTCGGCCAGATAGGCGAGGATGTCGTGGCCGAACGCAACATAGGTCTCGATGCGCGAGCG
>JANYKD010000151.1 GCA_025361735.1 Phycisphaerales bacterium
CGCGATCCGGGTCGGAGGTGTACACGTTGCCAATGGCCACCATTTCACGGGCATAGAGCTTGCCGTCCCTGCCCGGAGCAGTGAGCAGCTTGAGTGAATCGCAGTCAATCTTGCGAACGTCCTTCTCGCCCCCCTGCCCGACGGCAACGCACTTCACATTGCCGTTGGCATCCAGTTGCTTGAGCGCCATGCTGGTCGTCGGACGCGTTGTCGGCTGCGTGGTCGGCCGCCCCGGCTCACTGGCGAACTGGAGATCGAGCGTATTCGAGTCGAGCGAGAGTTGCGGGTGGCGAACGGCGACGTTGCCTTGCAGCGACACGCGGTCAACCTGCATGGCGTCGAGATCGCCGCCGTGCAAGTAGAGAATGCAGCGTTCGTTCCACGCGGCATCCATGAGTTCCAGTTTGGTCTGGTCCCCGGCGTCGGGCGGGGCGACGGGCAGTCTCGCGGTCGATTTCCCGTAGAGAATGGCGCTGCCATCCAACTGCGAGTAGACCATGGTGTGCGTCAACAGCTTCATGCCGCGGCTGTCGGCCATTTCCACGGGCACGTTGGCGCCCTCTTCGAGATGGGCGCCCTGGTCGATGGTCCAATGCGTCAACTTGGCGCAATGAAGCGTTGTGGTCACTTCGCCGCTCTTTCGCACGACCTCCACCGGACGGGCGGCCGAACCGGAAATGCGCACGATGGCCTCTCCCGGGGCCAGGCGCACGGGTTTGTCGCCGACGAGCGGGACCACGACCAGCGGCCCGGTCCAATGAATCTCGATCGGCTCCTCGGTTGGTTGCGTGGTCGGGCGGGTTGCGCTCCGGGTTGAGAAGGCGGGGCGGGTGGTGGGCCGGCGGCGCGGTGAATCCGGCCGGGTCGCGGGCATGGTCACGGCTGATGGCCGGGTGGCGGCGTTTGACGGATCGACACCGATGGCCGTGTCCGGATCCTGGTCCTCCGGCAGGAAATCGACGACCAGTTCTTCGCCTGTCGCCAGCTTCAGGCCGGCCTGGAACACCTCGACGTTATCCTTGAACGTGGCCCGATAGACCGGCGGTTCGATGACGCGCTTGGGCCGTGTGGCCGGCCGGACCGGAGGCAATGCACGCCTGGTCACCGGCCCAACCCGCACGGGAGCCGCGGCGGCCAGGATGATTCCTTCAATGGGCTCGGCGAGAGGGAAGCAATCGGCAAAGGACAAGTATGTTCCACCCGCCGCAGCCGGCAGCATCGCGCCGCCGGCTTTGGGATCCTTGTTCTCCGGCTTCCGCAGCGCGCGCGTGTTCTTCACGAGCAGCCGCTGGCCAAAGGCAATCCGCATGTACTCCAGACGCTGTTCGACCTCGTTGTACTGCAGGCGCAAACCCGTGCCGTCAAACTCATAGTCTTTGCCCCGCACGGTGACGGGAACGCGGTCGGCCTGCACAAGCTTCCCGGCCTCGTCGTGGTAGGCCTCGGTCTGGATCTTGAATGTCTCATTGTCGAACGAGGCGTTGTTCATGCGCAACGTCATCGTCGCCTTGTCGTCAGGCGTATCCGCGTCCGGCAACACATACAACGTAACATCAGCCAGATCGCCCGACCGAGGC
The DNA here is from genome assembly GCA_025361735.1 of Phycisphaerales bacterium. Taxonomy (GTDB): domain Bacteria; phylum Planctomycetota; class Phycisphaerae; order Tepidisphaerales; family Tepidisphaeraceae; genus JANYKD01. The sequence continues at coordinate 1,578 of JANYKD010000151.1, forward strand.
TGGCCGAGGTTCGGGCCGCTCGTCCCCGACTTGGTCCGGGCCACGCTCTCCTGCATGACGATCGTTCCCCGCTCACCGTAGATGCGCAGCACCTGGCCGTTCTTCATGAAGAAATCGACGCGCGGCCGGGTCACGAAGAGCTTGCCGTCCTTCGCCTGTTCGTAGCGATCAACGCGGATGCGGCTGCTGAGAAGCCCGGTCTTGGGATCGTACTTGTCCCAGCCCGCGCCCTGTCCAGGCCCCACCACGGTCTCCGACGCTGTCGGCAACGTGGCGTTGACCGCACTGGTGGTGCGGTTCGTGCGGCTGTCGGCCGGCGGCGCCTCGGCGCCGGTCATCATCCAATAGATGCCGAACGCCATCACCGAAATAATCGCCGCCGATATCAGCACGAGGAACGATCTCATATCTTTACGTCTCCGAGTCCACGTCAAACAGTTTCAACACGACCAGATCCTGCACATCGATCAACCCCACCGGGGCGCCGTCGTCATCCACGACGGGCACTTCGTCGATACGCCGGGCCTTCATCAAGGCCATGACCTCCGACGCCAGGGCATCCTGGTGTACGCGCTTGGGATTCCGCGTCATCACCTGCGCGATCGGCCGGCTGAGAACCGATCCATCGCCGTCCGTCAACAGCCTACGCAGGTCCGAGTCGGCGAATATTCCCGACAGCTTACCCTGTTCGTCCACCAACACCACCGCGCCACTGCGCCGCTTGATGTGGCTCACCTCGTGCAGAACCTGCGCCACCGTAAGATTATCGCATGCCAGCGGCAGGTTCTCGCCTTTGCGAAACGTCATGGCCTCTCTCACGCGGATCAGCTTGCGCCCAAGCTGGCCGGCCGGGTGGAACAGGGCAAAATCTTCGTCGGTGAAGTTCCGCAGCTTCATGACTGTCAGCGCCAGAGCATCGCCCAGGGCGAGCATGGCCGTGGTCGTGGCCGAGGGCGCAAGCCCCAGGGGACAAGCCTCTTCGAGCTTGCCGAGCTGCAGAACCACATCCGAGAACTTGGCCAGTGAGGATTTGTCGCTGCCCGTAATGGCGATCACGGGGTGATCGAGCTTGCGGATCACCGAGAGCATCCGCACGATCTCATCACTTTCCCCGCTGTATGACAGCAGGATGACGACATCGCCCCGACGGATCGACCCCACATCGCCATGCAGGGCGTCGCCAGGATTTAGAAAATGGCTCGGGGTGCCGGTTGAGGCCAGCGTTGCCGCCAGCTTGCGGGCGATAAAGCCCGCCTTGCCAACGCCGCTGGTCAGGACCGTGCCGGTGCAGTCCAGCAGCAGTTTAGCGGCCCGGTCGAACGATTCATCGAGGCGTGCGGCCACGTAGCCGACCGCTTCCGCCTCCTTCAACATGATCTCACGAGCGTACTGCCTGGTTGATTCATCCATATAGACCCATTCGGGCGAGCAGTCTTTCCGGATTCATCGGGTGGCATGGG
>JANYKD010000269.1 GCA_025361735.1 Phycisphaerales bacterium
GTGATCCCAATGGCGCCGAACTCACTGTCCTTAACGATGGTCAGTTGCCGCGGGACGCTGACGCGCCGGCCGCCAATTTCTTCTTTGCACAGGGGAACGACGGCGGCCGCCTGCTGCTCGACCTCACCGACGCCACGGAAATCAAGCAGGTGAACACCTATTCCTGGCACGCCGGCACTCGCGGTCCGCAGGTCTACAAGCTCTACGCCGCCGACGGCTCGGCCGCGGGTTTCAATGCCAAGCCCGCCCGCGACGTCGACCCCGAGAAGGCCGGCTGGAAGCTGCTAACTTCGGTCGACACCCGTCCCAAGGAGGGCGAGGCGGGCGGCCAGTATGGCGTGAGCGTCGCCGACTCGGCCGGCGCGGCCCTGGGCAAGTTCCGTTATCTGCTGCTGGACATCTCCCGCACGGAAAATGACGACCCCTTCGGCAACACGTTCTTCAGCGAAATTGACGTTGTCGACGGCAAGGAGCACCTCGCCGTTGTCGCGGAAAACGCCATCATTACCGCCACCACGACGGGCACCGACGGCACGAAATACGAGATCGTGATCGACTACACCGACGCCCCTGAATTCAAGGAGTGGATCGAAACCAAACTTCGCCCCGCACTCGAGAAGTGGTATCCGATCATTGTCGACATGCTCCCCAGCGAGGGCTATACCGCGCCCAAGCGATTCACTGTGACGTTCCAGAAGGGCATGCGCGGCGTCGCCTACACTGCCGGCACACGGGTGGTTTGCGCAGTCCCCTGGTACAAGGGCAATCTGCAGGGCGAGGGCGTCGGATCAATCGTTCACGAGGCCGTGCATGTGGTTCAGCAGTATCGCGGCCGTGGTAATCCGGGTTGGCTGGTCGAAGGCCTGACCGACTACGTCCGCTGGTTCAAGTACGAGCCCACGCCAGCCGGCACGCGCCCCCGAGATCCCGCCGCCGCGAAGTACACCGACAGCTATCGCACCACCGCCGGTTTCCTCAACTACATCGTCGTGAACATCGACAAGGACATCATCAAGAAACTCAACACCGCCATGCGCCAAGGCAAGTACACTCCCGAGGTTTGGAAAGAGTTCACTGGCAAGACGGTGGACGAACTCTGGGCCGATTACATTAAGACGCTCGAGAAGCGATGAAACTCCTCTTCAATACTTGCGCCCTTCGTGTGTACACTACTGTGAAAAGGAGTTTCCCATGACCAAGATCACCGCCTTCTCTGTTTTGATCGTCGCCCTCTCCCTCATGCTTTCGCCCATCGCCGGGGCTGCCGACAAGGAGAAAGCCACCAAGCCGGCCGACGAAGGCTGGGAAAGCCTCTTCGACGGCAAGACCCTCGAAGGCTGGAAAGACTCCGATTTCGGCGGTGGCGGCACATGCAAGGTCAAAGACGGCCTGCTGATCATTCCCGCCGGCGCCACACTCTCCGGCCTGACCTACACCGGCAAGGTGCCCAAGGTCAACTACGAGGTATCTCTCGAAGCCCAGAAGCTGGACGGCTCCGACTTCTTCGTCGGCCTGACTTTCCCCGTGGCCGATTCGTTCGCGTCCTTCATCGTCGGCGGTTGGGGTGGCGGCGTGGTTGGCATTTCCTCCATCGACGGCGGCGACGCCTCCAGCAACACCACGACCAAGGTCATGGAGTTCGATTCCAAGAAGTGGTACAAGTTCCGCGTCCGCGTCCTGGCCGACAAAATCCAGTGCTGGATCGACGACAAAGAGGTGGTCGACGCGGATATCAAGGACAAGAAGATCGACGTCCGCATCGAAGTCGAGAACTCCAAGCCCTTCGGCCTGGCCAACTACCAGACCAGCGGCGCCTACAAGAACATCCGGCTCAAGAAACTCACCGCTGACGACATGGCTGAGGAGAAGAAGTGACTGTGCCTGCGATCGTCGACCGCGGTTTGGCGCTGTAGGCATGCCGCACGCACGGTATAGTGAACCGATCATGGCCGAACCCGATGATTTCGACCCTTCGGAGATCCCGGCGTTCCCGCCGCAGGATGAAGCGGGCGTCGATCTCTGTCAGATTGAAGATCAGCTGAAACTCACTCCTGCGCAGCGTCTGGCCAATCTCGAGAGTTTCGTCCACGATATTTTCCTGATTTGGGAGCGAAGGGGAATCACTCATGGTCCAATTCCACCAGATTTTGAAACGGCTCCATGACCATCAGGTGGATTTCGTAATAATTGGCGGTGTAGCCGGCACTCTCCATGGTTCGCCTGTGGCCACCTACGATGTGGACGTCATGGCTCCGCTCGACGACGCGAATCTCCTGCGTATTCTTACCGCCGTGCGCGACATTCATCCGACCCACCGGATGCGGCCGGACAAGATGCATGTGCCCGATGTCGTCGATCATCGCCTTCGCGGTATCCACAATCTCTATCTGCTGACCGACCTCGGCATACTCGACATTCTTGGAGAGCTCCCGGAAGTCGGCTCGTATGAGGAAATTCGGCCCCGGGCTGTTGAGATGGATCTTGGCGGATTCGTCTGCCGCGTGCTTGATTTGGATTCTCTCATTGCGGCCAAGAAAGCTGCCAACCGCTTGAAGGATCGGGCGTCGATTCATCATCTTCAAGCCATTCGGCGGATGCGGGATGGCGGCTCGCCGCCCTCCTCGGCAGAGTGATGGTGACTGCCCAACAGTCCTCAAACACCCGCAGTCACCCTCCCGCCATCTTTCGTATTACTCGATACAACGCCTGTGTCCCCGCCCGGCCGTCGCCTGCCGCCTGGGCCGCGGTGAAGAGCTGATGCACCAGCCCGGATCCCGGCAACGCCACGCCCGCTTCCTGGGCGGCTTGCATGACCAGCCGCAGATCCTTCTGCATCAGGTCGATCATGAAGGCCGGGGCGAAATCACGCTTGACCATTTTCGGCCCGAGATTCGCGAGCTGCCACGAGCCCGCCGCGCCGCCACCGACGGCCGCGATTGTCTTCTCCAGGTCCAGCCCGCACTTGCCGGCGAACGTCAGCGCCTCGCAGACCGCCAGATTGGTCACCGACACCAGGATCTGGTTCACCAGCTTTGTCAGTTGGCCGGTCCCCACGCCTCCGCAGTGAACGACGCTCTTGCCCATGCTCCCCAGCAGCGGCCGCACGCGCTCAAACGCGTCCGCGTCTCCTCCGACCATGATCGACAGCGTCGCATTCTTTGCCCCGACATCTCCACCCGACACAGGCGCATCCAGGAATGTCACGCCTTTCGCGGCGCACAACGTCGCCATCCGGCGCGTGGCGGCCGGCGATATCGTCGAGTGATCGACGAGCACCGTCCCGGTTCCTGCTCCCAGGAGCACACCGTGATCTCCCAGTACCACGGCTTCCACGTCCGGCGTGTCGGTCACGCACACGAAAACGACTTCGGCGCCACGCGCTGCGTCGGCCGGCGAATCGGCCCAGCTTGCCCCCTTTGCCAGTAGCGCTTCGGCCTTCGCTTTGGTCCGGCTGTGTACGGTCAGCGCATGTCCCGCTGCCAGCAGGTGTCCCGCCATCGGCAATCCCATGATCCCCATTCCGATAAACGCCAGTTTCTGTGCCATTCCCGCATTCTACACGTTCCACGTCATCATTTAACCATCTCGGTGGTATGTACGTCCGGTACTGGGTGCAAAAGGAGAAGTTGTCCATGAGTTCTGTTGCCTCGTCCGCTGGTCGTTCCCGTCAAATGACTTCGCCTCGCCGGCTTCTCGCTTCGTTCCTTCGTGGCTCCGTGCCTTCGTGCCTCGGCATGACAATTGTCCTTGCCGCATTCACGACTTCCGCCGCCGACTGGCCCTGTTGGGGCGGCCGGGATGACCGCAACACCGTCTCCGAAGAAAAGGGACTCCCCGACTCCTTCGATCTCGGCCAGAAGAAGGCGACCGGCAACGGCATCGATCTCGCCACCACGAAGAACGTGAAATGGTCCGCCCGCCTCGGCGGCGCTGCCTATGGGAACCCCACCGTCGCCGGCGGCCGGGTTTTTGTCGGAACCGACGACAAACTCGCCGACGAAGACCCGCGTCTCACGCGCTCCAAGGCAGGCATGCTCCTGTGCTTCGATGAGAAGACCGGCGACCTCCTCTGGCAACTGCTGACGCCGCGCCGCAGTGCCCCCTGGCCCAACTCGCTCTTTACCCATCAGGATCTGGGTACCTGTTCGTCACCCGCCGTCGACGGCGACCGCGTCTACATCGTCAGTACTGCCTGCGAAGTCTTGTGCCTCGATGTCCGCGGCCAGGCGCACGGCAATGAAGGCCCCTTCACCGACGAGGGGAAATACATGGCCGGTGCCGGCAATCCGCCGGTCAAGCTCACACACAAGGATGCCGACATCATCTGGAAATACGACCTCATCGACGAACTCGGCGTGCGCCCGCACGACGCGGCCAGTTGCTCGGTCCTCATCCACGGCGATGTGCTCTACGTCGGCACCTCCAATGGCATGGACAAGGGACACGAGAAGATGTCCAACCCCGACGCCCCGGCCTTTATCGCGCTCGACAAACGCACTGGCCGGCTGCTGGCGAAGGAGAACGTCAGACTCAGCGCCCGGCAGTTCCACTGCCAGTGGTCGTCCCCTTCGCTGGGGAAGGTCGGCGACAAGACGCTCGTCTTCCTCGGCGGCGGCGACGGTGTCTGCTATGCCTTCGAGGCACTCGACAGTGTTCCAGAAAAGCCGGTTGATCTGAAGGTTGCCTGGTCCTACGACTGCAATCCGCCGTCCTACAAACTCCGCGACGGCAAACCCATTCGTTACACCGATGGCGACAAGCGCAAGCACACCAGCCCCAACAAGAATGACGGGCTGTACGTCGGCCCCAGCGACATCATCGCCACGCCCGTCTTCCACAACAACCGGATTTACGTCGCCACCGGCCAGGATCCCGCCCACGGCCGCGGCAAAGGCATGTTGAGTTGCATAGATGCCGCCAAGACCGGCGACGTTACCGAGACCGGCAAGATCTGGAGCTACGACGCCATCGATCGCACCATCGCCGATGCCACGATCGCCGATGGGTTGGTTTACATCCCGGACGTCGCAGGCCGGATGCACTGCCTTGACGCCGACACGGGCAAAGTCCAGTGGGTCTTTGAGAGCGGCGCCGAAACCTGGGGTGGGGTTCTTGTGGCCGACGGAAAGATCTACTGGGCCAACACCAAAGAGGCCTTCGTCATGGCGCCCGGCCGGGAAATGAAGATTCTCAGCCGTGTCCGTCTTCCGTCCCCGGCCTACAGCACCCCCATCGTCGCCAACGGCACGATCTACCTGACCTCGCAAAAATACCTATGGGCAATCACGCGCAATAAATAGGGCCGGCGTTTTCGCCGGCCTTCCTGAGGCGCTACCCGTTTGACACGTCCAGCCAGCCAAGACGCTGGTCCCGCCGGGCTACTTCTGCATCAACATGAACACCATCACCAGATTCGCTAACACCGACACCCCCAGCCCGATGAAGTACCAGATCACCCACCTCGGCTGCACCCACATCGGTGGCGGGGGGGCGGCCGGCGCCAGGTCCACCGTCTTACCCGTCTCTTCGACTTTCGCTAGCGAGTCCAGGTCCACCGAACGCCTCGCGTGCAGTGGCGCCTGTCCGTTGCGGATCGCCACCAGATCTTCAAGCATGTCCCGGGTCGAACCATAGCGCTCTTCCCGGTTCTTCGCCATCGCCACTTCCGCGACCTCGGCGATTCCGGCCGACAGTGCCGTGTTGATGTGGTCCGGCGGTGTCAGCGGCTCGCGCAGATGCTTGTGCATGACCGCAGTGGGGCTGTCCGCCTCAAATGGCGGGCGACCCGTCACCAGGTGATAGAGTGTGGCTCCCAGCGAATACACGTCCGCCCGGAAGTCGATATCCACCTCCCCGCGAATCTGCTCCGGGCTGATGTAGTAGGGGGTTCCATACGCCTTGCCGGCCTCCGACTGAGCCGCCACCTTGTCATCCATCGCCCGTGCCAGGCCCAGGTCCGTGAGTTTCGCGACACCCTGCGGGGTCAGCAGGATGTTCTTCGGCTTGATGTCGCGGTGGATCAGTCCGCGTTCGTGGGCATGCGCGCAGGCCTCGGTAATCTGGATCATGATGTCCAGCGCCTCACGCTCGGAGAATGCCCGGCCCTCCCCGACCGGCGGCGGCTGCATCACGTCGTACAACGTCTTGCCTTCGATGTACTCCATCACGAAATAGTGAAAACCGTCCGGCGCCTGTGCCACGTCATAGGCCTGCACAATGTTGTTGTGCGAGAGCCGCGCCGCTGCCCGTCCCTCTTTGTAGAACTGGGCCACGAGATCCGGGTTCTCGTTCATCTTCTTCGGCATGATCTTGATGGCCACGATGCGATCGAGCGATTCCTGCTTCGCCTTGTAGACCGTCGCCATGGCGCCTTTGCCGAGTTTTTCGAGGATGCGATATCCCGGGATCTGGCTGTTTCGCCGCTCAGCGAGAACGCTGCGGATGCGCTTGGCCTGATTGACCGTAATGAATGAGTGCTCGACCAGCAGGTCCGCCAAGCTGCGCTGATTCGGATCCGACGATTGCTTCTGATGCTCGCGGCAGAATTCCACTTCGGTTCGCGTCGCCAGGCCAATATCCACGACGACCTTCCCAACCTCAGTGTCCAGAGGCGCCATCAGGCCCGTCGCTGTCGAGTTGTTGTTTTCTTTTTCGGCCATATCGCACCAGACTTGACCAGGACGCCGCGGGCAAAAGTGACGTGAACCGGAACGCGGCAGCCCATTTGAGTCCAACGGAAACTAGGAAAACTATGCAGTATAGTCAAGCTCGCATCCACTTATTTCCACACGAGTTGCAGAAACTTTCGACATTTTTCGTGAAAATGGGCGGACAATCCTGTACAAATCACATCAACTGGCTAATTTTCCGCCCGCAGAGGATTTTAAAATTATGAGTCCGATAACAACCGCGCCCTCTTCGTCTTCTTCTTCCGCAGGTCCGCAGGCGAAACCCCGCAAGAAGTTGTCGTCAGTTACCATTCGCTTCGTCGGTGACTCCGGCGACGGCATGCAGCTGGTCGGCTCCGCGTTTTCCGACGCGTCGGCCCTTCTCGGTAACGACATCAGTACGCTGCCGGATTACCCGTCCGAAATCCGCGCTCCCGCCGGCACGATCGCCGGCGTCTCCGGCTATCAGCTCCAGTTTGCCTCCACCGACATTTTCACGCCCGGCGACGAAGTCGATGTCCTTGTCGCCATGAACCCGGCCGCCCTCAAGACCAATCTCGCCGTCGTCAAACGCGGCGGCATTATCCTCGTCAACGAGGATGCATTCGACGCCGTCGATCTCAAGAAGGCCGGCTACGC
>JANYKD010000305.1 GCA_025361735.1 Phycisphaerales bacterium
CCGCGTCGATCAGGCCGGTATCGTTCGACTGGATCAGCCCCAGCGCCTTGGCCGCTTCCTCGGCCGGAGTATCCTGCTCCGCCAGACGAGAAATGATAGCTTTGGCAGTTTCCTTGGCCGCGGCGATCTGCTTGGATTCGACAAGTTTTCCGATCTCGGCGACGCGCTGTGCCGACACGCCGATCGCCGTCGCCGCGGTGCCTCGTTCGTTGGCTATTTCCCGCAGCGTCTCCATGAGGCTGCCGGCCCGCTTGGGATCGACGCCGGCCGACACGATCGCGTCGAAGAAATCGCCGCTGGTGCGGTCGGCCGTCAACACAATCGCGTCTTTCTCGGAAAGGCCGAGCGCCTCGATGTATCGCTTTCGCCGGGCGGCCGGCAGTTCGCCGATCTGGCTCTTGATATCCATCAGCCACGCCTCGTCGACGATCACGGGCATGAGGTCAGGGTCGGGGAAATAGCGGTAGTCGTTGGCCTCTTCCTTGTCGCGCTGATGGAAGGTCCGCTCGCCGGCTTCGTCCCAGCCATAGGTCGATTTCTTGCCGAGAGAGCCGGTTTCAGTCCACTCGTGAATCTGCCGCTGGATTTCATATTCGGTCGCCCGCTCGAGCACCGAGAAGCTGTTGAGGTTCTTGATCTCGGTGATGGCCGTCTTGTGCACCACGCCGTCCTGATCGGTGATGTGGACGTTGATGTTCGGCTCGAAGCGCATGTGGCCCATCTGCATCTGCGCCTCCGACACGCCGAGATACTGCACGATTTTCTGGAGCTCCTGGCCGAAAATGGCGACTTCCTTGCCCGTGGACAGGTCCGGCTCGGTGACGATTTCCAGCAATGGCGTGCCGGCGCGATTGAGATCGACAATGGAGTGGTCGATATGAAAACCACCCGGCGCTTCGTGAAGCAATTTGCCCGCATCTTCTTCCAGGTGTGCCCGGCGAATGCGCACTGTCTTGGTTCCGCCATCCGTCTGAATCTCGAACACACCCTCGTTGCACAGCGGCAGGTCGTATTGGGAGATTTGATAGTTCTTTGGCAGGTCGGGATAGTAGTAGCTCTTGCGGTCCCACTTGGTGAACTTCGCAATCTTGCACCCCAGCGCCAGGCCGACCTTGATGGAATACTCGACGGCCCGCTTGTTCATGACAGGCAGCACGCCCGGCAGACCGAGCACGACCGGATCCACCTGCGTATTGGGCTCGCCACCGAACCCGTTACGCGCGGAGGTGAACATCTTCGATTGCGTGGCGAGCTGAACGTGAATCTCCATCCCGATCAGCACGCGATGTGATTTTATTTTACGCATTGCGTTAGTCCGTAGTCAGTAGTCAGTGGTCCGTAGCAAGTGGGCGCCAACGTAGTCACTACTGACTACGGACCACTGACTACGGACTAATTCAAGTATGATAATCCGCGTTGATCGTGATGTACTCCCGCGACAGGTCGCAGGTCCAGCATTTGGCGGCCGCCTTGCCGATGCCGCAGTTAAGCACGATCTTCACCTCCGCGACTTCCAGTGATTTGGAAACCGCCGCCGCGTCGAACACGACTGGCTGCCCCTTTGCAAACACCATCGTCCCCTGCAGCGTCAGCGCCGCCTTTTCCGGCACAAACGCAGCCGCCGTCAGGCCGGCCGCCGAAACGATCCGCCCCCAGTTGGGGTCGTTGCCGTGCATGGCGCACTTCACCAGCGGCGAATTGGCGATCGCCCGCGCGATCAGACGCGCGTCGGCCTCGCTCTTGGCTTTCTCCACTGAAATCGCGATCACCTTCGTGGCGCCTTCGCCATCGGCCGCGATCTGGTAGGCCAGCGACTGGCACACCTCGTTCAGTGCCGCCGCGAACGCTTTCACAGCCTTGGGCGAGTCGATCTTCGCACCCGACAACCCCGACGCCAGAATCGCGGCCGTGTCATTGGTCGAGGCGTGGTCGTCCACCGTCACCGAATTGAACGAATTCTCCACCGCGGCGCCCAGCAGTTTTCGCAGCAGCACCGGCGAGATGCTCGCATCGGTCGTCAGGTACGCCAGCATGGTCGCATGCGGCACGGCCATTCGCGGGCCGATCATGCCGGAACCCTTGCACACCCCGGCCAGTGTCACCGTCTGCTTGCCAACTTTGAATTCCACGGCCGCCGTCTTGCGTTTGAGATCCGTGGTCAGAATCGCATCGCCAAAGAGCTGGGCATGTTCGAGTGAACTGCCGAGATACTGCCCGGCCTCGATGATGCCGCGCTCGATCTTGTCCATGGGCAGAAGGTGCCCGATGATGCCGGTGGACGAGGGGAGGATGTCGCTCGGGCTGCACCCGGCGACGGTGCCCGCGAGTTGACACATGCGGATGGCATCGATCTCGCCTTGTCTGCCCGTGCAGGCGTTGGCGTTGCCCGAGTTCATGACCACACCGCGCAACTTCCCGTTCTTGACGTGCTCCCGGCCGATCTTCACGGGCGCGGCAAACACCTTGTTGGTCGTGAACGCGGCCGCCGCCGCCGCCACCACATCGCATATCAGCAATCCGACATCCGGCGTCTGCTTGGATTTGATCCCGGCATAGACTCCGGCCGACCGGAATCCCCGCGGCGATAGAATGTGAAGCTGAGCCATAACAACGTCCTTTCAGTTGCGCAATCGAAGGGGCGAGCGTACCCGAATCGCGTTCGCAATCCAAGAGATTGCGGGGTCACGGATGCCAAGAAGGGTGCATGACGAGATGGGTTGAGGCGTGCGGAAATGACGAAACTCGAAACGCGAATGACGAATTAAAATCGAAGAGGCAATGATGGTGGCCGTCGCGGGCACTGTGCATGCTCTGCAAATCCGGAAGCGGGTGGGCAGGGCGAGAAGAAAAAATGTTTGCTAGGGTGGTGAAGATCGCTGATGAGACATACGAGGCTGCCTGCAAAGTGGTTACGAGTGGCAAGGTTTCAGGAACAGGCGAACAAACAGTGTCCTTTGAGGGTCCAAAAGGGATTGTCAAGCCAAGATGCCGGACGTGGCGTATTGGTATTTTAATGGGTACATTTCCCATGCTTGGCGGACTGCAAGTTGTGTTTGTGCCGCTGGTTACGCGGCGGGAAGGCCAGCGTGAACGCCGGCTCTGCTGAGCGGGTGGGGGATCACGCTGAAAGTGTCATGCAGCCGCTGGGTGTCGTGCTTGGTCCATCAACCTGGTTGATTCGTGCTTCCCAGAGTATCATTGTGGCCCGAGCGCGCTTCTGGAGCGATTGGCGACTCGCCGACTGACTGCAAGAGCGAGAGGCGGGCGTATGTCACGAACATGGACAGTGTTGATCCTTGTTATCGTTTCCCGGTGTTTGCTTGCGGCCCCTGCGCCGGCACCGGATGGCGCGGGTCTCTATCGAATCGAGGAGAACGGGAAGTGGGGGTTTATCGACTCGACCGGCCGGATGGTGATCCCGGCCACGTACGATGACAGCTTCTACGAGTTCAGCGAGGGATTGGCCGCCGTGCAGGTCGGCAAGAAATGGGGATACATCGACGCGGTCGGCAGGATGGTCATTGCGCCGCAGTTCGACGGCGCGTGCTCGTTCAAGGGTGGGCTGGCGGCCGTTCATGTTGGCGAATTCGAGAAGGGCAAAGGGAAATGGGGATACATCGACAAGTCGGGGCGATATGTGTTGAAGCCTCACGATGACTTCAGTTATCTGGGCTTTGACAGTGACCGGATGCCGGTCGAGAACAATGGGAAAAGGGGATACATCGACCGCACGGGCCGGCAGGTAATTCCCGCGATATTCGGCACGGCCGCTCCGTTTTCCGAGGGGCTGGCGTGGGTGGAGAGTGATACGGTGATTGGCTTTATCGATCCGCAAGGGAAACTGGTGATCCCACTGGCAAACGCAAGTGACGGCTATGCGGGCTTTTGCGAGGGCCTGGCGATGGTGACCGACAGGAGGACATCGAAGATCGGGTTTGTCAACAAACAGGGAACTTATGTGATCTCGCCCATGCTCGACGAAGCGCGTTCATTCAGCGAGGGGCGGGCGGCCGTCTGCGTAATTGAAGAGGACGCGACAGGATGGCCGATACGCAAGTGGGGAGCCATTGATACCGAGGGGCACCTCGTCGTGCCGGCGAAATTTGATTTTATGGGGGAATTCTCCGGCGGATTGGCCCGGGTCGAAATGAACAAGAAGTATGGATTTATTGATCGCGACGGCAAGGAAGTCATCGCCTGCCAATTTGATTCGGCCGAGCGGTTCGATCGCGGGCTGGCGCGGGTGAATATCGGCGGCTATGACAAACTCGGCTGGTGGGGCAGCATCGACAAGACCGGCCGGTATGTGTGGAAACCGGCTGATTTCCAGGCCCGCGACGCAGCCAGAAAAGCCGAGGCGGAGCGGCCGCCGACGATCCGACTGCTGACGGATCCGCAGTCCAATGAGAAAGGACTGCTGGTGACCTGCGAACGGCAGGTGGCGATCACAGGGCCACACGCGGGGGAAGTCAATATACGAGTATGGAATTACCTTGAGGAAGAAGTCTTTCTGGCTGTGACAGGCTATGAATCGTTGGGGTGTACACTGGAAAGCAAGGACGGCAGCTCTTACGGCGGTGGCGGTAGTTTTTCGCTGATAGACAACATTGCACTTCTCAAACGGCTGCACGCATCCGTCTACAAGGACGAGAAGCGATTCACATGCGGCTGTGCGTGTGGCTGGATCAACGGGAAACTGTCGCCGGATGTGTTGTCGATTGGCGCGGCTCGAGGGACCGTGGACGTCATTCTGAGCGGGTTCTACCGGAAAAACGGCAAGGCGTTTTGCGAGAGCGTCAAGTTGCCGATCGAACTTGTGTTTGAAGTGAAAGGCCCAAAGCCGGGCCAGGCGACGACGAGACCGACGACGCTGCCGAGCGAGTCCCATGTTCGGCGATGAGATGGGGGTGCGCGTCGGATACGCCGCAATGGACAAGCGAGCGGGGACGCCCACGCTCCCGGGAAACGGACAGAAACAATTTCGCGGAACGCCCTCACCCCAACCCTTTCCCAGCGGGAGAGAGAGCAGGAGGAGCGCGGCATGTTTTTTACACGACCAGTTAGTTCCACCCCGGCGCTTCGACGCCGAGCAGCGACCTCACGAAGAAATCCTGCCGCTTATGCCGGCCATAAGGTCCCCCGTCGCTGTGGTCCGACCCGGTCAGCACCACGAGCTCGAAATTCTTGTTGGCCTTAATCAGCGCATCGGCCAGGCGGAACGTCGATTCCGGCGGGACGTTGTGATCGAGCTCCCCCACCATCAGCAGCAGGTTCCCCTTGAGTTTCGCGGCGTTGGTAATGTTCGATTGGGCCGCATAGTGCGGGCCGACGGGATAGCCCATCCACTGCTCGTTCCACCAGGCCTTGTCGAGCCAGTTGTCGTGGCAACCACAGCTCGACGCGGCCGCCTTGTAGAACTCGCCGTGGAAAAGCACCGCGCCGGTCGAACTCTGCCCGCCGGCCGAGGTGCCGAAGATTCCCACGCGCGAGATGTCCAGGCTTGCATCCCTGGCCGCCAGCGCCTTGATCCACGCGATGCGATCGGGAAGCCCCGCATCGCCCAGGTTCTTCCAACAGACATCGTGAAACGCCTTGCTGCGGTTGCTCGTGCCCATGCCGTCGCACTGCACCACGATGAAGCCCAGCTCGGCCAGCTCGTGCATGTCGCGGTTGAACGGGTGAAAATATTTGGTGACGAACGAATCCTGTGGGCCGGCATAGATGTACTCGATCACCGGATATTTCTTCTTCGGATCGAAGTTCCGCGGGCGGATCACCATGCCGTAGATGTCGGTCTTGCCGTCGCGGCCCTTGGCCGTGAACCGCTCGGGATACTTCCAGCCCGTCGCCAGCAGCCGCGAAATGTCCGCCTGCTCCAATCCGCAGACCAGGGCGCCATCCTCGCTCTTGCGAAGCTCCGTCACCGGCGGCAGATCGACCCGCGAATACGTATCGATGAAGTACCGGCCGTCCGGCGAATAGCGGATGCGATGCGTGCCGTCGCCGGCCGTCAGCCGCACGAACCCCGTGCCGTCGAAATTCACGCGGCAATAGTGAACGTGATACGGATCCTGCTCCGCCCACACGCCGCCAGCGCGGAACCAGATCTGCCGCTTCTGTTCATCCACGCGCTCCACGCCCAACACCGGCCACTCGCCCGGCGTGATGCAGTTCTTGTCCCGCCCCGTCTCGCCGTCGATCAGGTACAGGTGGTTCCAGCCATCCTTTTCGCTGGCCCGAATGATCTCCCGGCCGTTGTCCATGTAGTAGGCGAAGTGTTTCAGGCCGCAGATAAACGTGTTAGCCTTCTCATCGACAATATTGCGGGTCTTGCCCGTGGCAACGTCCACTTCGATGATGCGAAAACGCTGGTGGCCGCGGTCGGTGCGCTCGAACGTGAACCGCTTGCCACCGTCGCGCCAGTGGACGGCCGGGGAATCGCCAAAGTCGATGCGGTCGGTGTCGGCCTTCGTCTCTTTGTGCGATTCGACGTCGAACAGCCACATCTCCCAGGCCGTGAACTTGTCGCCCGGCCGAGGGTAGACATGCGACTGCAGCTTGGCCGGCCCACCGCCCTTGGGCGAGGACTCGATCAGGTAGACTTCCTTGCGGTCGCCCGGCTCGATGCGATGCGCGACGATCGTCCGCGAGTCCGGCGACCAGAGGATCCTTCCGAAGGCATTGCCCGACACGCCGGCCGTGCTGAGTTTCGCCACCTCGCCGCCACTCTTGGGCCGGATATGCAGATTGAAATCCTTCACGAAGGCGATCCACTTACCATCGGGCGAGGCGACATCCCCATCGCGCGGCACGACCGCGCGCCGATCATCCGCCCGTCCGCGCTGCCGATCGGCCGGCCGGCTGTCGGGCGCGGCGATCGTCCCGTCGTATGGCTTGCACTCGTACGTGTCCAGGGCGACCTGCCACTTCTTCCCGCCGGTTTCCAGCGCCACGGCCTGCTCGCCGATGATCGCGATCCGATCAAACGGCAACCGCTCCGCATCGATCGTCTTCCCCGACGCCTTGCCCAGCGCCGCGGCCAGTTTCACGTGATCAAACGCCGGCCCGCGTTTGCCACCGGCCGCGTCCACCAGCACGAACTGCCGCTTGCCATCGGCC
Organism: Phycisphaerales bacterium; assembly: GCA_025361735.1. Lineage (GTDB taxonomy): Bacteria > Planctomycetota > Phycisphaerae > Tepidisphaerales > Tepidisphaeraceae > JANYKD01. The sequence continues at coordinate 7,120 of JANYKD010000305.1, forward strand.
AGGTCATTGCGATACCAAGACTTCGCCCCATCGGCCGTCCAGTTGGCCTCGACCGACGCGAGGAACACCCGGCCATTGCCGATCGTCCGCATTTCCCCCGCGCGATTGTAGGCCTCGCGCAGTTCCGTCGGAGATGGTTTGTAGACCTCCTGGCCCATAGCTCTGACGCCGGCCAGGCACAAGATTAATAGTCCTCGACAGATTGCTCGCATACGCTGCTCCTTGACGGGTGCTTCGTCGCTGGATCGGGCCTGCATTCGCATCGCCAGAGTTTACCCGGTCTTTCCAACGGGACCAGTTCCGGGACATCGCTGCCGGCGTCCCGCCGGAAAAGACTTGTGGCACGGGCGTCTCGCCCGTGCGTCGCGGTACTCCGCGACCTATACCTTCCTCTCCCTTCAGGAGAGGGCCGAGGTGAGGGCGCGGGATGCGGCTACTCTCTCTGTCTACACTAGATGTCTAAGTACTGACAGCATGGGCGAGACGCCCATGCAACGAGCTTCTGATAGCCACAAGCGTCTTCCCGACTGATCGCCACGCCAACGATGCGTGCGGCGCACCCGCGACATGTCCCTGGCCGTCGCCTCCGCGTACAATGCGAAATCGGCACCTATGAATATCAGACACTTCGCTATCGTCGCCCTCTTCCTCGCCGCTTGCTCAACCAGCGGCGCTGAAGTTCAGCCCAATGCCCCTTCGCACACCTACCACGTCGACGCCACGCGCGGCGATGACGCTCTCGATGGCCTGAAACCCGAATCGGCCTGGCGATCCCTCGCCAAGGTCAACGCCGCCCCCCTGGCACCAGGCGACAGCGTCCTCTTCCGTCGTGGCCAGACCTGGCGCGGCCAACTGCGTCCCCAAAGCGGCAGCGCCGCCGGCGTCATCACCTACGCCGCTTTTGGCGAGGGCGCCAAGCCCATCTTTCTCGGCTCCGCCGCCGCCGACAAGCCCGAAGACTGGCAACCGGCCGGCGAGGGCATCTGGCAGACCGTGCCTCTGCGCTTCGACCCGATCGGATCGCCCATTGATCTGCCGCGCAAAGGCTGGTCCCTGCACCACGAGGGCGGTGCCGACGCGACCCTGGATGTCGATCCTGCCGATGCCTCCGCACTTCGTATCACCTGTCGCAAGAGCGGCACCCAGTCCAACCACATTCAGCTATCCATGATCGGCGTCGCCGTCAAAGCCGACCAATACTACCTGCTCACTTTCCAGGCCAAATCCTCGCATCCGTTCACGCCCGCCGGTATCTCACTGATGAAGCCCGGCGCACCCTGGACTCCCTACGCCGCGGTTGAAGCCGGCCTGCCCGCCATCGGCAGCGACTTCGCCACGCACACCGTCCGCTTCCACGCCCGACAGACTGCGACCGATGCCCGACTCGCTTTCTATCTCGGCGGCGCCATTCCCGCGGACGCAACCGTATCCCTTCGCTCCATCCAACTCACGCCGGCTCGCTCCAACCAGCTCATCCCCCTCTCGGTCGATGTCGGCAACATCATCTTCGATCACGGGCAGTCCACCGGCGTCAAGAAATGGACCGCCGCCGACCTTCGCCGCGACGGCGACTACTTCTACGACGCCAAATCCTGGCAGGTAAAGCTCCGCAGCGATGCCAACCCCGCATCGCGATATAAGAGCATCGAACTTGCCCTCAGAAGCCACATCATCGACCAGGGCGGCCGCGGTTACGTGACCTACGAGAACCTCGACCTCCGCTACGGCGCCGCCCACGGCATCGGTGGCGGCAGCACTCAACACATCACCATCCGCGCCTGCGACATCTCCTATATCGGCGGCGGCCACCAGTTCACGCGTCCCGACGGCAAGCCCGTGCGCTTCGGCAACGGCGTTGAATTCTGGTCCAATGCACACGATTGCCTGGTCGAAGACTGCCGCATCTGGGAGATCTACGACGCCGCCCTGACCAACCAGGGCGACGGCACCAATGTCCAGGAGAACATCACCTATCGCCGCAACGTGATCTGGAACAGCGAATACTCGTTCGAGTTCTGGAATCGCGGCCCGACCAGCCGCACCAACAACATCGTCTTCGAGCACAACACATGTGTCGACGCCGGCCGCGGCTGGGGTTACACCCAGCGTCCCGACCCCAACGGCCGCCACCTGATGTTCTACAACAACGTCGCCGTGACGACGAACATCGTCATCCGCTACAACGTCTTCGCCGGCGCGGCCGACAGTTGCCTGCGCCTGCACGGCGTCGACTGGACCAAGGATCTGACCATGGACTACAACTGTTGGTTCCAATCCGCCGGCCCGGTGATCCTCTGGGGCACCGAAAAAGTGGACTCATCCCAATTCCCCGCCTTCCAGCAGAAACACGGCCACGACACCCACTCCCTCGTCGCCGATCCCAAGTTCATCGCCCCCGCGAACCACGATTACCACTTGGCTCCCGACAGCCCCGCCCGGCGGATATCCGCCCAAGGCCTGCCCGCCGGTGCGTTGCCGTGAAGAGGAACAAGCCCGCTGTCCCGATCGCGGTGCCAACGATTGGGTTCAAAGGATCGTTTGGGCTGTTGGCCAACATCCGGTAGGATGGACCGCTGTAAATGTTCCGGTTGTCGAGAGAGGAAGCGGTAAGTGGCGATAAACAGCACCATTGGTGAGACAGAGCGATCGGTGCCAAGCAACGGCCAGCGGCCTAAGCTACAGGCAGCATCGGCAGGTCGTGCCGCCACGGAATACTTTCGGGCCAAACACGGCGCCATCTTCCTGGGCGATTCACTAAAAGTGCTGCAACAGCATGTGAAATCAAAGTCGGTCGATCTGATTATGACAAGCCCTCCGTTTGGGCTGGTGTGGAAGAAGGATTACGGCAACGTCGATTCACACGAATACCTCGAGTGGTTCCGACCGTTTGGCGAAGCATTCAAGCGTGTGCTAAAGGATAGCGGTTCATTGGTCATCGACATTGGCGGCGCATGGATACCCGGTCAGCCCACCCGCAGTCTGTATCACTACGAATTGTTAATCATGCTGTGCCGTGAGGTCGGATTCCATTTGGCACAAGATTTCTTTTGGTGGAGTCCGTCCAAGCTACCCACGCCGGCCGAATGGGTGAACATCCGCCGCATTCGAGTGAAGGACGCGATCAACTGCGTCTGGTGGCTGTCGCCAACACGTTGGCGTAAAGCACCCCTTACGAAGAGCCGAAGGGCGGAAGTCACATTAAGGGCAGCGTGACCAAATGGAGCTCTTGTCACCTCTGGGACGTGGCTGGGAAGTGTCTCTTAAGCAGCTCGTTCGATCAACACATAAACGTTTGTTGATCGCGTCTCCATATATTACTGCATTCGGCTGTGACCTTGTTGGCACCTGTTCCTCTGAAACGCTTCAGGATGGCGGAGAAGTCTTGATTCTAACGGACCTGTCACCGATGTCGATATGCCAAGGATCGACCGACCCGGCTGCATTACGAACGCTATCGAATCGCGGACACTCGTTACTCATTCGGCATCTTCCACGTTTGCATGCTAAAGCCTACATTGCAGACGAGCAAACTGCGATAATTACCTCCGGCAATCTCACGGCCGGTGGCCTGATTCAGAACTATGAATACGGCCTTCACGTCTCTGATCCTTCGATTGTCCGCGCGATTAATTCGGACATAACTTCGTATGCTGCTTTGGGGGCCGAGATCGGCGATGCGCAGCTGGCCACTTTCTGTGACATCGCCGTCGAGATGCGTACGGCCTTCCGCCAAAGCCAAGCGTCGATCACGCGCACAATTCGGCGACGCTTTGACGCCGTGGTTCGTGAAGCCGAGGACGAGCTCATCCGATTGCGTCTAGCCGGCGGCGCGATGCACACAGTGTTCGCAAGGACCGTGATGTATCTTCTGCGAACCTACGGTCCCCTCGCCACTACCGGAGTCCACGCACGAATCGAGGCTATTCATCCAGACCTGTGTGACAACACGGTCGATAGGATCATCGACGGCAAGCATTTCGGAAAGAAGTGGAAACACGCCGTTCGTACCGCACAACAACAACTCAAGAAACAAGGACTCATTGAATTGGTTGGCGATCGCTGGTGCCTTACGGGTTCTGAAGCGCAAAGGCAGGTAATCCATGGCTAAGGCAGCATCTTGCGAAGGTTGCGATGGATCGGGTCTAAGGATCCCATCGCTACCATCATGCAAAATAGACGCGGCACGTCAACCTTGGATCGTCATTGAAAGATGTGATACGTGCTGTCTGTTTGTAGACGATCTCGCGGCAGCTTTGTCGCGGTACAAGGTCGCAGGGTGGTTCCGCTGCCACAATGGAGCGGAGCACGCTCTTGCTGATTTGCGAAGCCGTGTGCGACGTCCACGGCGCATTCCGAAAAGTCTTTCAACCATAAAAAGACCGACGAAAAAGTCTTGCGTATCCGGGCGTATCAAATCGTAAACTACGCTTTCAATAACGAGCATTTACACCGCTACGGCCGACAGCCCGAAACATTCCGGTTACTGACACGGGCCAGCACTCTGGAGCGTATCACAACGGCGGAAATCGAGGCGTTGTCGGAAGCCCGCCGCAGAATCGTCCAAGAGGTTCGACGGCTCTCCAGAATGGCCAATTTCCGCCAGCAGGTTCTACACGCCTACGGTAATCGATGCGCGGTAACGCGAGCACAACTTCGCCTGGTCGATGCTGCGCATATCCTTCCAGTCGGTTCACCAGACAGCAGTGACCACGTAACGAATGGCTTGGCCCTGTCGCCTACTTACCACAGAGCATATGATAACGGGCTGATCTACTTAGACACGGATTATGTCATGCGAATGAACCCGCACAGACTCGCAGACCTTTCCGCGCTTCGCCTCGATGGTGGTATCGAGGGTTTCAAAGAACCGCTGGGAAGGATTCTGCTGCCACCGGACCGGGGCCAGTGGCCGAAACCGGAGTTCGTGAGGAAAGCAAACGCCTTCCGACTCATCGACGGACAACTTTGAGGCGACATGAATTATTGCCGACTGACCGCGATGTCGGACGGGCAGTTGACGAATTGCGACAATCGCAACGGCGACAACAGCGTAGCGCCGCCGTCGCCCCGCCTGCCCATCGCCCGCACGTCGTCGCGTTCCTACCTCCCCTCGATCGCATACACATTCCCTTCCCCTCGCACGTACAGACGTTTCCCCTCCGCCACGGGATTGGCCACAAATCGCTCCTGCCTTTCCGCCCAGTGCCCGGGCATGACGATACTCTCGATCTTATTCTTCGCGATCGGTCGATAGACCCGGCCGGGCTCGATCACCAGAGTCGTCCCGTTGTTGCCCAGGACATACAGATACTTCCCGGCCAGCACGGGGCTGACACCGGCGCCACGGGCCGCACCTTCGTTGTGGGCCTGAAACACATCCAAGTCGAGCAGCTTCTGATACACGACCTTGTTGGCCTCCACGTCGACCACGGTCAACACGCCGGCGTTGTTGATCAGGTACGCCAGTCCGTCGTGGATGATCGGCGAGGACAAATGCCACGGGAGATAGTGCTTGGGAAACGCCGTGGTATCGATAAGCAGGCGTTGCTCGGACAACTTGAGTGGGTCGGCCAGCGCTTCGGGCAGCGTCTGGGTGATGAACTCCATGTTTCCATTGCCGATTCGGAAGAGCCGTTTTCCGCTCACCACCGGCGTCGCCACCGACGGGCCCGTGACTTTCGGCTCAGCGCTGACCACCTTGCCGTCGGCCGCCCGCACGAGCGTGCCGTTGCCCAGGATGACCACCGGAACGCCGCCGATGCTCGTACACGCCAGCGAGGCGTGGAAGAAACCGCCGGGGTTGAGCCCGTCCTCGTCCGTCACGCGGATCTGCCACGCCGTCTTGCCCGTGCCCGCGTCAAACGCCATCAGTTCACGCATGTAGACGACGAACTTGCCATCGATCAGGACGGGCGACGATGAAAAGCCATGCTCGACGGCCGTGCGCTGATCCGCTCGGATCCAGCGGCGCGAGCCATCCAGCGCGAAGCAGACGCTCACGCCATTGCCGAACCAGGCATAGATGCACTGGCCATCGGTACACGGTGTAAAACCGGAGAAGCCGACATCCGGCACCGGGTTGGCCGCGTATTTCACCGGGTCGATCCGCCTCATCGCCTTCTGCAGATCCCTTTCAAACTGTCCCTTTTCCTCCTGTTGCGCGGGCGTGGCGGTGCCGGCGACAATGGCCGCGTTGATGGCGTCGATCTTCCTGGCCAGCGTCTCCGCCCTGGACCACGCGGGGCGTTTCTTATCCTCGTCGGTCGCCGCTTCGAAGAAACTGCCGCGACGGATCCAGCGCAGCTTGCCGTCGGCCTTGTTGATGCAGATCAGATCGTTTGGCTCGCTGAGCAGATACAGATTGTCGCCGACAATCACCGGCGCTCCGACGCCCGTGCCGCCGCCGTAAAAGCCCGGCTGCACGCCCGGCAACGGCGTCCGCCAGGCAATGCCCGTCTCTTGGAATTCGCCCGGGCTCCAGCCGTGCAGCACGGGCACGATGTACCAGTCGCTCTCGCCGGCCGCCGCGTGGATCAGCAGCCGGTTCCATCCCTTGGCCAGATCCAGTTTGAAACGCGGTCCCATGGGCGGGCTCTTCTTTCCATTCACGTAGACGCGAACGTCGCTGACGGCCGTCAGATTGAGCCGGAATACGCCGGCCGCAGGGGCGTAGATATTGGTAAATGCATACGCAACGCAGTCCGGGTTCTTGCCGATCAATCGGGCAAAGTCGACGTAGGCCGTATCGCACGCCACTTTTTGCCAGCGCTGCCCGGCCGTGGTCTGGCCTGGGTCCGGAGTCATCCCGGCTTCGTCCGGCAGGATATCCTGTTCCTTGTCGTGCCCCGCAAGCGGCACCGGGCCCAGGATCAGCCAGTCACGGACCACGCCGTCGGCCATGGGCTTGCCCGCATCATCGGCGGCCGGTTTCTGCGAAGCAAAACGCAGCCCGCGTATGCCCGCACTGCTGCGCGACCACGTAACCGACGGATCGGCCGCCGGGTAGAGCCCGGTTCCATCTCCACGAAACCCGGAGATGGTATCGGCCGCCAGCGCGCACGGGCTGGCCAGGAGCGAGCAGAGGCAGGCAAGCAGCCTCCACAAATACGATGCGTTGTTCATAGGTGTGATCCTCCAGCGATGCCGCCGCGTCCGCCCGCGGGAAACTCGTGCGCAGTGCCGCCGGTGTCCTCACCGGCGGATTCCGGGAGTTGCCGACAGCACCCTACGCACACATAAACATGTACCCGTTGCCGGAGAACCGTTGAAAGGCGTAGGCAAAACCTGGGCATTGGTTTGTCGGCCATTCACTCCTGATTCCTTCAACCCCCGTGTCCCGTTCTGGATTGACCGGTTACCGCAGGGCTATCATTGGCCACAAGAATGGAGGCGCCGATCATGATCATGCTTCGCCCTTTTGCGTGCCTGCTCCTGGCAGCATCCCTCGCGTCGGCGGTGCGCGCCGAGGACGAGATGCTCGTCGGCCGCACAGCCGCCGGCCAACTCAAGATCGTCACGGAGTTCCCCCAGCCCGTGCCGCTCGACCTGTCGATCTTCCCGGGAATATCCGGGTACGCGTTCGCGGAGCCCGCGTTCCACTCGACCATCCTTGACGATCCCGCGAACGATCTGCTTCAGTTGTCGCCCGCCGCGGACTTCCGCTTTGTCCTTCTGGCCAGGGACCCGGGAGTCCAGGTCTGGAATGACTCGGGGTCGGGCTTTCTGCCGGTCGGCGGCACCTTCTTCATCGGCGCTGCGCCATTTGATAATCATCCCCTGTGGAACATCCCCGGCGGCCCACTCGGCGGAACCTACGCTCTGACGCTGAAACTCCATGATGTGAACGGCGTATACGCGGACAGCGATCCGCTGACCATCAGCTTCGCCGCCGTCCCCGAGCCGCACACGGCGAGTCTCCTGGCGCTGACATCCCTCTCGCTGCTCCGCACGCGCCGAACTCGTTGCCGCATGTAGAACCGGCTCACCGAGACCTCTCCTTCTTCCCTGCCGACGGCAATGAAGGACACCGACACCCAGAGCAACTTCATCGAGATCGCGGGCGCTGTTGACCGACAGCCGCCATCGCGCACGCAGCTTGAACCCCTCACGGCCGCCCACGCCGCGGAACTGTTCCCGGTGCTCTGCGACCCTGCCGTCTACGCCTTCATCCCGGATCGACCCCCTGCCTCGGCGGAGGCCCTTGCCGAACGCTACCATCGTCTCGAATCGCGAACCTCCCCGGACGGATCGCAACGCTGGCTCAACTGGGCCATTCGCCTCGTCGAGGATCGTCGCTGCATTGGCTTCGTCCAAGCGACCATTCACGCCGGGGCGACGGCCGACCTTGCCTTCGTCCTGGGTCGGGAATATTGGGGCCTCGGCCTGGCCGGCGAAGCTTCGGCCAAGGCTCTGGCCCAACTCTTCATTGAGTTCCACGTCGAGTCGGTCTTCGCCACGGTGGACCGTCGCAATCTCCGTTCCGCGGCGTTACTCCGCCGTCTGGGCTTCCACCTGGTTTCGGCCGCCATCTATCCGCATGGCCCCGTGGAATCCACCGACGACGTGTTCCAATTGACCCGCCATGACCCAGCCGCCACGCCGCCCGATCCGAACGGCACCTGACCGCGCTTCATCGGGGTGTGCCTGTCGGAAACACGGTCTGCGCATCTTTTTTGGCGAGTGCTGCGACAGCAGCGTCGGTAGGGACGGCTCGCCGAGCCGTCCGAGTACGCCAAACAGCGGCGGTTTCGGCGAAACCGCCCCACCCTTGCCAGCCCCCCGAAATACCGTCACGAACGATTGCAGGCGTGTCGCGCAATCGACTCTCGTACGATCCCCGCCAGTTCCTCCAGGCTGTAGCCGCCCTTCTGCACGACCTGCGTGACGCGATTCTTCAGGCTCTCTCGCTCCTGCGCAGACAGCTCATGCGCGGTAACCACGACCACGGGAATATCCCTCCACTCCGGCTCGCGGCGCAACTGCTCGATGACATCAAAACCATCCATCTCGGGCATCAACAGGTCAAGCACGATCATTGCCGGACGCCGCTTGCGGACAGAATCGATCGCCTCCCGGCCGTTGGCCGCCTCCTCAACGTGCCAACCCGATTTCTCCAGCGTCCGCCGTTCCAGCTCGCGCAGCGACGGATCATCTTCAACCACCAGAACGCTGCCATCGCCTTGTGGACGGCCCTGCCCATTGGACGGCGCACGCTGCAGGCGCTGCACCACCTCGTTCAATCGCTCGAAGTTCACGGGCTTGACCAGGTATTCCGAAGCGCCCAGCGCGTAGCCCATCTGCTTGTTGTCGAGAATCGTCACCAGCACAACGGGAATGCATGACAGTTCCGGGTCGGCCTTGAGTTCCGCCAGCACTTTCCAGCCATCCTTGTGCGGCATCATCACATCCAGCAGTATCACGTCCGGCCGGAGTTCGCGAGCGCGCTGCAGCCCTTCGTCGCCATTGCCGGCAAATTCGACGCAGACACCATCATGCGCCAAGGCACGTCGCATCAGATCGCGCGCCACGGGATCATCGTCGATCGCCAGGACCAGTTTCGCGTTGGCAACCGCCGGCGGCGAGGGTCGTTCTTTCGTCACCTTCGCCGCGACACCGGCCACCGGCGCCGGCTTGGGGTCGATGACCGTGGCCGGCAACAGAACCTCGAACACCGAACCTTCTCCGCTGCGACTCGTGACACTCACATCGCCGCCCATCATCCGGCAGAACCGCCGCGTGATGGCCAGGCCCAGCCCGGTGCCGCCGTATTTCCGCGTCGTTGATGCGTCCGCCTGCGTGAATGCCTCAAACAATTTGGCGAGCTGCTCGTCGGTCATGCCGATGCCGGTGTCGCTGACGCGGAAGGTGATCCAGTCCTTCCCGTCGCGCGTGGAACGATCGGCCTCCAAAAGAATCCGGCCATTGTCGGTGAACTTGCACGCATTGCTCAACAGGTTGAACAGCGTCTGGCGGACCTTGGTCAGATCCGCGCGCATGTCGCCGATGTTGTCCGAGAGTTTCACCTCGAGCTTGTTCTTGTTCTTCGCCGCCAGCGCGCCCATGGTCACCACCACATCGCCGATCATTCCCTTGATGCTGAAGTCCTCGAGATAGAGGTCCATCCGGCCGGCTTCGATCTTGGAGAGATCAAGCACATCGTTGATCAGCGCCAGCAGGTGCTTGCCAGCGCCGTGGATCTTCTCCAGGTCGTTGATGAACGATTCCTCGCCCAGATCCCGGGCCTCTTCCTGGAGCATTTCGCTATAGCCGATGATCGCGTTGAGCGGCGTGCGCAATTCGTGGCTCATGTTCGCCAGGAACTGGCTCTTGGCACGGTTGGCTTGCTCGGCATTTTCCTTCTGCCGGGCCAGCTCGGCCGAGTGCCGACGTTCGGTCACATCGCGCAGATTCACCACGACACCGCGCACGGCCGGCTGATTCAGCAGGTTCTCCGCCACAGCCTCGACAAATCGCGCAGATTCACCCTCGCCGGAACCGGCCAGCTTGAACTCCAGGCGCGGAGTCTTGCCGCTGGTCTGCGCCGTCCGCCGCACCAGTTCGACGACCCGATCGCGGTCTTCCGCATCGACCCAGTCGGATAGCAGCTTCCCCTGCAGTGACCCGGCCGAGACACCGAGCACGCTTTGTACGGCCTGGCTGGCATACTGCACATGTCCGGTGCCGTCCAGGATGACGATCGCGTCGGAGGCATTTTCGATCAGTGCCCGGAAATACGCCTCGCGCTGCTGGATCTGTTGCTGCGCATCGCGGAGGTTCTGCTCGCGCGTGCGCACCTTCTCGAACATGAAGCCGAACATGTCGGCCAGCCGGCCCAGTTCATCGCCGCGCCGCCCGGTCTGTCGGAGTTCCCTGCCCTCGGGCGTATCTTCAAATTTCTGTGCCTCCTCGGTGCTGTGGCTGACGGCGTCCGTTGCGGCCGCCAGGTGCGTCAGCGGGCGAATGACCGTCTGCCGCAACAGCAGATTGATGAGCAGGATCACGATCGCAAACACCGCGATGAACAGCAGCACCACGAGTTGCGCGTTGTGCCTCCCCTGCTGCATCACCTGCGCGGCGGGCACGTAAACGATCTGGGCGGCGATCACCTGGTTGAGCTTCCATCCGAAACCCCGCTCCGTGCCATACGCCACCAGCATCGACTTGGGCGCCTCGGCCGGTGTGGTGTGACATTCCAGGCAACTGGCGCTCTTCACGATCATCGGGTTGGCGCTGTAGAACAGCTTCACGCCCTTCATCTCGCGAAAGCCGCTGATGCTCTGCGTCTGCGGCTCGGCCGCGAACCGCTGAACCAGTTGCTCCTCGAACTCATCCGCCTGGTCGCGCGGGTTGCTCGGATTCGGCGATGCCTCCTTGTAGAAGAAATCCCCAAAGCCTTCCTTGCCGCGGAAGTTCTCAAACACCTCGCGCGCTGAGAATCCGGGCACTGTCTCCTTGATGAATGTGTCCGTGGTCTTCTGCAGGGGTTTGAGGTGACGGTTGATATTGTTGCTTGTGTAATCACGGACTGAATTCATCGTCTTGAGCAGCATGTTCGCGTCGGCCGACACCTGATTGGCCGACTGCCGGCCCATGACCACCTCCAGGGCAAACCAGCTCGTGGCCGCCCCCACCAGGAACGCCAGGAGCAGAATCAGGTTGAACTTGGTTCCGAGACTTGATCCGGTCAGCGTGAATCTGGACATGGCAACCTCTCCGGGCGGATCAGCCCGATTTCAATGTCATGAAGGCTTCTTCAGCGCCAGCAGCGCTTCGACCTTGCGCAGCAGCCGCTCGAGTTCCACGGGTTTGGTGTCGTAATCGTCACAGCCGGCCTCCATCGCCTTCTCGCGATCACCGGCCATGGCGTGCGCCGTCAGGGCGATCACGGGGATGCCGCGCGTGGCGTCGACGCTCTTGATCCGGCGCGTCGCCGCCCAGCCGTCGATGATCGGCAGGCTCATATCCATGAGGATCAGATCCGGCGCGTCGGCCGCCGCCCGATCCACGCCCTGCTGCCCGTCGATCGCGGTCAGGACGCTGTAGCCACGGCGTTCCAACCGCCGCGAAAGCATGTCGCGGTTCATCTCATTGTCTTCCACCAGCAGAATTTTCGGCATGATGCACCGAGTGTTAAGACACAGTGTAGTCCAGCATCAGAGGTCGCCCGTCGACGGTTCGCCGGCCAGAACCTCCATGGCCAGCGCCGAGACATCGTCGTGAATCGCGGCCGGGCCGCGAAAATCGCTCATCGCGCAAGCCAGCGTCTGGAGGCTCTGTTGCAGCGGGCAGCCCCGGCCAAGCCGGCACCAGGCCACAAGCCGCTCGGTGCCGAACAGTTCGCGCTCGCCGGTCATGGTCTCGGTAACGCCGTCGGAATAGAGGTAGAACCGATCGGAATCTTCCAAGGCAACCACGCCTTCCTCAAACCGGGCATCTTCGAAGCATCCCACCGGCGGGCTCTCGGTTCCGAGGAACTCCAGCGCGCCGCTCGCACGCAGAATCACGGCCGGCGGATGCCCGGCTGATACATACCGTAGTTTTCGATCTGACAGATCCAGGACGCCGTAGAACATTGTGAAGAACTGCGAGTGGGCCTCCGTGGTCATCTGAAACCGGCGATTGAGCTCCTCGGCCACCGCAACCGGCGGCGTGGGCCTGAGGCCATCGGGCCCCAGACGCTCGACGAGCGAGGCCTGATTCGCCACCGGCGAAAGCATGCGGCTCAGCGTCACCGACAGCAGCGCCGCCGGAACCCCGTGTCCACTCACATCCAGCAGATACAACCCCACATATCTCGGCCCCAGCGAGCAAACATTGAGAATGTCGCCGCCAAGTTCGTCGCAGGGATCATAGAGCCACTCGAAGTGCAAACCCGGAACGCGCAGCGATGGCGCCGCAGGCAGGAGTGACCGCTGCATGCTCGCGGCCAATTGCAAGCTCCGCTGCATCCGGCCATTGGCCCGCTCCAGCGCCTCGTTCTGTCGCCGCAGGTCGGCCTCCAGCAGGCGAATGCGATCCACCGCCCGCTTGTGCGAAAGCTGCGTCTCCACGCGCGCCAGCACCACGGGAAAATCAAGCGGCTTGGTCACATGGTCGTTGGCGCCCAAGCTCAGCGCCTCGACGATGTCGGCCCGATCGCCCCGCGCCGTCGCCATGATCACCGGCAGTTGCATCGCACCCTGGGTCTTACGAAGCTGGCGCAGCACTTCGAATCCGCTCATTCCCGGCATTTCGATATCCAGAAGCACGAGGTCGAACGCCTCGCGCGCGATTGCCCCCAGGGCCTGTGGACCATCCACGGCCACGGCGACATCAAACCCGCGCCGCTGCAAACGGCGCGAGAGCATGTCGCGATTGTTCTCGTCATCGTCGACGACGAGCAGGCGTCCTGTAAGGTCATCCATATTCGGCCACCGTCGACCAACTGCCAATCATCTTAGGCAGCGCTGGGCAAGGGCGGCCACGGGATTCGCGCCGCGCCGATGGCGGCGGAGGAGGAAGAGTCCGGACAGCGGTCGGATGCACTACTTCCCGAACGCCTCGCCGGCCGCCTTCTGGAACGTGGGCAGGATTTTCGGTCCGTCTTTGCCGGGATAGCCCGCATGTTGCACCATGAAGACCATGATCAGTTTTCGTTGCGGATCGATCGACATGTTGGTGGCGTAGGCGCCGCCGTGACCGAATGTGCCGCGGCTGACGGTGTCCTTGGCGCTTTCGGCGCGACGCGTGGTCTGCCAGCCCAGGCCGTAGCCGCCCTCATCCTTGCCCTTGTTGACCAGGTCGCCGGTCTGGGTCGAGGTCATCTGTCGCACGGCCGCCTCAGAGACATAACGCTTGCCGTCGCGGATGCCGCCGGCCAGGATCATCTGGCAGAAAATGGCGGCGTCCGTCGCGGTCGAAAAATACCCGCCGGCCGGGCTCGGCCCGCGCTTGTGGTCGCTCAGCGGATAGGTGAGCTGGCCGATGGGCGTCTCTTCGAGTCCGTCTTTCGTGGCGTTGGGTTTGTACGATTTGGCCAGGCGTTTAAGTTGCTCTTCGCTCGGCCAGAAGGTCGTGTCCTTCATGCCCAGCGGCTCGAAGAGTCGCTTGGACATGAACTCCTCGTAGGGCATGCCGCTCACCACCTCGATGATCCGCCCGGCCGTGTTGATGCCGGCGTTGCTGTAGTCGTACTTGGTGAACGGCTGGGTCTTCAGCGGCGTGAGTGCGTAGCTGATGGCCGCCTCTGCCAGGGAATAGGTGTCGATCTTCCGCTCGATCCGCGACATGAACGGCAGGCCGCTCGTGTGCGACAGCACCTCGCGAACGGTGATCGGGTGTAAGGGCTTCTTGAGCAGGATATGCTCGGCATCCTGTTCGACGGCGACCATCTGGCCTTTGAACTCGGGGAGGTACTTCTCGACCGGGTCGTCAAGGCTCACCTTGCCTTCGTCCACGAGCATCATCAGGGCGGTTGCGGTCATCGGTTTGGACTGCGACGCGATCCAGAAGATGCAGTCGGTCCGCATCGGCACTCCGGCCGCCACATCGGCGAAACCAACCGCCTGCAGGCTCAGCACCTTGTCGGCCGACGCCACCAGCGTGACAGCTCCGGCGAGGGTCTTGCTTTCCACAAACGGCTTCAATCCGCCCGCGATATCCGGCGCATCGGCTCGCGCCGAGGCTGCAATCAGTCCGAGCATCAACATGGCCAGTAGAAAACGCAGGGACATTCGCATGGGAATCGACTCCTCTTTCTTCTTGCCGAATGTGTGCCAGCTGGGCACGAAACGGAGACGGCAGTCGCATCATAACCAATTGCGAACGGAATTCGGCATGTGGTGGAGCGTCAACGACGGGCGAGCCCAAAGCCGCCGGCGCAGCGTCTGCTCAGTTCTGGATATCCAGATACACCTTGGCCAGCGCCTTCTGTTCGATGATCACGCTGTCCGCGTGGCCGTCGCAGAAGCTGATGTTGACCCGGCCACGATGGCGAACCTTGTCGAAATTGACCGCGTCGCCGCAGCCGTTGCCGGCGTAGACATCGCCGAGGGTCTGGTTGAACTTCGTGTTGTAGAAAACCAGGATACCCGGCGACGACGGCGAGCCACTACGCAGGTTGGTGGAATCGGTCATGAGGAACGTCTGCGAACTGCCGCGCACCTTGGTAAGATTGCCGCGCAGCCGACTGCCCGCCTGGCTCACGCCGCCCTCGGGCGGTTCGGCGATCCCCAGGACGGCCTCGTTGAATGCGTAGCTCTGCTTGCTGGATGGGCCGGTCCAGTTGCCGCCCGTGTACTCGGCAATCGTGAAACCGATCCACCCGCCATCGCGATCGGATGGGCAGATGAACATCTTGGCGGCCGTACCGGTGATCAGATCGGCCTCCAGGTTGGCTTTGGAATCAATGCGAACGGTCTGCCCGAGATATTTGGCGAGCGACCCGGCCAGCCCCATTGGCCGCATCTGCCCGCCATCGTTGTAATAAGAGTACCGCATCCGGGCGGGATCGCCGAGGTCGGCTACAGTGTGGGCACGCGCCTGAGTTCGGGCACGGCGTCGAGCGCGAGTTGATCGCGAGGATCGACGACCAGACGCGCGCCGGGTGCCTCGAAGTAGTAGTGTTGTCCGGAAACCGGGCCGATGACGCTCAGGCTGGTTCGGCCGGTGTATTCGAAGCAGACACTGAACTGCAGGGATGCCGCCGGCCGCATGGTCGCGTGGCTGGTTCCCACATGAAACGTCGGACCTGTACCGCGGAACTGTTCGATTGACTGGCCGCAACATCCCATGGTCGTTCTCCTGCTTTGGATCGATGTGGAACTTCCATCGCACGGCCGTCAGCGCGGGCCTGCCGGGTTGTTCCGGCAGACCCGCGGACGATTCGCGCGTACTGGTTTCTCGGTTCATCCCTTCTGCGGCGGACATACACCGACGCCGATGGTGAACTCGCTGAGGTTGTTGTGGGCGTAGCCGTGGTCACATCCGAAACCGATGCCCGAGGCACCGCCGACGATGGTCCTCTTCCATGCTCTAAGCTCGAGCTGGTAGCAGCATGGAATCGGGAATGCTTCATTGAGCGGAGCGGTCAGCCGGAAGGTTCCGCCCGACCACAGTGGGGCCACAGCGCCCTGCGACAGCGCCACGCCGTAGGTGCCGTCGACGTTGGCGGGCGCAGCGGCTTTCCATCCTGTCTGGATTCCCGCCACCAGCGCGGTCACCGTAGACCCCGGCCGGTTGAGAAGATTGACGGCCTGATTCACACCGTAGGTCGCGATGAGCGAATAAACGGCCAGGTGACCGTCGGTATCGTGCGCCTGGAAGTCGATTTCGAGCGTACCGGCGCTGGAATCGACGGTCTTGCAGGCGCCGACCGGTGTGCCATTGACGCGCACCTGGATGATCGCCGTATCCGGCTCCTGGGTGCAAACGTGAATTCCGCCGCCACAGTTGTGACTGGGATCGTGCGTCATGGGGTCCTGCACCTGGTTGTCAAACGTGAGGATGAGCTTGTTTTCCTTCTCGGTGCCGCACACGGGCAGGACCTTGCGGTTGACCAGCTCGCCGCCGCCGCCAATCTGCCAGCCGACAACGCGAAACTGATACGTTCCATCGGTGAACTTGGTGCTATCCAGAGGCACGACCAGGTCGCGGTTAACGAGCCAGAAACGGTTGGCATTCCAGCCGCCCAGGCCGCCCGTCGCCTCGGAGTGTTCGCGGCTCTCCACAACCGTGTGAGCGACCGCGCCGGCGTCGAGTTTGACGGTGAACGGAAACGCCACGGTGCCCGTCGTGAAACCGACGGTTTCCATCCACAGCCGGGTGAAATCAACGGCTGCGCCGGTCGGCAGCGGGCTCCAGGTGACGCCATCCGGAGACTGCTCGACCTCGAGGTAATCGACGTTGAGCATGTCGTTGAAGTTCTTCTCGAGCGGAATGACGCCGGCGAATGGACGATCGCCGTTGTAATCCGCCGCGCCCGGCGCGACAGCGCCGGGATGGAGATAGCCCGCAGGCGCCGCCGCCGCGCCCGGGTTGCCGCCGATGTCGGTGATGGGGTCGCTGCAGATTCGCTCGATGACCACGCACTCGCCATCGGGACATGGCTTGCCTGTCGGGTCGTGGCACTGCGGCAGACAGCAGGCTTTGTCGTTGGCGATCAGCGTCACGCTGAGCGGGTTGGGAATGTCCCAGCGCGTGTTGTTGCAGCCTTCGTCCACGATCACGGTTCCCGGAGTCAGGCAATCCTGAGTCACCTTGAAAATAATATCCGGAGTGCAATCCCACCACGGCCACCACGGCCACCACGGCCAGATCCGCAGGCGCTCGAGCTCGGCCGACGCTGGCAGCTTCTGAAGAAGCGAAGTTCGAACCTGTTCCAGCGTATTCACGCTGGTCGGCGAGAGCGGCCGATTGAGTGCCATTCCCTGCTCGCCAAGGATGCCCTTAAAGACCGCCAGCGAAGGCTGGTTGCCCCCCGCGGGCGAGAGACGCAGGTCCGGAGCACGGCGCAGCACGTCGCCCACCTGCCTGGCCAGGAAGGGATCCACCTGCCAGATTCGCTGCCGCCACCACCACCATGGCCACCAGCCACAACACCACCTGAAACGGAGCTCAAAGACGCCGTTGACATCGGTCGTGCTGCAGCCGACCAGTTGGGTGTTGCACCAGATGAACCAGCGGTCGACGTCGTAGGCGCAGACCTTGGCGCCCGGTACAGGACTGCCGTTTGCGCATACCACCCGCCCGCGGATAACGAAGGTCCGGCACCAGCGCAGCCACCACCACCAGTAGTACGGCGAGATGCGCAGCGGCGGAAGCTTCAGGTTGGCGGTGTCCGCCCACTGCCGCTGCGATATGTCCACGCGAAGCGTCTGCAGGGCCTGCAATTCATCGTCGGTCGCGCCCTCCGGACCCACGATGATCTGAACCGCTCCCGGCGGCCGCGCAAACGCAAACGATGCTTCGCCAGCGCCCTTGCCATCGAGTTCGACCGATACCGAGCGCGGTTTCGCCTCGCCGCCGACAACCAGCACCTTGACGCGCTGTTCCGGCTTGAAGCCCTCGATGCCCGAGGCATCCAACGGCACGACCAGTTTCAGACCACGGTTTTCTTGTCCGCCGGATTTTCCTGTTTCCGCCATAGAACCCGTCCTTTCTGGTGATAAGGCCAACAGGCCCGCTGAGAACCCGGGCCCTGTGAAACGAGCAGCGCACCATGTCCGCGGGACCGCCCTGAAAGGATGCCACCTCCGCGCGTGAGCCTCGCCGCTCACGCCGGTCGCATCGCGCGTCTCCAAGGCCACAGAGTTGAGAACAAATCGTTGTTTATATAACTTATATTACTCGACGGTCGACCACGAACCGGCGATCTTGAATCGCAAAGTAATACACGCGTACCTTAGCACACTGCCGGTACCGGAATCCACAGAAATCCCCCTAGATTCTCCAGATTTGGTCATTTAACAAGGCGGGGCGCTTCTTGCTATGCACGCTTTTCCCCGGAGTCGCAGGGCAACCGTGATCTGTCGGCGAACAGCAGCCGCTCAACTCCCTATTTCTCCGGCCGCCGCACGATCCCCACATCGATGAACTGCCCGCCGATGGTCTGGTGGCAATGGACCGCGATCAGGTTCCTGCCCGGTTTCAGTGTGGCGGCCGCTTTGGGGTCTATTTCGTAGTCGTCGTAGGTCGTGGTGAACCCGCCCTCGTGCATGGCCGGCACGCCGTTGATGAACACCTCCACATCCTCATCGTGCAGGATACGCAGCAGCGGCCCGGCCGGCCTGGCCTCGAGCGTAAACTCGTGGCGCAGCCAGATATCCGCCGTCGTCCACGGCGTGCCGAGCTTGGCGCTGCCGGTGGGCGTGCCGAAGCCCGCCTTGCCCTCGCGCCAGTCGCGATCGTCGAAACCGGCCGTGCTCCAGGCTTCGGCCGGGCGCTGCTTGGTCCAGCGCCAAGTTGTCTGGTGGGTCAGCGCACAAGGCACGACATCCTCCGTATCGGCGGCCAGCGTTTCCCCACGGCAAGCCCTGGCCACGACGGCCGGATCGACCTTCCACACCGTCCGATCGTAGCTCAGAAACCCATTGCTTTCCGTTTCGACATCATAAAGCTGCACCTTGAAATCGCCGCTGCTGCCGGTGGTTTCGCGCTTGGCCCACATGCTGCGATAGAACCCGCGCATGCGGCGGGTGTACCAGGTTTTTGAGGCTTCATCGACGGGGTACAGTTCCTTGGACGCACTCCCGCCGCCGGTCTTGGGGTCGTATGTGCCCGTCGCCCAGAGCTTGCCCGGCCAACTGTGCCCCACGGCCGCCAGCCCGAAACCGGCCGTCTCGCTGTCAATACAAATCCGCCGCCCATCCTGCGGGGCATCGCCGCCGTGGGTGTCGTGAATGTCGCCGCCGCCGTGGCGCGGAAAACCGCTGGCCTCGTCGATCAGCCGCGTGGGATCGAGTTCCTTCGCCCAACGGACCTGCCGCAGCGTGTCATGCTGGCCCCAGCCTTCGTTGAACAGCGCCCAGGCGATGATCGACGGATGATTCCAGTGCTGCTGGAGCAGCAGCCGCCGCTCCATCTCGCAGACGGTGGATGCCTCCGGCGAGGTCGGCAGGTCGGTGAACGGATCGCCATCCCGGCCGCTGGGCATGTCCTGGATGATGAGCAGGCCGAGTTTGTCGGCCCAGTAGTAATATCGCTCCGGCTCGACCTTGATGTGCTTGCGGATCGCCACCAGCCCGAGCTGTCTGGCCGCTTCGATATCGAACCGCAGGGCCGCGTCCGTTGGCGCGGTGTAGATCCCATCCGGCCAGAATCCCTGGTCCAGCGCCCCGGGCAGCATGATCGGTTTGCCGTTGAGCATCGGCCGCGGCGTGCCCTTCTCATCCTTACCCACGGCGATGCTCCGCATGCCGACATAACTCTGCACGGTGTCCACAACGTTGCCATCAGCCGCCTTGAGCTGCACGGTCAGATCGTAAAGCACGGGCGAATCCGGCGTCCACGACCTGGCATTCTTCATCGGAATGGTGATGTCGGTGCTGACCCAGATCAGCCGCGCCTTGTACCACGCCAGATTGTCGCGCACGCCCTTGGTCAACTCCGATCCCAGCGTGCCGCCGGCCGTTGCGATAGTCTTGCCGCCTTCGCTCACCGTGACCGTCACTTCGGTCGCCTGCACCGGCGTGCGGGCGTTGACGGTCAGCTTCAACACCCCGGCCGGCAGATCGGCCACGGCGTGCAGCGATTCGACGCTGGTTCGCGGCACGGGCTCGAGCCACACCGTCTGCCAGATGCCCGAGCACGCGGTATACGCGGCCCCGCCCGGATGCAGCGTCTGCTTGCCGCGCAACTGCCACCCCGCATCAGTCGGGTCCAGAACACTCACGACGATTTCCTGTGCGGTATCCTTCTTCAACACATCGCTGATGTCATAGGTGAACGCATCGTAGCCGCCGCGATGGCCGCCCAGGTTCTTGCCGTTGACGAATACGGTTGTCTCCCAATCCACGCCACCGAAATGGAGCAGCACGCGCTGCCCGGCCCATTTCTCCGGGATCGCGAACTCGCGTCGATACCATAGTCGCTGTTCCGGCTTGAGCGGCCGCATGACGCCCGACAACGCCGACTCGATCGGAAACGGCACCAGGATCTTCCCATCCCATCCCGCCGGCCGCTGCTCGGCGGATTTCCCCGTGACCGCATAGTCCCACAGCCCATTCAGGTTGCGCCACTCCGGCCGCGTCATCGTCGGTCGGGGATACTCCGGCAGCGCATTCTCCGGCGACACCTCCGCAGCCCACTTCGTCATGAGCGGCCCTTTGGCCGGCTGCCAGGCATCGGCGGCGCGGGCGGCGGTGCCGACGCCACAAATCACGACCATGAGCAGGCGGCAGAGGGAGGGGCGATGGTGATCCGTGAACGGTGATCGGTGGTCAGTGGTAGGCGGCAACAGCTTGGATACTGTCAAATTGCTCATGGGTTGCTCCAGCGTTCGATGCGGCACCCCTCGACATGGAAATCGTGATTCAGGACGTCGTCCACACCGATCAGCCGCTTGAAATGCGTCCATGTCAAGAACCAGGTAGCAGCCGGCGGCACGGTATCGCGAAACAGAAATGAAGAATCTACTGCGCGCACAGATGACGACAATGCGAACGGTCTGTGGTGCGGCCACCTCGCCCCCGCTTTCCCATGGGCGCCACCACGACGAGGAGACGCCCAGCGGATGCTGCACCGGCAATTGAGGCGCCGATTTCCCGCCCAGCAGACCCAAGGCGTCATAGCGCGAATCATGACGACGATAGAAAAGCGGTGTCGAGCCACCGCAGTCCAAAGTTACTTGCTATGCACGCCCTTGGTCTTCATTTGAATGCCCCAGACGGCCTTGCTGGTGGTGATGAAGAGCAGGCTGCGGTCCTTGCCGGCGAAGCTGACGTTCGCGGTCCAGCCGCCGGGGACGTCGATGTGTTCGATCTGCTTGCCGGTCTTGTCAAACACCGTCACGCCGTTGCCGGTGAGGTAGAGATTGCCTTCGTTGTCCAGCGTCATGCCGTCGGAGCCGAGTTCGCAGACCAGCTTCTTGTTGGTCAGTTTGCCGTCGGGCTGGATGTCGAACTGATAGGTCTTCTTCGCGCCGATGTCGGCGACGTACAACGTCTTGCCGTCGGGCGTACCGGTGATGCCGTTGGGTTGCTTGAGATCCTCCACCACGCGGGTCATGGTCTTGCGGTCGGCCGACAGGAAATAGACACCTTCGATGGGGATCTGCTTGCCTTCGGGACGGTTCCAGGTGGCCCACCAGGGACGCTTGTAGAACGGGTCGGTCATGTAGATGGCGCCGTCGGGCCGCTGCCAGACGTCGTTGGGGCCGTTCATCAGCTTGCCCTCAAAATCCTTGACGAGCACCGTGTGGCCGCCCTTCATGTCGATCAGCCAAAGCTCGTTCTTGTCGTCGGCACAGGAGATGAGATTACCGCCTTTGTCGAAGTACATCCCGTTGGACCGGCCGGCCGGCTGCATGAAAGTGGTGATCTTCTTGTCCTCGGCCGACCATTTCATTATGCGGTCGTTGGGCTGGTCGGTGAAGTAGACATTGCCGTCGCGGTCGGCGGTGGGCCCTTCGGTGAAGCCGAAGCCTTCGCCTAGCTTTTCGATCTTGGCGCCCGGGGCGATGACGGGACTGTCAGCACGGGCGACCGATGCGATGACGAAGGTGACCAGAACGAGGGCAAGAATGCGGGTCATGGGGATCTCCTTGGTATGGAGTACCGATGACCGGCGCGTCCGTTGGCGTGGGGCGGTGATCGGGTGATCGGGTGATCGGGTGATCTGTCATGGGTGATCGGTATTTGCTGATCACCGATTACCGATCACTGATGACCGATCACCGATTACCTCTTCTTCTCAAACGACGCGGCGCGGGTCAGGGAGACTCGCGCCGCGTGATGGTTATGTGTGCGTATGTTCTCACGCCGCCATGGCGACGAGTTCGCGACGGCGGCCGCCAAGCTGGTGCTGGAGACGGGTCAGCACGGCCGAGTGCATCTGGCTCACGCGCGATTCGGAGAGATCGAGCGTCAGGCCAATTTCCTTCATGGTCATCTGTTCGAAGTAGTAAAGCACGATGATCAGCTGTTCGGCGCGGGAAAGACCCTTGGTGATCATGGCGCGCAGATCCTCGCGCTCCATGCCACGGGCGCGGTCGCTGGCGCGGCGGTCTTCGAGAATATCGCTGTCGATGTCATCGTCGCCGCTGGAGACGCGCGGCCGCGACAGAGGCAGGATCCGCGTCACGCAACCATCCTTGGTGATCTTCTCCAGTTCGCTGGCCGATACCTTGAGTCGATCGGCGAGTTCCTCGCTGCCCGGCTCGCGGCCGAGCTCGAGCTGCAATTCGCGGGTGGCTTCGGTGAGCTTGTGCGAACGGAGTCGCGCCAGGCGCGGCACCCAGTCCCAGCTCCGTAGTTCATCGAGAATCGCACCACGAATGCGACTGGCGCAGTAGGTTTCAAACTTGACCGCCCTGGTGGGATCGAATGCCTCGATGGCATACATCAGGCCGAATGTGCCCGCGGACATCAGGTCGTCGAATTCAACCTCCCGCGGCAGCTTGGCATGGATCCGCTGCGCCAGCCGCTTAACCAGCGGGAGATAGTGTTCCATCAGACTGTTGCGGAGTTTTTCCGAACGACCCTTTCCATACTCCTGCCACATCGAGACAACGTCGAGACACTGCATGGAGCCTCCGTTACGAAGCAAAAGAGCCCAGTGTTTTCCACCAACCAGCCGATCCTCAGAGATGACGCACCATCGGCCGGTGACACTTGATTGATCGGAAAACTTGAGTCTGGTGATTAGAAGATAGATAAAATTTATTACCGATGTCAAATTGCCCAGCTTACCAAACGCTGAGTCCGATAATCATCGGCTCGCCAACTGCGATGCTCGAACATCGCCATTAGCAGGGATTTGCGACGGAATTGTCGGACGTGGCAGCGAAGGCCGCATTGCGAAGTTTCTCGTCGGAAGTGGGCACGTCGGGAAGTCAAGCGAGCCTACGGGACTTGAGCCGGACGACGGATTTCCAGCGTGCGAACCACGATCTTGACGGGATACGCTCGCCCCGACTGCACGTCGATAGTGGACGGCAGCCCGGTGATCGCGGCCACCTCCGCCGCCAACCGATACATCGCCTTCGATCGCGCCTGCCAATCCACGCCAATGGCGAACGTGCCCTTGAAGTGGCGGGCCAATTGCTCCGTAACTCGCTTGCTCTGCTCCGCGGAGAGAATTCCGCGGTCGAGCGTCTGCTCGACAAAGATGCGCGCCTCCAGTTCCTGCAACCCTTCGATCATGGCCTCGAACCGGGCGCTCGGCTCGGCGCCCTCAGGGCCAGGCCAGAGACACTTCATGATCGAGAACCCTGGTGCGCCGCCCGCATGTTTGCACCCATCGTGGTACGACTTGGCCCAATAGTCGCCCCCCATGCGGCCAGTGCCCTGGTAACCCGTGAAGATCGCCCGCTCGGGGAAGATCCGAAACGTCCACGGGCTGCTGCTGCCGTTGACGACGATGGCCCCGCTGTCCACGCGCGGCGTGCTGAGCAGGATCTGCCCACGCGGTTTCCAGCCCTTCTGCGATTCCCCGCCGATCAGGAAGCTCTGAATGTTCTCGACAATCTTGTAGTAGTCCTCCGAACTGGTCGTCTCGATGCCATCCCAGTAGGCCGAGTGGAAAGTGGTCTTGTAGATGTCGGCAAACTGCGGATCCGGCTTGGCAATGGGCACCGAGATGTTGGCATCATGCGAGCCGCAGATCCAGTACACCTCCGGCGCAAACTGGCGAAGCATCGGCTTGAGTTTCGCATCGCCATCCTGGTCCCAGCCATAGCCCCAGAACATCGCCTGCGCCAGTCCCCTGGCCGCCATGTGGCCGTAAAGGGAAGTGGCAAACGCCTGCCAGAACTTCTCCCGGCCGGGAACATTCGGACCCAAGTTCAAACGCTCTTCTTTGCCGGTGGTTTCATCGAGAACTTTGACCTCAACCGGAGCCTGAAACCCATGCATGACCACAAACGCCACGGCCCGCGGCGTGCCGCAGTTCTTAACGACCGCGTCCAGGTAACGGTCCAGCATGGCGTAGTCAAACGCGAGCGACCCATCCTTCCTGCGCATCCACTTGACCATCGAGTCATCGCGATTGCCGAACTCCGTGTTCGCCAGCACAGGCACGAACCACACGTCGTTGCCCACGCGCGCCAACTGGCGCAGGCTGGCGTCGATCAGTTCCCAGTGCCTGGCGGACCAGAGCGGCGTCTTGTACTGCTTGGCAACGCCGTACGGCGACTGCTCGATCGCGCAAATCGTCTGGAAATCTCGCGCATCCGGAATCCGCCAGTCCAGCACCTCCACTTCCAGCGGTAGCGTGGCCGCCGGGAAATCCGGCCCCTCAACGCGCACCGCACCGCGGTACAACCCCCCCGCCGCATCCGCCGGCACCTTCACCGACAGCCAATATGGCTGGCAGGTATCGGCCCCAATCCGCTCCGGCAACCCGGCCGTGATCCAGTCAAAATACTGAATCCGGCCCAGAGCCGCGGCCACAGCGGCCTTGTTCTCCAATGCCTCCGGCGCAAACCGCACCAGCGCCCGAGCCTTGGGCGCGGTCAGATCGCCATACCGCGAAACGCCGCCGCCAAACTCATGCGTTTCGCCATCGGTGATCCGCCCATCACCCAGCGAGCTGATGTCGCCCACCGGCTGCGCGTTCATTCCGAAAATCCTCACACACCCGGCCGGCAACGCACCACCTGCCTGCCTCTTCAATTCCGAAGCAGTCACCTTTACATTGCGCAGCGCCCTGTCGGTTCCCACGACAACTTGTGCCGAGTAGGTTCCATTACGTGCCCCGGCCAGCCGGATCACGCCCGGTGCGGCGCCGGTTTCCAGATACTCCGGCGAGAACACCCGGCGGGTCATGTCCTCCGTCCACACCTGCACGCCCTTGGGCCGGCCGAGTGACGACGACGCATCCTTCGACTCACACCGCAGCGCCAGCCGCGACAGCCGCGCATGTTCCCACTGCCTGTCCTCCACCGCCCGGTATCCAAACCACTCCTTGTACACATAAGGATGCAGCGGCGCCGCCCGCAGTTCGATCGCCAGCACGTTCGTCCCCTTCCGAAGCAGTTTCGCAGGAATGGCCGGTGAATTGATCGTGCGGTTCCGCAGCTTGTACAGCCGCGAACCCACCGGCGTCAGCTCATCGGCGCTGCCCATCACCTGCGCCGCCGGCGGTTCCTTCCCCTTGAATTTCGCCCTATCGTCGGCCGACAGATCCGCAAACGTCGCGATGTATGCCTCCTGCGGATACGCCTCGGCCATCGTCTCGCCGTCCAACTCCCCGGCCGGCAGATGCCCGCGCACAACCTCCGTTCCATTCACAAACGCCCGCAGCCCGCCGATATAGTCCGCTTCAATCGTCACCTTCCCGGCCGCCGCCGGATCGGAGATCTCGAACCGAAACCGCAAGAAGATCCCGCGAAGCCATCCGTTCCGGTCCGGCGTGCCCACCGTGTACTGCGCCGGCGACCCGACCCCATCCGGCTTGCGCAAATGTGGCCACGCCGCATCATCAAACTCAAACCCGCGCCACTGATCCCCAATCGGCTCCGTAATGCTGCCGACCCGGATAAACACGCGGTTCTTTCTCGCAAAGCTGTTGTATTCCGCCTCCACCGTGACATGGTCGCGCCAATCCTCTTTCTGCCAGTCGTAGTTCCGCGCCGCCAGGCTCTTCTTCACGTCCTTGCCGAGCCTGGCCATCAGATTGGCCCCCAGCACCTTCTCCCCTTCGGCCTTCATCGCCGCCGGATCAATCTTCTGCACATCAAAGTGGTAGTGCGCCCGGCAGTATGCGCTCTCATCCAGAATCAGCGTGCCGTCCTGCCCCGCGCTCGCCGCCCAGGCCAACGTGCAACACGCGAACAAGGCAAATAGCGCCGCGGCAACCCGTGAG
>JANYKD010000423.1 GCA_025361735.1 Phycisphaerales bacterium
AGAGCATCCGATCACAACGGCTCGTTCAATGAAAAGACCGCTTCATGGCGATCGCCGTCGCACGGCTTGGAACACAACCACATGTTGCGCCCCAGGCGAGGCTTGACGGCGGCGCTGTCATCCAGTTTGCTTGGCCGAACCTCGCTGGCCAGCAGCACGGGCTGAACGTCGAAATCCAGTTCGGGGCCGACATACTGGCGGACCATCTCCCAGAGGGAGCGGAAGATCGACCCATCGGGCAGGAACTGGCAGAAGTCCTCGTAGTTCAAGGGACCCAGGCCGATGCGGATCTTGGACTGCACGTCCCAGACGCGATCGCCCATGATCATGTCGACGCCCATTTGCGCATGGAGCCCTCGCGGCAGGCCGGGGCCGGGCATGCGGGAACGCTCCTGCGGTTCGAGCGCCAGCCACTGCCCCTGGAACTGCTCGACCCTCGCGGGAATACCGAAGTAGTCGGCGATCATCAGTTGCAGCGATATCGCGCAACGGGGGAAATGCGCATAGTGCCCCGCGTAGTGCAGCAACACCTCATCGGACAGGCGCATCCGGCCCAGCATCGCGCCGGTGCCCATGCCGACGAGGGCGTAGAGCGATTGCGTGAACGGATCGATCGCATCCGGCCTGCCGGTTAGCTTGTTCCACTCGTAGCTGATGAAGAAGCGGTACTTTTCCCACGCGCGGTAGAACAGCGAAATCAGGCGATGGTCGAACAGCCCCATGAAGTCGCGCGCGGCGAAATCTTTCTCCTGGGCGCGTTCGATCAGCAGCGATGTGTAGTGGCGCGGCAGGGTGCCCATCGGCCCGGCCAGGCCGAGGAATGTGACGAACATCTCGACCTGTCGGGCAGTCGTCTCGGCGCCGGTTTTGGCCGGGCGCGGCCGAAGGTCGGCGATCATGGACGAGGGAAAACCCAGCGAGAGTACCGATGAGAAACGGACGGTTTCGCGGTGCGGCGGTTGATCGCCGCCAACGCGCTGGGTGGGCGCGTCGGGGTTGTCGCGGTCGGCCGATTGAAGCGCGGCCTGTTCCAGCAGGCGCACGGCCTGGAAGAAATCGAATCGGGATGGATCGGCGAACAGGCGCTGGATCAGAGGAGCGCCCGCTCCGCCACTCTCGGGGACCATTGGCGGATTTCTCCATTTCGTTCGCTGGTCGCGATCAATCGGGTAAAGGAGTTAATTGAACAGTAGAGGGACAGGAACCGTTCCAGCACGGCCGCGAAAAGGAACGAGCTGTTGTCCGAAAACTTGTCCAGATCGAGCTTGGTGGAAACCTCAATGCCGCGGCAGAACCCCCCTGCCGCCACACCGGCGGCCCGGCCAACGACGCGGCGATGCCGCACATCGAGAATGCCGGCGATCTTGCTTCGGGTGTCGTCGCTGCTGGCGATGTCATAGAGAGACAGGATTTCGCGCATCGCATCGGGGCTGCCCTGGGCATCGCCCAGCGACAGGTGGTTGAGGGAAAGGTGCGAAATCAATCGCCACATCAGGCCTTCGCGTAGGGGGGGGCGAAGCGTTGGGGTTGGCGCGGTGAGGCACTGGATGCCCACAGGCCCGCCGTCGCAAAGCTGGAAGCCGGGACGACCGCCGCCAAAGGGCGGGCGGCCGGGAAGATCGCGATTGAGGCAGATCGTCTCGACATCGAGCGTCCAGTTGGGCGAACTGAGGATCGACTGATCGAGGTCCACCAGCGAGAGGAACATCTCGGTGCCGTGATCGACCTCGTTGTCCTGGCGCACGGCCGGGCGGCGCGCGGCATGCCAGAAACCCTGTCGCTCGTGCGGCCGGCCGGCGTGGGCGATGGAGTAGAACGGGAGATAGCGGAATTGCTGCCCGTCGGGCGAACTGGCGCTGACCGACTCGATGGAGTAGATCTCATACGCCACCGGGCGACGGCTGTCGGGGACGATGCGGTATTCCGTATCGCTCTGCGTGAGCAGGATCGGCTCGGCCTTCTTGGGGAAAAGGTTGACGATGGGCGTGGCGCCAAGGCGGAAGGTGTCGGCGGAGATGTTATGTTCGAGGTCCGTGGTGGTTCGATTGAGATAGAAGCGGAGTTGGATGCTCTGCCGGGAATTTTGCAGCATCGCCGATTCGAGCGGAGAAATATCAAAGAAGAGAAACTTCTGGGGGAACGAGAAATACTCTGTCAGAAGCCGATAGCCGGGGAACGAGCGGGGCGAATAGGGAAGGAGGCCCTCATCGAGATTGAAGCCGACCGGCCGGATGGTCTGACCGCCGAGGAATATGGGGCTGGGGTCGTTATTCGAGCGAGCCAGCGCCACGTCAACCGTGTTGTTGAACAGCAGCTCGTACAAGGCAAAGACGTGCTGGTCCTGACCTTTGAGGAAGAAACGCAACTTCGGAAGCTGGAGCTTGGAGAAGGTCATCGCCTCGCTGAAACAGGACAGCTCCACCGTAAGAACGGCGGCCGTTCCGGCCGGCGTTCCCGGGGGCGCCAAAGGCAGCGGGCGCAGCTCGGCGCGCTTCACCTGGATAGGCCAGACCGTGAGCGGATAACACGTGCGGAAGCGGCAGGCTCCTTCGGACGTTGAATCGGAATCCAGCATCGCACCGGCGGCCACTGAATAACCGGCCGCCAGTTCGGCCTGCGCTGGCTCAAGCTGAAACTGGGCGATCGCCATGGACGGGACGGGCGCCAGATAATGCGGATACATCGCCCCGAGGAATGCCTGTGTGATCTCCGGGAACTCGTCATCCAGCTTGCGGCGCAATCGCGCCGTGAGAAACGCGAACGCCTCGATCATGCGCTCGGCGTGAGGATCCTGACAGGCCTCGGCGCTAAGGCGCAGACGCTCGGCGATCTTGG
>JANYKD010000442.1 GCA_025361735.1 Phycisphaerales bacterium
CGGGTCGGCGGCCTTGATGATCGAGTTGGTGACGTTGTAAATTGCGGCGACGTTGGGGTGGCCGTCCTTGTTGCGTCCCTCGATGCCGATGCCGGTGGGACCCGTGCCGACGATCGTCGTGTGGTCGATGTTGACGGTGACGCTGGAGTCGGTCAGGCCTTTTGCCGACACGGATGCGTAGGTGCCGTCCTCGGGAGCTTGCGAATTCTCGGCGATCAGAGAGTTCTGGATGGTGACGACGCCACTGTAGACGCTGACACCCTTGTCCTTGGCATTGCGTATGTAACAGTCGTTCACGAGGACCGTGGAACTCAGCGTGTCGATGCAGTCATCGTCCACCGTGGCGATGACACTGTGCTGCAGGGTGATGGTCTGGCCGGCCTGCTGGCCGTGGAGATAGATGCCGTCGTCGTCGTTGGAGCCGTACATCTCCGTGATCCAGCTATGGTCCATCAGCAACGCCGTGGCTTCGATTTCAGGGCCCATGATGCCGCGGGCGAAGTGCGTATACAGCATGGTGATGCTGGAACCCGAAGCCGTGTAGGCGATCTTGCCGACGGTATCGGTCAGGGAGGAATGATCGAACGTGACCGCGGAGTTGCTCAGGTTAAAGGCCGGGCCGGTGCCGGTGTGTCCGCCGGCAACAGGCGAATTGCCGGCGCGGGAGATGAGCGTGTACTGGTAGAGCGAGGGCTGGGCGTTGACGTGGTAGAGGTTCCCCCAGGGCTTGGTCGTGTCGTAGGCCGTAATGACCACGGGATTGGCTGCCGTGCCCAGCGACTGGATCTTGCCGCGGACTTCGATGTCGGAGCCGGTCGTGCCCGTGGTCACGCCATCGAGCAGAACGAGCGTGCCGGGATTGATGGTGAGCGTGGTACCTGCCGGGACGATCACGTCGCTGGTGATGTGAATGATCCCGCTCCAGGTGGTGTTGCCGGAAAGCGTACCGGAGACAATGGTCATGCTCTGGCCGGAAAGGCTGGTAAGCGTCATGCTGGTGGTTTTGCCGTTGACCGTGGCGGTCAGCGTGAACGGACCGGCGGCGGCGCCTGCGCCACTGGGCGTGACCAGGACGCTGCCCAGGCCGTTGCGCAGGACAATTTGCGTGGTCGAGAGTGTGATGTCGCTGCGGTTGGTTGAGAGCGTGGCGATGGCGTCCCAGAGGTCGCGCTGAATGGCGCCGGTGGAGTCGAGTGCCTGGACCTGCACGAGGATGGGCTGGTTGGGCAGGTAGGTCGCGGGCATCAAGAGTTCGATGGACTGCACGTCGGCCGTCGCGGCGGGCGGATAACCGGCCACGGATGCGCCGTCGTAGAGCACGTCGAGTGTCTGTCTCCAGACCTCATTGCCGGTGGCAGTCTTGCCATCGAAGGCCTGGACGAGAAGGCGATTGACGCCGGGGTTGAGCGGGACACCTCCGGTGCCGGTGGCAACCATGGTGGCGGTGAGGCCGAGGTCGAAGCTGATGTCGCCGCTTGCGGTTGCACTGTACTGATGAATCTCCACGGCGAGGATGTTGTCGCCATTGACGAGCATCGCCGGACTCACGGTGAAGGAATAGAACGTCGTCTCGCTCGAAACGTTGCCCAATGCCGGTGTCTGGTAGCCAGCGCTGGCCGGCATGTTGCCCACGTTGGTCGGCGATGTCGGCAGTGAAACCTGCTGGCCATTCAACCAGACGACGACGCCGTCATCGCGCAGCACTTTCATGGTGAGGGACGCGATCTGCGACTTGTCGACGACGGTGAACTTCTTGCGGAAGTAGGTGGTGATGTTCTTCTGCACGCCGGACGTATTCGGATCGGTGTCGACGTAGGGCACGGGGGTGTTTTCGTCGCCGTCGCCGTAGCCGAGTTGCGATGGACCTTGCGGCCAGGCCGTGTCAACGTAATTCAGGTCGTGCCACGCGGTGCCCTGATTTGAACCATCGGCGAGATATTTCCAGATATCGCCGGCTGCGCCCGGAACGCCGGGGCTGCCTTGCGTGCCCTGGACACCGGCTTTGACGAGTGTCTGTGTGGCGCCCGTGCCGCCCGAGGTGGACAGGACCCACTGTCCCGTCTTGGCGTCCCAGGTTGCCAGTTGGCCGTTTACCGTGACGGAGCGCGTGGTGGCGGTGTTGGCGGTTCCACTGACCGGAACCGACTGGTTTGTCGTGTAGTAGTATCCGTTCTGCGTCGGGAGCGCGAGGCTGGCTGTGTATGTCTGGGGAATCTGCGCCAGCACGCCGGCGGTACGGTCGATGACGAACTGCTTCATGGCCGCCACGACGCTGGCCGAAACGAAGCCGCCGATCATCTGGTCGATGAGCGGGTTCATGACCGTCGGGTTGAAGACGGTGTTGACGTCGTCGATGAAAGCATGGTAGAAGAGCGGCAGTATGTCGGGGTGATTGAGGAAACGATTGAGCCCGTCGACGGCGGTGAAGCCAAAGATGGAGTAGTTGACGGTGGTGGTTGCGTTGCCCTGGCCCATGATGGTATCCAGGTCATGGGGGACGAGCAGGAAACGAGGGTCGCTGACTCCGCAGTACATGCCGTAGTCATCGCCGATGCCCCGATTGAGTCCTGTTTCCCAGTTGAGAAGCAATGAATCCATGGCCAGGTAATGCAGCCACTCATCGACATTGAGTACCTGGTTGACATCGTGAAGATACGTTGCGTCGGGCGCGTTGTTCAGCACATCCACGAGATGGATCAGATCAGAGTAGTCGTTGAGTTCGGTGTTCGTGCCCTTGATGTAGCGGTCTTCGTAGGTGACCGGGTTTGTCCCTTCATAACGAAGTTCGGCCTCGGGGACGCCGGCGGGGTCCAGGCGGAAGTTTGCGTAGTAGTTGCCTTGTGGATCGTTGGGGAAATGATTGCCGGCCCAATCGCTGTCGGGGTCCTCCAACAGCACATAGCTGCCCCATTGGTAGTTGCCCGATTGGGCGAGATTGGTGCCGTTGATGCGCACCTGAATGTCCGAGGCATCGGGCACCTGAATCCCCAGGCGCTGGTACACGGCGGCCCCGACAAGCTGGGCTTCAACGTAGCGGCAGTTGATATTCATGTGCCGCATGCCATGCCACGCTACGCCGCAAACTGTCTTGGCCTTGAAAGCGCACAATTCCTCTGATTTCCCAGCGTTTTGCGCCACTTTTTTCGCGCTGAAACTAAAATCGCATAATGATGCGATTGTTCGGCCAAAATCACTGTTTTCG
>JANYKD010000491.1 GCA_025361735.1 Phycisphaerales bacterium
CTCGGCTGTGTCCGAACACTTTGACACAGGCGAGACGCCTGTGCTACTTGATGAGCTCCCGAAAAAATTGCCACGCCGGGCGGCCCAGCCAAGGAGTCGCCATGTCGCGTCTGCCGCTGCCAACACTTATACTTATCTGTATCATTCTCCCCGGTCCGTGCGTGCGTGCGGCCGAGCCCGCGATCCGTCCGATTCCCCCGGCGTTTGGCCCTCACATCAACCTCAAGGCCGAGGATTTCGCCGGTGTGCCCTCGTTTAGGCCCCAGGACCGTATTATCGGTACCTACTACTTCTACTGGTACGACAGCCACACACGAAGCCACCTCGTCAACGGCGATGGCACCGACGCCCTCACCAACCACCCGGCCACGCTCGACGACTTCTCCTTTAAATCCGTCGCCTGGCACCGCCGCCAGCTTGAGGACATGACCTACGCCGGCATCGACGTTGTCCTGCCGGTTTTCTGGGGTGCCCCATCCGAACACGATGGCGCCCACTGGAGCTACGCCGGCCTGCCGCCGCTCGTGCAGGCCCGCGAACAACTTCTTCGCGAAGGCAAGAACCCGCCGCGCATCGGCCTCTTCTACGACACCAGCACGCTGCAATTCAACAGTTGGCATGTTCATGTCGACTGCACCACCGACTATGGCCGCGAGTGGTTCTATGCCACCGTCCGCGATTTCTTCTCCATGATCCCGCCCAAGCACTGGGCCATGATCGACGGCAAACCCATCGTCCTGCTCTATTCCGCGGCCTTCGCGAAGAAGCACGACCAGTCGGTCATCGACCACACCCGCCAGCGCTTTGCCACCGAGTTCGCCGGCCGCGTGCCCTGGATCGCCCGCGAAGTCTCCTGGCAGGTCAAGGCCGACGACACCGTCGCCTGGGGCGGCGCGCTGGGCCTGAAAAACCCCGGCGTCGCCTCCATCGGCCCAGGCTACGACCACTCCGCCGTGCCTGGCCGAACCCCACTTATCGTCGATCGCCGCAACGGCAAGTTTTACGAAGAGAACTGGCTGAAATTGCTCCGCCGCCCGTCGAAGTTCGTCATGATCGAGACCTGGAACGAGTTCCACGAAGGCACCGACATCGCCGAATCGCGCGAGTCCGGCCGGCAGTACCTCGACCTCACGCGCAAATACGCCGCTCTCTTCAAACAGGGCTTTACGCCGCCCTGGCCCAAGGGCGGCTACAGCGATGCGCCGCAGGTGACCGTCCAACTCGGCGAGAAGAACCAGCCCGCCGGCCTGACGCCGGTGGAGAACGAGGACGGCCTGACCGCGCCCCAAAGCGTCGCCGGCCGGGAGGCCTGCGTGCTCGCCGCATCCAAAGCAGTCAACAGCTACATGTACTTCACCGTCGATGACAGCTTCAAGAGCGCTGCGCCGATGCAACTGATTCTGG
Organism: Phycisphaerales bacterium; assembly: GCA_025361735.1. GTDB lineage: Bacteria > Planctomycetota > Phycisphaerae > Tepidisphaerales > Tepidisphaeraceae > JANYKD01. Next base: position 1,405 of record JANYKD010000491.1, read on the forward strand.
AGGTGGATTACTACGCCGTCGCGCCCGGCCGGCTCTCCGTGGAATTCGACGGCAGCGACCCCGCCGCCCCGTTCAGCGGTGCCTACACCCACAGTCCGGACTCCGTAGCCATCGACGGCAGCAAGACTTGGAAGACCGCCCGCTTCGCGCTGCCCGATGCCCGGCTGCTGAATTCCCAGAACCGCAGCGCCGACTTGCGCCTAGTGATCGAGTCTCCCGGCCTGGCGATCTCCCGGGTGTCCCTGCGCAAGAAATGAGCCTCTTGCAACCTCCGCGTCACCCCGGCGAGAATGCCCCGCCATGAACTCTACCAAGCCCGTCGTTGTCGGCCTCGGCGAAATCCTCTGGGACCTGCTCCCGGCCGGCAAACAGCTCGGCGGCGCGCCCGCCAATTTCGCTTATCACGCCGGCGCGCAGGGAGCGCGGGCGGCCGTCGTTAGCGCTGTCGGCGACGATCCGCTCGGCCACGAGATCCTTTCCCGGCTCGATGCCCTGCGCGTCGACCGCTGGCCTGTCGCAATCGACCCCACGCATCCGACCGGCACCGTCAGCGTGCAGGTCGATGCCGCCGGCGTGCCCACCTACGAAATCCACCGCAACGTCGCCTGGGATTTCGTCCCGTGGTCGCCGCAACTGGCCGAGCTCGCTCGCTCCGCCGCCGCCGTCTGTTTCGGAACCCTTGCGCAGCGCTCGCCCGGGACGCGCGCCACCACCATGGCATTTCTCGGCGAGACCGCGCCGGACTGCCTGCGCGTGCTGGACATCAACATCCGCAAGACGGCCGACCTCTCGGTCGTTCCCGATCTGCTGGCCCGCTCGAACATCTTCAAGCTCAACCACGAGGAAATGCCCATCGTCGCCAAAATGCTTTCCCTCGGCGACGACGAAAAGTCCGCCGCCCGCGAACTTCTCTCCCGATTTGCGCTCAAGCTCGTGGCCGTGACCCACGGCGCCGCCGGCAGTCACCTCTACGCCCCCGGCCACCACAGCTTCGCACGCGCTCCGATCGTGAAAGTTGTCGACACCGTCGGCGCCGGCGACTCATTCACCGCCGCCCTGGTCATGGGCTTCCTCGCCGGCCACAGCCTCGAAGAAATCCACCGCCGCGCCACGGACATCGCCGCCTACGTCTGCACCCAACCCGGCGCCACGCCCCCGCTCCCGCAAGAGCTTCTCTCGCCCCAAAACTGATTGCACGCGGGCCTCCGAAAACAAGAAACGTGACACAGAGCCGAGCTCCGCATCACGTCTTCTCTTCACTACTGAGTGTTCACCGATGACCGATGACCGATCACCGATTACTGATCACTCTTGATCCCCTCCACGACCTTCGTCGTCGCCTCGCCCTGGATCGCCCGGACGGCCGCCTTATCCTGCTCCGACCATTCCGGCCCGGCCGCTTCGATGCTGCTGACGACGTTCTTCAGGTGTCCGCGCAATTCATCGGCCGCGCCCAGCGCATCGTCCACTTCCCTGGCCCGCTTCACGCGCTGATACGCTCCCCACACCAGCCCGGCCACCACGCCGATGACTCCCGCATAGGGCCCGACCACCGGCACTCCCGCCAACAGCCCGCCCAGGCTCGCACCCACCTGCGACGCATCGCCCGTCCGGGCGGCCACGATCATCTGATCCAGATGATCGATCTTCCCCGCAAGCTCCGGCGCCAGCGCCTCGGCCTTCGCCAGCGTCGTCTTGATCTTTTCGCGCATCGGCCCGGCCGGCAGGGCATCCACCTCCTTCTGCAGTGTCGAAATCTGCTGCGTGGTCGCCGTCAGTTCACGCTTGAGCCCGTCGCGCGTCTGCTGCCACCGCAGCAGTGCGGTGTCGGTGCACCCGGATACAAGGAAAGCCGCGAGGATGGTTACGGTGATGAAAATGAGAATCTGTTGAATCGGTTTCATGGTGTCTCCAAGGGAAGAAAGAGTTAAACACGAAGGCACGAAGACACGAAGCGGTTCTCGGAGTCGGGGAACAAGTTGGTAAGTCATTGATCCAAAGAGCCATACTTGGGTTATCACCTTGATCTACCAGACATCGCTTCGTGTCTTCGTGCCTTCGTGTTTAACGAATGGATTTACTCGCGAACGAGATTGACGATATTCAGCGGCTTGCAGACATCGGCGACCCCGTCACCATTGGTGTCAAACTGCACCCTCAGTCGCGACAGCGCCCGGCGATATTGCCGCTCGTAGTAGTCCGCCCGCAACGACAGTTCGGCTGGGTTGTCCGACGCGGCCGCCAGGGCGCTGTAGATCAGTTGCAGCGTGCCCAGTGCCGCCGCGTGGCGGATCGCCGGCGTCACCAGCATATTCCCGGCCGACACGCTCGGGTCGTCTCCGCCGACACCGGCCGCGCCCAGGATCACCTGCGACACGATCCGCCGCTGCGGCGCAAACGTCCGCACGACGAAACTGAGATTGCTGCCGCTCCCGACGTCCGACGCCACCGGCTCGCCAATGTCGGGAAACAAGCCTTCGTACAGCGTGCTGACCACCAGGCTGGTCGCGTTGACGGCCGCTACGATCGGATAGCACCCAGTCAGATCACCCGTCAGCGTGATGACGCAATCGGCCCCGACGTGGTCATCAACAAATGACCCGCCCGTACGGACGAAACTCGTGCCGTCGAGGTTGCCGTTGCCGCTGGACAGAACCTGCGCCGCAAACGCCGCATCGCGAAACAACCACGGCTCGAAGGCGAGAAGATCGATGTCTGTGCAAAGTTGCATGGGAGGACCCCGTGAGGAGAGTAAACAAACCCGAAATCCGAAACTCGAATGACGAATCAAATCCGAAACACCACGACCAATTGAGAAGCAACCGGAACTTTTTTGGCATTCGTCATTCGAGCTTCATTCGGATTTCGGGTTTCGGGTTTCGTCATTGGCACAGGCACCACGCCTGTGCGCAGCAGCCGGCTACATCTCAGTCAGCCCCGAGATCACCGCGTGCGCGTTCTCGTTCCGCAGCTCCAGCGTGTACTCGCCGATCACCTGCCCTGATTCCCGATCGCCGGTCGCGGCCAGCGGCCGGTACTGGAAGCTCCGTCCGGCCAGCGGCAGCACTTCGATGCGCGAGCTGTCCAGGAACACGATCGTCCCCGCCGGCACCCAGCGGCTCAGCACGATGCGACACACGCCGAAGTCCGTCTCATAGAGATTGACGAGCGAACGATAGCGATCGTCCTGCCCGGAGAACCTTCGCATCGGGAACAGCAGCGAGTTGATCGCCCGCTTCTGCCCCGCGTTCACGAGGATGATGTCGGCCTGGGCGTTGCCATTTTGCCAGATCGACCGCAGCGCGTAATTGACCCCGCCCTCGGCGATCACCGCATCCGACGGGAAATCGCCCACGCCCGGCCTGAAGCTGTTCGTGCTGATGAATGAGAGAATCCCGCGCATGGTCCTGCGGACGGCCGCCGATCCCTGCGGATTGGACACCGGCGCCACACCGTTGATCACCGTGTTCTCCAGATCCCGCAACAGCTCGCGCGTCCGCTGCTGCTTCTGATAGTTCAGCTCGTGCGGCACGCCGATGTTCCGCACCGCCAGTTGCGAGCCGCTCACCTCGGCCGACGCCGAGAAGATCTGCGTGTAGTTGGTCCTGCGAACCCGCGCTGTGAAGCGCGCCTGTGCCGCGTCATCGCCCTCGAGCGCCGCGTTGCCGAGGATGTGGATGGCCGCGCCGTTGCTGATGGCTTGCGGCGTGGTCCCGCCATAGCCGCGCTGCACCGTGATCGTGCTCCCCGATCCGCCGACGGCCGTCACCAGCATGATCTCGCCCGACGTGCCCAGTTTGATCTGATCGCCGCCGCGGAACCGTTCGATATGCGCCACGTCGAACGCGGTCTCCGTGAGCGGGTTGGTGATGCTCGTGTCGGCCACCGCGTCGAGGTTGGGCAGCAGTCCGTCTTCCAGCCACTCGTGGACGGTGGACTGTGCCTGTCGCGACGCGTCGCCGATGGCATCGAGCAGCGGGGTCTCGGTGGCCGCGTTGAGAGCGACCAGATCAGAGATATCCTCGGCGATCTCAGGCAGAGACGCTCCGGCCGTGTACGTAGTTTTTCCGGTAAAGGGCATAAGGAACCTTTCCAAGGTAAAAGGTAAAAGGAAGAAGGAAAAAGGCGGTAGGGTGTGCTTCAGCACACCATTGTGGTTATCGATGGTCGTGGCGTGTTCACCCACAACCTGCGGTCACCGACTCTTACTGGCAACTAACAACTGGCAACTTCCGAGATCAACGCGAACTTCGCAGCCGCAGGTACTCGTAAAGCAATCGCCGATCACGCGTGCGGAGGAAATCCCGCGCCAATTCGCACAACCTCTCGGCCGGTCCTGGCGGCGGATCCTGTCTCGCCGGCTGCTCCGCCGGCGGCGGCGATTGCACGGGTGAAGGACTGGAATCAGGCATGATGTATCTCCTTTCATGTAGGGTGTGCTTCAGAACACCATTGTGGCCTTTGTGTGTAATGGAGGGGGCGATGGTGATCGGTCATCGGTGACCCGTGATCGGTCATCGGTTTAACTGTCCACCGATCACCGGTCACCGATGACCGATCACCGACCACCCCCGCCATCAATACCCCAACTCCCTCAGCACCACTTCCCTCGTCACCCCCACGCGGAGCTTGATCTCCGCCTCCGCCAGTTTCTCACCTTCGTTATCCGGCAGCGGGCTGGGCCAGTGGATCTCGATCGCCCGCTCGTCGGGCGTCGTGGGGAACACGCCCAGCAGGTCCAGCCAGCGCAACGCCAGCTCGATCATCCGCGCGATGCCGGCGCCATACGTCGTGCGTTTCCGGTCGGTTCGCGACAGCAGCGAGATCAGCGTGATCCGCAGCGCCGCCGCGCTTGTCAGATTGCCGATCCGGTTCTTGATCGCCCCGGCCGCCACCGGCGACACGCCCGACACCTTGTCCAGCGCCTCGCGAACATCGCCGATGTGCTGGCTCTCCGACGGCGCACTGGCGTCGCCGCCAAACTCCTGCACTTCGGCCTGCTCGTTGTCGGTCGACCACATCCGCCCCGGCGATACCGGCATGTCGCGGAAATTCTCGATCCCCTTCGCCAGGTACATCTTGAACGACTGCAGCGCGATCCGGTGTGCCCGGTCGCACAGCCGGGTGTTCAACTCATCCTGCAACGGCATCAGCGGCTCGACATCGCTGCCGCCGGAGTACTCAAACGGCGCCGCCATGTTCTGGATATGCACCAGGGGAATCTCGCCCAGCGAATTCTCGCCCTGCCGCACCAGCCGGCCATCTTCATACCGTTGCCAGACGCTGGGCGCGATGATCTCGATCACATCGATCGACTGCCTCGCCGCCACCGGCGCCAGCAGCGTCTCGGCCGATCGGAGGAATCGCTGGATCCACGTCTGCGGCTCCGCTGCCTGCGGCGGTTTCGGCGCCGGCGCCGGAATGTCATATGACTGCACATACGCATCCACAATCCGGCAGTCGGCCGGCGAAAGAAGCGGCAGGGCTCGCGACGGCTGGACGATCTCGAAACGGATCATGCGGGCGAGTTGCTGAATCAGCGACTCGAGCGGCTGTGTGGCCGCGCCCGTGTCCGTCGGATCTTCCACAGTTCCGGGACTCGCCGGCGTTGGCGCGTCCTGGCCTGGCGGAGTCGTGTTCTCCGCCTCCGTCGCGGCCGCTGCCGCTCCTGCCGAACCGATGGGATGTGCCTGCGAAGCGATCGGACTTTGATCGTTTGCAGGAATGTCGGCCGAGACTTGGTGGGATGCTGCAAGAGGCGCTCGGCCGAGCGATGGTGTAACCGGGCTCCGCTCGTCGTGCCGCTGACCCGGGTGGGCGGCCGGAAAATTGGGTCGGGACGGCTCGCCGAGCCGTCCGGAACGTGGCAGGGACCGCTCGCCGGGCGGTCCGTCGCACGCCCCGAGCGGCGGTTTCGGCGAAACCGCCGCACCCTTGCCGGGTGCTTCGGCGCGTGCGGACGGGTCGAGCTTCACAAGCACATCGACAAAGCCGTGTACAGCGCCGAGCAGCGCCAACTGCTGCAGGAACAGGATGCCGCCATTGTGTGCAAGGATGGCCTGGATCAGGCGATCGATCGTATTGCGACGGTCGGGGTCAGCGGCCGACGAGCGGATGACCAGTGGTTTTCCGAACAGGTAATCGACCATGGCGTCCACGCGCCAGGCGATGTCGTTCTCGATGACGATCTCTTTGCGTTGAATGTCCCCGTTTCGTTCTCCGGCAAACGGCTCGCTGCCCGCGCGCATCCCGGTGATTCGCGCCGGCAGTCCCCATTCCTGCGCCTGCCGATACGGCCGGTCGCTGTTGCCGCAATCCACGCGGCTGGGGTTCTTGTAATAGGCCCACAGCCGTCCCAGCCGCGGCCGATCCACCGAAGCCAGCCGCGCCAGTGCGGCCGAGAGATTCTGCTCCGTGAGGTTTGGCGTATTGAGTGATTTGAGTTGCCAGGACATGTTGAACCTTTCGTTATGCGTTTTACGTTGTCCCTCCGTATTACCCGCCGCGCTGCGCGCCCGGCGCGTCCGGCGCGCAACAGCGCGCAGCGCAAAATGCGGTTCCACGCTGTGGGGGTGCGCTTTACAAAAATCGAAATTCTTTCGCGCGCGCAACACCCGCGCGCAACACTCGATTATGGGGTCGAAGGCAACCCAGGATGGCAGCGGGGTTTACGGACCAAAGCAGCGCCGACGCCCTCATCGGACCCCCTAACACAGGGCGTGACGACGCTTAAGCCTGATCGAGACGACAGCAGTATTCCCCACACCCACCTCACGCGCCGCTCTCCAGCGTGGTCGGTTCACCGACCACGTCTCGCAAGAATACCATGCAGGCAGAGCACGCTATCTCGCAACGCCGAACCGTCGCAAAGAACCCCGCTCTCATCACCACATCGCGTCATGGCTCAAGACGACTTCATGGACAAGCCCGCAATCAGCGCTCGGGGCTGCCGGGCCGCTCCGCGCGCAGGGCGGCGACCACGGCGACGGCCAGGCTGAGGAGTATGGCGGTGCCCACGGCGGCGGCCGGGGCAAGAGGTTCGCCGGGGCGGATCCAGGCGGCCAGCGAGCAGCTTCCCGGACCGAGGATGGCGCCCAGGCCGATCAGGGCTTCATGATAACCGCCGTGTTCCGTGCTGCCTTCACTCAGCGCCATCCCGAAGTACAAACTGGCACTATAGATGTAGCCAAATGAGAACCCCAGGCCGATCTGCCAGAGGACCAGGCTGGTCAGCGCGAACGTGCCGGTGCCGAGCGACGCGGGGATGATCGCGGCCAGGAACGAGACGAGCATCAGGGCGGTCCCCCAGAGCAGCATGCGCGGCCGCGCGTGCCACCAGACGGTGAAGCCCAGCAAGGCGAACGCGACGACGCGCACGGCCATCCAGGTGGCGCCCATCAGCGTGGCGACGGTTGGCCGCAACTGCCTGACGGCGGGCAGGGTCGGAAGCATGGCGGCCAGGGCGATCATCACCATGTACGTCGCCGGCAGCGTGATCCGGGAGAGCCACATCGCCAGGCGCTTGTGGTGCAGCAGTTCGGCCTCGACGGCGAGATGATCGCTGGCAATCTGGGTGGGCGACGCCATTTCCTCCAGATTGTGAAACAAAACGAGCAGCAACACCGACACTGCGTGAGAGATGGCGATAATGAGCCAGACTCCCGGCGCCCAGTGTTCGATGACGGCACCGACGCCGACCATCAATACAACACCCGCGCTCGACCAGACGACGTTGTAGATGCCGAGCCGGCGGGAGAGTACTTCGCCGCTGGCGGTGCCGGCGATGAGGCTCTCGAGCATCGGCCAGCAGAATCCAGCGCAGATTCCGTAGGCCAGGGCGGCGACGATTACCAAGCCGACATGCGGGAAGAAGAAGGCCAGGACGGCCGCCGCGCACATCGTCGAGTAGAGCGCGCGGAGGACAGTGATCCGCCCCGCTTTTGACTGGACCTTGTTGGCATTCAATGATGCCACCGTGTAGACAGCGCCCTGCATGACGGCCATCAGTGAATTTCCGCGTAGTCCCCAGTGAAAAATATGCGTAGTGTAGAACGGCAGGCCGACAGCCATGAAGGTGCCGGCAACCGAAGCCAGAAACTCAACCGTCATTAATGTGACAAGTCTATGTCTTTGTGATGTTATTGCTTGCGTCATGACAGTGCATCCATGCTGAGATTATCCATATACCCCAGCTTTTCCATTGTCGCAGAAGAACCTTCGCCGGCGGCGGCGGATCGGGGGATTTCCTGTGGGAAAGTAGTGGACAACCGCTCAGTCGACAGCGCGATTGCGCGACTTACGTTCATAAAGGGGTACTCCGGAACAGCAGGGACATGCCAATTCTCCTGCTCGTTTTCCGCTGATTTTGCGGAGATTTTGATCAAAGGACTAATTGGTAGATTAAAGTAAGCAGGCATTGCGGTCTCTCGTAACTTTTTGTGGATAGTCTCGTTTGTTTATTCTGAAGATTCGGCTAAGGATCGGTCGATAGTAGAATCGCCTTCGCTGGATTACAACCCAATATCCACGCGAAAGACAGTCAGGGTATCGAGGGTACGCGGTCGGAACAAGCTCGCCGGCTTGTGCATGCGGCGCAGCGAACTAGGAGATACTGGCCATGAAAGGCATTGCAGATGTCGGGGCTTCCAGCGCGGATCGCTGGATGGAGGAACAGTTGTTCGAGGAAGACGTGAGAGCGGTCCTGCAAATGCTCAGGCCCAATCGTCGGGAACGACTCGACGGCTGGTCGGAGTATCGCACCGGCGGTTCGGGATTCCGGGTCACGCTGAACTGGTCGAGTGATTTCCCGCAGGCCGGGGAAACACATGTCTGGCGCGTGCCGCGGATTGCGGAGATACTGGAGGCGCTGTTGGTCGGGAGCGTACGCGGGATCGACGAGATCCCGCCCCAGGTCGAGTTCCAGCTCTACCGAGAAGTCGTCGAGCAGCTTCGGCGGCGATTGGACGAGTTGGAGCCGTGTTACACCTGAGAAAGGTCGGGTGTCCCGTGACAGTTCAAGCGAACCGGAGCATTATGCTGGAAATACCGAAAACATTCGTATCCCGGCTCCGTGCCGGAGAGGATGTGCGCTACGCAAAGATCCGCGACATTCGCCGGCGGATCCGCCTGGGCACGTACGAGGATTCCTTCAAGCTTTCGATCGCGATCGACCGGCTGTTGGAGAGGGTGTTTGAGTGAAGGGCACACGATCCGTACGTGACAACATCGTGGGCTATTAATGAACCGAGCGGGCCGGAAACAATCGCTGTTTCCGGCCCGCTTGGTTTCCGTCTGCGTTTCCGCGCCGCTTAGAGATCCTTGATATCCTTTTCTTCCAACCGCTCGATGTGAGCTCCGACCGCGTTGAGCTTCTGCTCAATCTTCTCGTAGCCACGGTCGATGTGGTACACACGGTCGATGATCGTTTTTCCCTTGGCGACCAAGCCGGCCAGCACCAGCGCGGCCGATGCCCGCAGATCGCTCGCCATGACCCGCGCCCCGGAGAGTTCCTTGACTCCCTGGATCACGGCAGTGGAGCTGTCCTTGCGAATGCGGGCGCCCAGGCGATTGAGTTCGCCCACGTGCAGGAATCGATCGGGGAAGATGCGTTCGGTGATGACGCTCATGCCGTCGGCCAGACAGACGAGTCCCATAAGCTGGGCCTGAAGGTCGGTTGGGAAGCCCGGATAGGGCTGGGTGGTTACTTCGATGGGGTTCAGGCGGCGGTTGCTGGAGACAAAAATCGTGTCGTTCTCGCGTTCGATGCGGATGCCGATGTCCTCGAGCATGTCATGCACGGCGATCAGGTGGTCGAGATTGCAGTTGCGCAGCTCGAGCTCGCCGTTGGTCATGGCGGCCGCCAGGATGAACGTACCGCATTCGATGCGATCCGGGATGACCCGGTGTTCGACGCCGGCCAGGTGATCAACGCCCTCGATGCGAATTTCGGGGGTTCCCTGTCCACTGATGCGGGCGCCCATTTTGTTGAGCAGGTTGGCGCAATCGATGACTTCCGGCTCGCAGGCAGCGCCCACGAGCACGGTTTCGCCCTCTGCCAGCGCGGCCGCGCACATCACATTGATTGTGCCAAGGACGGTCGGCCCCATGGCGCCACCGAGATACATGCGGCAGCCCTTCAGGCGGCCGGCATATTCGCCGATAATCTTGCCCTTTTCCCAGCGGAATTCGACGCCGAGCTTGCGCAGGCCGCGAATATGCAGATCGATGGGACGGTCGCCGATGGCGCAGCCGCCGGGCATGGAGACGATGGCTTGCCTGCGCTTGGCCAGCAGCGGGCCCAGGACGCAGATGGAAGCCCGCATTTCCTTGACGATCTTGTAGGGTGCCTCGTTATTCACCTCTTTGGTGACCTGGATATCGAGCGGGCCATCCAATGGCGGTCCGCCGGTCGAGGAGTTGGAGCTGTCATGCCGCTGAATCTGGCAACCCAGTTCCGTCAGCAGCCTGATCATGCAATCGATGTCGGAAAGACGGGGCACGCCGCGAAGCGTGGTCTTCTCGTCAGTCATGAGGCAAGCGGCCATCAGCGGCAGCGAGGAGTTCTTGCTGCCGGAAATCTCGATTTTGCCTTTGAGACGAGTCCCGCCGTGAATTAGAAAGCTATCCATAGGCCCATCCTTAAGCCTGCCCGTTGCACCACCGCGGCGAAAAAGCTGCGGCAGCGGTGTTCTCGGTTATCGGCCAATCCGTTGGCCGCCGATCAATCAATATTGATACTCGATTGATCGCATGGTTATCGGTCCAGAACCAGACACCAAGTGTCATTCTCCACGACCCAAGGCGGATTGCAAGCGGAATAATCTTTTCAAGATTTCGCTTGACACCAACGAATTACCGATGTATCTACTGTATTAGTTCGACTAGTACAGTTTATCATGGCACTTGAATTATCCATCGTCACGGGCAGCGCGGTCCCGATTTACCGGCAGATCATCGATCAGATCTGCCAGGCCCTGGCCCGCGGGGAACTGGCGGCCGGCGAGCAGATGCCCAGCGTGCGGGCACTGGCCGAGCGGCTGCTGGTCAATCCCAACACCATCGCCAGAACCTACACCGATCTTGTGCGGGACGGCGTCCTGGAGACCCAGCGCGGCCGGGGCGTCTTCGTCGCCCAGCGGCGGCCGGTCTACACCCGCACCGAGCGCCTGCGGCGGATCGAGGGAGCGCTCAACACGTTTGTCAGCCAGGCGGTGCATCTCGGGTTCGCCCCCGAGGAGATCCGGCAGGTGGTCCAGGAGAAGCTGGACAGTCTGGCGGCGGGGACATTGGTTGAGGGAGGTCATCATCATGAATGACTATGTGATCCAGACGCGCGGTCTGACCCGCTACTTCGGGAACAAGTGCGCGGTGTATGAACTGGACCTGCGCGTGCCGCGCGGGTCGGTGTTCGCGTTCCTCGGCCGCAACGGCTCCGGGAAGACGACGACCATCCGCATGTTGCTGGGGCTTCTCGATGCCACACGCGGCGAGGCCCGGATCCTTGGCCAGGACAGCCGCCGCCTGTCGCCGCAGGTGATGGCGCGGATCGGTTATATCGCGGAAAGTCATCCGGTGTACCGCTGGATGCGCGTGAGCGAAGCGGCCGCGTTCGCCTCGCGGTTTGGCGGGCCTTGGAATCACAAGGTGTTTGACGCGGTCATTTCCCATTTCCGCGTGGATGCCCGGACCAGGGCATCGGAGTTGTCGCGCGGCGAACGGGCGGGTTTGTCGCTGGCGCTTGCCCTGGCGCCCGAGCCGGAACTGCTCATCCTCGACGATCCCGCCCTGGGCCTGGACCCGGTCGCCCGCCGGTCGCTCCTGGAATCGATGCTCTATGTGACGCGCGGGCAGGGACGCACGGTGTTCTTCTCGTCGCACATGCTGGCCGACGTCGAGCGCGTGGCCGACTGCGTGGCCATCCTCGATTACAGCGTGCTGCGGGCGCAGTGTCCGATGGAGACCTTCCGCCAGCGTGTGCGGCAATATGTCCTGAAGTATCCCGGAATGCCACCGGAACTTCCACGGATTCCCGGCCTGCTGCAAGCGTTCCGCGCCGATCGCGAAACCCGGCTGACCATCGCCAATGTGGACGAAGCGACACAGCAGGTGCTGGCCACGCTGGGGGCGCAAAGCGTGCAGGAATCACCGCTGAGCCTCGAGGATGCCCTGATCGCGTACATGGGCGAGCGCGGGGAAAAGAGTTTCTTTCAGGATTCGCTGATGCGGAATCTGGAAAGGCAGGGTGTGTGATGCTGGCGATGTTCCGCAAAGACCTGCGCGAATTGGCGAAGTGGGCGGCGCTGATTCTTCTGGCGATGGCGGCCGCGATCGTGCTCGCCAGATATGGGATTGGTAATCGCCTCGTGTATCGGTTCAACAGCTATATGTTGTCGGCCGCCGCCAACGCGACAAGTTCGATCGGCTGTGCGGCCGGGGGACTGCTGCTGGGATTGATGGCGACGATGTTCGAGGCGCGGCGCGATGCGTGGGGATTCCTGATTCATCGGCCGACCACGCGAAACCGCTTGTTCGCGGGCAAGGCGCTGGCGGCGATCGTGCTGTTGTGGCTGGCGGCCGGCATCCCGCTGGCGGCGTCGCTGTGGTGGGAATCGAACCCAAACCGGCGGTCGACCCCGTTTGCCTGGAGCATGGGGCTGGGGAATCTGGCCGATCTGCTGGCGGGGACCGCGTATGTGTTTTGCGGCATGGCGATCGGTGTTCGCGGAGCCAGGTGGTATGGGAGCCGGGTCCTGCCGGTGGCCGGGGGATTGCTGGCGTCGGCGGTAACATATCTATTTCCCGATTTCCTTCCGGCGGCGGGCGCGGTGCTGGTGACGCTGGCGATCGCGGCGGCGGCCGCATGGGGTGTGTTTGTGGCCGGCGGCCAGGATGCTTCCACGCCACAACTGGGCAAAGCCGGGCTCGGGTTCTGTGTCCATGCGGCGCTGGCTCCAATGATGTTGCTCGCCGCGGCGTTCCTGATGACGTTTGTAGTTGAGCCGCTAAGCCAACCGGCGACCGGTGTGTTCCCTATTGTCCGCTACGACGTCGATCAGGATGGACGCGTGTATCGCGTGACGGACATCTACAGCCGCGCGGGACTGGTGTCGTCCGAGGTGACAGATGCGCAGGGCCAACCATTGCCGGGCAGCAAGCAGGTGACGCGGGACGACAAGCAGTATGCGGATCGGCTGGCGCAATTCACCTGGATACAACTGCCGCCGCTCAAACGATGGGATCGCTATCTGCAGGAGCACTATCGCAGCCCGCTGCGCTACTACAGCCCCTGCGTAGTATATGACTCGAATGAGGACTGGGTGTTTGACAACGTGTCACGACGAATTGAAGCGTATGATGCGCGACTGCGGAAACGGCTGGGAACGCTGGGAGCGAACGGCTTTGTGGACGCGCGACACGGGCTGGCCCAGCCATTCGCCGACGCCGCGGAACGATCGTCTCCAAACCTGATCGTGTTTCCCACGGCGGCATACCGACTGAACGGAAAGAGCCGGCAACTGGAGAAGCTCTTTTCCGCACCGGAGGGAGAACGAATCGCCAAGGCCCAGATAACGGGCACGGGAACCTACGGCCAGAGTGACTTTGTCGGCGCGATTCTGGCGATCACTGAGCGGGCGGCATACATCAACGAGTTTTCGGGCAAGCCGCTCGTGCGGCTGCCTGAATCGCTGTGGCGCGGCAGCCGATATCTGAAAGTCGCGCAAATGCCTCAGGCGCGAGGCTGGCTCGTGATGGTGGATGGATGGCCGGGAATTGGGAACCAGGCTGGTTCACCACCACGGCTTTGGCAACTTGATGCCCAAGGGAAGCAGGTGAGCGCGCTGGAACTGCCCCCCCTTCCGAGCATGGCCCGGCAACCGGAGCCCGCTGGAACATCCGCCGTATTCGGTCTCCTGATAACGCCGGCGACGGCGGCCGGAGGAGCGCTGTTTGTATACGTGGTGGCCGGCGAAGAGGCGTTCTCGGAACAATCCGGCAGTACTCCATTCTTCCAGGATCCCCGGACCCGCGGGTTCCTGACGTGGATGGCCGGGGCGCTTGTCACAGCGGCGGCGGCCAGTTGGTGGATCGGGATGCGCTACGGTTTCTCGCGCCGGCGACGGATCGCCTGGGCGGCGGCCAGCCTGTTCCTGGGCTGGGCGGGCGTCTTGCTGCTGCTGTGCCTGAATCAGGGCGTCGCCCGTCGCAAATGCCACGCCTGTGGAAAGCAGCGTATGGTGACCCACGAACTGTGCGAGCACTGCGGCTCGCCCTGGGATGCGGCCCAGTGCGACGGCACCGAGATTATGGAGGAGATGCCGGCCGTCAGCATGAACGAATCGGCCGCTCTGCCGGCGGGCAATGCGGGGTGATCCCACGAAGAAACACTTTCGCCGCTCGCTTGAGATCGGCGAAAGATCAACTGTCCAGATTCCGGGTGCCACGGCTTGTCTACTGC
>JANYKD010000500.1 GCA_025361735.1 Phycisphaerales bacterium
AGCAGCGGCGGCCCAAACTCGGGGTGAACGCTCGGGTTCTGGAACGGCCCGCTCAATGCCGACAAGACGCGACAGATGCTCGGGGCCTGTCAGCAGCGCGGCTACTACGGTGTGGGCATCCTGCCCGCACACGGCATGACGCCGGAATTCATGACGCCGGAGTTTCTTGATCAGTATCAGGTTGCCGTGGACAAGGCGGCCGCGCTGGGGATGAAACTGTGCTTGTACGACGAATATTGGTTTCCCAGCGGATCGGCCGGGGGACTGCTGGCCAAGAAGTTCCCCGAAGCGCTGAGCAAGCGGCTGGACATGCAGGCGGTGGAAGTGGCCGGGCCGAAGGCAATCGAGCAGGGGGTTCCCGTTGGAAAACTGATGGCGGCCGTGGCGATGGAGGCGGCCAGCGGGAAGCGCCTGGATCTCACACCGCACGTGAAGGACGGCAAGCTGGCGTGGGATGTCCCGGCCGGGAACTGGAAGATCATGATCTTCACCTGCGTGCCCGATGGCGCGAGGGGGCTGGTGGACTACCTCGACCCCGAGGCCGTGAAGAAGTTCATCAGCCTGACCTATCAGGCATACTACGACAAATTCCCCAAACACTTCGGCACGACCATCGACAGCGCGTTCTATGACGAGCCGACGTTTCACTGGGTGCAGGGCGGGCGGGCCTGGACGGGAGACTTCAACGAGAAATTCCGCCAGACAAAAGGGTATGACGCGGCGATCTACTATCCGGCGCTGTGGATGGACATCGGCCCGGAAACGGCGGCGGCCCGGAATGAGCTGCTCGGCTTCCGGGCCGAGCTTTATGCGACGGGCTTTCCGAAAGTGCTCAACAACTGGTGTCGCGAACACGGCATCAAACTCACGGGCCATGTGGACCAGGAGGAGATCGTCAACCCTGTCGGCCTCTGCGGCGACCTGATGAAGGCGTTCAAATACCAGGACATCCCGGCCATCGACCAGGTGTTCCAGTATGGCCGGGCGTCGAAAGCCTACAAGATCGTCAGCTCGTCGGCGCAGAACTACGACCGGCCGCTTGTGCTGACCGAGTGCTACGGCGGGATTAACAAGATGCCCGTCGCGAACCTGTACAAGGAGGCCATGGACCAGTTCGCCAAGGGGATCAACTGCATGGTCCCGCACGCGGTCTGGTATCTGCCGGAGAAGATCATCTTCCAGCCGGATCTGTCGCCGGCGAGCGCGGGCTATGGGGGCGAACTGCCGGCGTACAACCAGTACATCGGCCGGCTGCAGCGGATGCTTCAGGG
Source organism: Phycisphaerales bacterium (assembly GCA_025361735.1). Classification (GTDB taxonomy): domain Bacteria; phylum Planctomycetota; class Phycisphaerae; order Tepidisphaerales; family Tepidisphaeraceae; genus JANYKD01. Next base: position 1,272 of record JANYKD010000500.1, read on the forward strand.
CGGGCGGCATGTGGCCGACATCGCGGTGCTGTACCCGATCGCGACCTTGCAGGGCGGGTACTACTTCGGCCCGGGCAAGCCTTACGAGGGCGGCGTCATCCCACCGGAAGCCGATTACATGGACGTCGGCGAGCGCCTGGCTCTGGAACTCCGGCGAGACTACACGTTTGTCCATCCGGAGGTGCTGGAGGAAAAGTGTGCGATCGCCGGGAGCGAGATGCGCCTGGAAAACAAGGTGAACGCCGAGCAGTGGAAGGTGCTCATCATGCCCGGCTCGCGGACGATCCGGCTCAGCGTGCTGCAGAAGATCAAGGCCTTCCACGACCAGGGTGGCAAGGTGATCGCAACCACGCGATTGCCCGATACATCGGCCGAGTATGGCAAGGACGCCGAGGTGCGGAAGCTCGTCGAGGCGATGTTTGGGAAGGATGGCGGTGGCAAGGCGCGGTTCATCGCTTCGCCAACGGCGGCTACGCTGAAGGCCGCGCTGGATGACGCGGTGCCTGGCTATGATGTAACTTTTGAGAACGAGTTGAAGGTAGCCGGCGGCAATCTGTCGTACATGCACAAGGTCGTCGATGGCCGGGACGTGTACTTCTTCGGTAACTCATCCGACGGTGCCGTGGAAGTGCCGGTGAAGCTGCGGGGCCGCCGGTCGCTGCGGCGGTGGGATCCGCACACCGGGGAGATTGGCCCGTGCGAAACAACGGCTCTGCGGGAAAAGGATATGGATATCACGCGCGTGCAATTGAAGCTCGGCGCGGTGAGATCGGTTTTCCTGGTTTCCGAGCCCGGAGAATGATGAGGGCATTTTGGCAGAGGAGTCGTCAATGCGTCCGCTGAGATTTGCGCTGATTGTGCTGGCCTTGTTGAGCGGCTGTTCGGATGGCCCGCTTCAGAACATCACCGCTTTCGAGAAGTCGGTTGCGGAAAGCTCAGCGGCGACCCGGCCGTCCGGGCCAAGTCCGGTGGCGCAATGGACGCCGCGGCCATGTCCGGCAGATCAGGTGAACCTCGTGGTCATGGGCGATTGGGGCGCCAATAACGATCGGCAAAAGCAGGTCGCGGCGACGCTCGCCAGTTATGTGGGCGGCTCGCCGACTCCGTTCAATGCGGTGCTCACCACCGGCGACAACTTCTATGTTTCCCTCAAGAGCGTGAACGACGCAAACTGGAAGAAGGTTTTCGAGGATATGTACGATGCCTCGACGCTCGCCGTGCCGTTCTACGCGGCACTCGGCAATCACGATGATGGAAACAAGGTCCGGATGCAACTGGCGTACGGCACCGCCTATCCGGATTCGCGCTGGAAGATGCCCGCGCGGTGGTACCGGCTTGATCTGCCGGAGGTCAATCCACTGGTCACGGTCCTTATGCTCGACACCGACCGCGCCGCCATGTCGAAGCAGGAATGGGAACGGCAGCTCGCGTGGATCGACGCCGAACTGGCCAAGCCACGTGCAAAATGGACCCTCTGTGCCGGCCATCATCCGTTGTTCAGCAACGGCGATCATGGTGACAGTGTAACGCTGCAGCAGGAACTGGGCGGGCTGTTCCGCAAGCACCACGTCGACTTCTACCTGTGCGGCCACGATCATTGCCTGGAACATCTGAGGGTTGCCGACTGGCCGACCGAATTCATCATTTCCGGCGGCGGCGGCGCAGCTCGGAAGGACATGAGGCGCAACGACCGCGGGCCATTCTCACGCAAACTGTATGGATTCGTACACATGGAGATCCGCGAGGAGGCCGTCCATGTGAAATACATCGACGGACTGGCGAATAGCGCGGTGCATGAGTTTGTCCGCAAGAGCAGCGGCGAGGTCGCCATCATCCGCACCACGCCGTCGGACGTGCCGGGGCAGGCGACGGCATCCGACACGGCGCAGGCGAAGAAGGCGGGACCAATCGCCCAGGCGATCAAAGCCGGGGGCGATGACTATCAACAGATGGAGAAAGTGCTGGCGCTATCCGCCCCGGAGCTGGACAAGTTCCACGAGATGCGGAAACAGCGCACCGCCGCGTACGATCTCTGGCTGACAACTTTCGAGGGCAAACGATACAAGCAACTCGGCGCGGATCTTGAAGCCGCCCGGGCCGCGGGCGAGGCCGATCGGGTGAAGGAGCTCGAGAAAACGTACGGCCAGTCCAGGAAGGAAGAAGAGGCCGCCCGGCGCGAGATGCGACGGCAGTTCAGCACGGCCGCCTTGACGCCGCAGCAGATGCAGCGCTGGGCCGGGCACATGCTGTATCGCGCGGTGGTGGGCAAGTTCTCGGATGCCGGGCTGTCGGATGAACAGAAGCAGGAGGCCTACGCCATCTGCGTGCTGCTTGCCTCGCAGACGGCGACCGCGGCGGCGTTCGACAAGGATCCCTATCTGAAGCCCGGGACGGAGTTGCTGCTGCGGGCCGAAGAGGCGATTGACGAGTATGTGCTGGCGGAGGAGCAGCGCGGTAAGACGGACTGATGCCGGCCGCAGTGGCGGCATCGCGTACCTGCAATGAATGGAGAGAGACCATGGCCGTCGTACGTGCGACTCTGTGCGTCCTGGTGTGTCTGGCTTCGGCGTGGCAGTCCCCATGTGCCGAGCCCGCGGCGGGCGAACGAATCCGGTTGCCGGCGGCCAGGGATGTGAAGATCGACGGCGGATTCTGGGGACCCAGGCTGAAGATCTACCAAGAGAAGGCGATTCCGCATTCGTGGCAATATGTGGCCGGTGAAATCCGGGCGTTGCAGAAGGCCGCCGGGCAACCCGTGCAGGGCGATCTCAACGGCACCTGGGGCGAAGCCAATCTGTATAAGTTCATGGAGACCGTTGCGCATTCTCTCGGCACGCACCCGGATCCAGTGCTGCAAAAGCGAATGGATGAGATCATCTCGCTGATCGGGGCGGCTCAGCGGCCCGATGGCTATGCGCACGCATACATCGTCAACTCCGGCAAGCCGCCATGGGACCCGGCATTTCTCGATGGTTCGCATGATGGGTATGTGCTGGGCCACATGATCGAGGCGGCCATTGAGTATCACGCCAGCACCGGCAAGCGCAGTTTCCTGGACATCGCCACCCGGGCCGCCGATCAGGCGTACGAGCATTTCCTCGGCAAGAACGGCCAGCCGGGATTCTGCGGGCACGCCGAGCTGGAAATGGCGCTGGTGGAGCTCTACCGCGTTGTGCCGGAACCGCGGTATCTGGAACTTGCCAGAGCCTTCATCGAGTGGCGCGGCCGGAACAAAGTGAAACCCGCCGGCCCCACGCCGCGTGCCTACTTCCAGGACGGCCAGCCTCTCCGCGAACAGCGCACACTCGAGGGCCATGCGGTTCGCGCGGTTTTCTTTGCCACGGGAGCAACGGATGTTGCCATCGAAACCGGGGACGCCGACTATCGCCTGGCGGCCAATCGCTTCTGGGACAGCACGACCCTGCGGCGCATGACCATCACCGGCAGCATCGGCCCGCGCAAGGAACACGAGGCTTTTGGCGAGGACTATGAACTGCCCAACAATGGCTACTACGAATCCTGTGCCGCCTGTGGCCTGGCCGACTTCGCCCAGCGCATGTTCATGCTCGAGCGCCAGGCCGAATCGGCCGACGTGCTCGAGCGCACGCTCTACAACGCCATCCTGCACGGCATCTCCCTCGATGGTGTCAGCAGCTACTACGGCAATCCCCTGAGCGATCGCGACAACCCGCGCTACAACTCCTGGGTCTGCTGTCCGCCCAATCTGTCGCGGACGCTGTTTCAGGTTGGCCGCTACGCGTATGCGTACAGCGACTCGGCCGTCTACGTAAACCTGTACATTGCCGGCTCCGCCAGTCTGCCGCTTAAGGCAGGCGAGGTGAAGCTCAATGTTGCCACAGAGTATCCGTGGGACGGCCGCGTCAGCGTCAAGATCGAGACCGACGCCGCCCGGCCCATCGCCCTGAATCTGCGACGGCCCGCGTGGTGTCCCGCGGCCAAGCTGACGATCAACGGCCAACTCGTCGAGCCAATGCCGCTGACCGAACGTGGCTACATCTGCATCCAGCGGCAGTGGAAAAGTGGCGACACGGTCGAACTGCTCATGGAGATGCCCGTTCAGCGAATCGAGGCTCATCCCAACATCCACGACTGTGCGGGCAAAGTGGCCCTGCAACGCGGGCCGATCATTTGCGGCATCGAATCGCTGGACAACGATGGCAGGACGGATCTGGAACTTGGTGCCGACCCCGCATTTCAGGTCGCCGTGGAGCGCGACCTGCTTGGCGGCGTTACGGTGATCCGCGGCAAGGCCGCCAACGGCAACCCGTTCATGGCGATCCCCTTCTACGCGATGGCCAACCGGGCCAAGTCGGCACAGGAAGTGTGGATCAAGCAAGCTGGAATCACGCCCGGCAGCGAGTGGTGGACCGGCCAGCTTTACCGGCCGCTGAAACTGGATCGGAAGTAGAGCCGGTGCCCTCACCGGCTGGGACTGGCAGTACCGACCGAAGACGCCGGTGAGGGCACCGGCTCTACTATCCCGCGGTCCGATCGCATGGACACACCAACATGAGCAACCCCGCGT
>JANYKD010000526.1 GCA_025361735.1 Phycisphaerales bacterium
CGTCGGCCGCCTTCGCGCAACCGGGGAAGGCCGACGAGGGCGTCGGCCCTACTGTAGCGGCGGCCGAGGACGGCCGAACCCCCGGCCACACTTCCTTGACCGCGACGAACATCGCAAACAGCGCCAGCGGGAACCACGGCATGAGCACCGCGGGAATCGTGAGCAGGTAGGTGTAAATCGGATCCCGACCCAGCGCGCCGCTGGCGGTGCCGAACAGTTCGAACTTCCACGACTGCAGGATGGGCGGAAAGCTTACATACGCCGCGACCGGCCAGGCGACGATACAGAACAGCAAGAGCGTCAGGCCGATGGGATCAAGCAGAAAACGAACGATGAACCGGTCACCGCGAGCCAGAGCCCAGGCAATGGCCGCGAACCCGATGAACGCCAACGGCACGCCCTTCAGCAGAAAAGCCAGGCCCCCGCAGGCGTAGAAGCACAGCGAAAGCCAGCCGCAGGGTTTGTCCCCCCGCCAGCCCTCAATCGTGCCAAACGCCAGACAGGTCATTGCTCCGGACACGGCCGCGCAGACGATCATGTCCGCCTCGGCCAGCCGGGCCTGCATGAGCGTGAAGCCGGAGGTCAGTTGCACGAGGCCCGTGACCAGCCCGATGAGATTGCCCCTGGCGCGGCCGGCGACCCAGGCGATCAGCACCGTCGAAACCAGCCCGGCGACGGCGGCCGGGAAACGCGCGACCCATTCGGCGTCCGAACCCGTCACCTTCATAACCGCGGCAATGAGCCAGCCCGTCATGGGAGGCTTGGCCGTCCGCGGAATGCCCGCGAACATGGGCACGATCCAGTGCCCATATCGCACCATTTCCTTCGCCGGTTGCGCGGCGAAGACCTCGTGTTGTGTAAGCGTACGCTGGCCAAGGCCCGCGAAGAGGAGCGTGGAACCGAAGAGAATGAGGATGAGAAGGGAAAAACGGGACATCAGGATTTCGGATTTGAAATTTGAAATCTCAAATTTAAAATCTCGAATTTGGAATTTCAAATTTGGAATTTCAAATTTGATATCTCAGATTTCAGATTCCAGATTTCAACCAGTCCACATATCAACCATCAAACGTCAACCATCAACTATCAACTATCAACCAGCAACTATCGACTATCCACTGATCTCTTCCGTCCGATCCAGCTCCGTCGCCACTTTGTAGCCGAGGATCCTCGTCTTCATCCAGCGGATGGCGAGCAGATCGTGGAAACTCTTGAACAGCCGGTTCCACACGCCGTACTTGGACTCGCCGTGAATGCGCGGATTGTTCGTGACCGCGACCTCAACGATGGTGTACCCTTCCATCTTCAGCAATGTCGGAATGAACCGGTGCAGACCCCGGTAGAGTTTCAGCTTGTCAACGCACTCGCGCTTGAAGCAGCGATAAGTGCAACCGGCATCGGAGATATTCTCCTGCGACAGCGCATTGCGCACCCAGTTGGCCGTGCGCGACGAGGCGACGCGGATGAAGTTGTCCCCCTGCGATCGGGTGGCCACGCGCGTGCCGCAGACACAGTCGACGCCGGGTTGCTCGATGGCCTTGATGAACGCGGGGATGTCCTTGGGATCGTTCTGGAGATCGGCATCCATGGTCATGACGTACTTGCCGCGAGCGTGCCGCATGCCCGCATCCGACGCGGCCGTCTCGCCGCAGTTAAACGCGAACTTCACGCCGCGGACCCGGGGATCCTTCTGCACCAGAGATTGGATGGCGTCCCATGACTTATCCTTCGATCCGTCATCCACGAAAATGATCTCGGTGGGAATGTTGGCCGGGCCCACCACGTCGATGATGGCCTGGTGCAACAGGGGGACATTCTCTTCTTCGTTGTAGACGGGAATGCAGATGCTCAGGAGCGGTTGGTACATTTTTAGTCCGTAGTCAGTGGTCCGTGGTCAGTAGCAAATACGGCACACGGGCGATTCATGGATCGATCTTCTCCAGGATCAAGACGGTTTCAATCCTGATAAGTGATTTGTATTCGTTCCCGTCGCGGCTGGCAATTGTGGAGTAGGCCGGGCGCGTGGTGCTGACACGCGAATAAAGGTCGGATTTGGCGGCGGCGTTGTAGTTCAGGCCCTGGCAACCGCCGCGAGCGAGAAGATGTTTCGCCTTCTCGTGATCCAGGGCCTGAACGATCTCCCGCGTGGTGACGATCCAGTGCGGCCAGTCGGCGGGCGGCGTCCGCGCCAGATAATCGCGCGGACGCTCGCGAATCGTCCCGCCCTGATAGAAGGCGAGACTGGGCTCGAAGTAACCGGTCATGATGACGTCGCCGCGCTGCGTTGCGCCCAGGCGACGAAGTTGTTGTGCGATGTTGATGGGCAAGCGCATATACCAGGCGGCGGGAAGGACGGCCGCGTAGAGCACAAGGGCGATCAGGAGCATGCCCAGCCCCATGGCGGAAGCGGCCGAAGACAGACGATCGCGAACGAGCAGCGTTGCGACAACACCGATATACGCAAAGGCGACCACACAGAACATCAGAAGGCCCATTGTCGGCGGTCCTTCGAACATTCTGTCAAGCAAGAGCGGCGCGGCGGCAAGTCCTGCGGCGCCAACCGCCCAGAGCAGTGTGCCGGGCATGACGAACCGAACGAACGGCCGGCGCAGGCCGTGTATCAGACAATCGGCCGTGAGAAATGCGAGCGCAGCGAAGCTCGGCAGCAGGTAGTGCGGCAATTTCGTGACCATGACCTCGGCCAGCAACCAGTTGCCCAGGACGATCGCAAGAACAAAGCGGATGTGAGCAGCGCGACGGCGGCACCATGCGTGATACAGCGCCGGTGGCAGAAGAACGCACCATGGAAAGAACGTCGGCCAGATGGCGACGAGGTAATAGCCGGGCAGTATCCACTGGCCATCCTGATTGCTCGTGGTGTGTCGCAGTGGCTCGAGGAACATGTTCTTGACATGCACTGGATCGCGGAAATACGCGGCAACGAGCCACGGGGCGACGACGGCGGCGATGATGAGGATGCCAAGCAGCGGGCGAAGTTCCCGCCACCAGCGGACAGCACTCTTCCATGCTGCGAAAGAACGCCATTGCCCCCCCACTTCCAAACACGCCAGCGCGATCAGCGAAGCGAGCAGCACGGCGAGAACGATTGGCCCCTTGGTCAAACCAGCGAAGGCGACGGCCAGCCAGAAGACAACCGGGAGCCACGCCGCGATGTGCGGGCCAGAGAAAACGGACCCCGACACCGTTTCTGGCGTCGACACCGTTTCTGGCGCCGGCGTAAGTGGGGCCAGCGTGATCGCTGGCCTGGATTGCGGGGACGGTCGCGCGCAGTCGGGGCCAGCGATGACGCTGGCCCTACTTCGGCCCCGCCAGTAAATCGCAAACAGACACAACTGCGCCGTCGTCAGGAACGTCAGCAGCACGCTGTCCGTCAGGCACATCTTCGCCGACGCGATCACCATCACACTGCTGGCGAACACCAGCACCGTATAGAACGCGCGGCGAGCCCCCAGCGTCCGGCCGATGGACACCGCGAGAATCGCCAGCGTAATGGTCATCGCGATGGCCGACGGCAACCGCGCGGCCCGTTCGGTCGGGCCGAGCACCTTCATGCACAGCGCCTGACACCAGTAGACGAATATTGGCTTGGAAAACCGCGGCTGGTCGAGAAAGTAGGTGACGACCCAGTTGCCCGATTCGACCATCTGCTTTGACGACTGGGCATACCAGGCCTCATCGCGATCCCAGAGGTGGACGCTCCCGCCGCCCGCGAGGTAGGTGGCCAGCGCAGCGAGGATTACCAGAAAAGTCCACAGACGATAGCGTCCACCATGGTTCATTCCTGCCCCTCGGGCTCAGCGGCGTTGACGGCAGTGGCCCCGCTCTTGCGGATGACCCGCAGGGCATAGCGGCAGGCGACCCATACCAGGCCCAGCGTGATGGCGGCGATGGCCAGATAGCGCCCGGCCGCCGCCATGGAACCTTTCACCAGGCCGGCGCCCACAAGCGTGAATGGAACAGCCTCGGGAATCACGCCAATGGCAGTGCCCATCACAAAGTGACGATGTTTCACATGCGACAGACCCAGGCACAGATTGATCAGTGTCCCATGTATGGGCAACTGCCGCGCCAGCATGACGCCGACGATTCCCTGTTCATGAATCAGATCCGACCATTTGCGCAGTTTGGGGAAATGGTGCATCACCCAGTCGCGTCCGCCCCAGCGGACGAAGAGGAAGACCGAGTAGTAGCCGAAGATCGTCCCTATCTGAACGACAATCAAACCCGGCCAGAAACCCAGGATCATCCCGCCAACCGCACAGAAGACCAGACGCGGAATCCCGCAACTCACCAGCACTGCCACCGCCAGCGCACATATGGGATAACCCCAGATGCCCAACGAAATGATCGACTGGCGGACCCGGGGGACGTCCTGAATCCATTGGCGAACCGGAGAAAAATAGACAACCGCCATGCCGCCGATCAGCACGCCAGCCAATAACAGCACGCGCAATAATGACTGGCGGCCGGGAGATTCGGCCGCCACATCACCCTCCATCGGCTCTACTTTCCCATCCTTGACGTCCGCGCATTCCTTCATGATCGAATCCGGCTTGTCTATTTGACCAGACACTGCTTGATCGCCCCGGCCACCGTCTTCACCTCGTCCTCGGTGATCGACGGGAACATCGGCAGCGACAGAATGCGCTGAGTATAATCTTCCGTCTTCGGCAGCGATGGAAGCTGGCCATACAACTCAGTGATGGCCGGTTGCAGGTGGTTCGGCACGGGATAGTGTACGCCCGTCTCGATCCCCTGCTCCTTCAGGCTCTTGCCCAGCGACTCGCGAATGGGGTTGCTGTCCAGGCGGATGACAAACATATGGTACACGGTTTCCGTCTCGCCGTTCACATCCGCCGGCGGCAGCACCAGGCCCTTCACACCGGCCAGTTCGCGCCGATACCACTCGGCCGCCCGACGACGGCCGGCGTTGAGCTCATCGAGCACCATAAGCTGCTCACGGCCGATCGCACCTTGAATCTCGTTGAAGCGCAGGTTGTACCCGACCTTCTCGTGCAGGTACTTGTCCTTGCGGCCATGGTTGCGCAGCATCGTCACCTTGCGGGCGATCTCGTCATCGCTGGTGGCGATGGCGCCGCCATCGCCGTAGACCGTCAGGTTCTTCGACGGATAGAACGAGAACGCCGCGTGCTCGGTCAGCGAACCGCTGCGCCTGCCCTTCCAGCGGGCGCCGTGCGACTGGGCGCAGTCCTCGATGATCCACAGCCCGTTGTCCTTGGCGATCTGCATGATCGCATCCATGTTGCAAGACCGGCCGTACAGATGCACCGGCAGAATGCCCACCGTGCGCTTGGTGATCCGCTTCTTCATGTCCTCGGGGCAGATCGTGTACGTGTCGTCAATGTCGCAGAAGACGGGTTTGGCCCCGACATGGATCATCGGCTCGATGGACGGGAACGCCGTCAACGACGGAACCAGGATCTCGTCACCCGGCTTGAGCCCCTGGGCGATGTGCAGCAAATGCACGGCGGCCGTCCAGGAACTGGACAGCACAACATGCTTGACGCCGAAGAACGCGGCCAGTTCCTTCTCAAAAGCCTTGCATTCAGGCCCGAGAATGAAGTTGCCCGACTTGACGACTTCGAGAATGCGCCGGTCGATTGTCTCGCTGTGATAGACCCGCGAAAGCGGTATTTTTCCTGCCATGAATCCGTTTACCTCAGTTTGAGTGAAGTAAACAAGGATAGCCCCGGCGGAAGATAGAGCAAGCCCACCTTAACTTATTCGAAACGAGGCTGACGCTGCGTAGCTTTTGGAATCACGCCGCATACGCCGCATTAGCCGATGCTGTCTGCGACGATTCGGATGCCATCGGCTGGTAGATCAGGCCGATGCAATAGACATTGTCCGCGAGTTTGCGGCACTGCCGGGTCGTCGCAAGCAGGCGCAATGGAACCTTGCGCGGCCACGGTAGTTCAATCAGGAATTGCTGCTGTGGACTGAACCGCTGATTTGATGTGAACGACATCCCCTGCCCCGAAATATCGCGGGTCCAGACGTCGACATTGCCCGCCACAGGCCGGCCATCCTGCAGCGGTGTCAGTGTGATTCTGGCACGGATCTGCACACGCTGGTTCTTGCGCTTCTCGGGCGAGCCCTTGCGATGTTCGCAACGGATACTGCTGACAAGCGATTTCCACAACTCGGCGGACAACTGCATGAAGAACCTCGCAAACTGGTGTTCCGTCCTGTTATCGAACCTTTTGCCCGCCAAGTTGAGCAGAATCGAGCCCCGTCTATTCCCCCGATCGCGGTTTCGGCCTCGGCCGGCGCCCCTGCTTCACTTGCTCTTCGAGCTGCGCCTTGGCTCGCAGCAGGTGGTGATAGTGCTGGGCAAAACGGTGTGCTTCATCCCGCACATGCTGCAGCAACCGCAAACCCGCGTGGTTTCGCGCCAGACGCAGCGGCTCGCTCCGGCCCTGCACATAGACAAGTTCCTCCTTCTTCGCCAGCGAAATCACCATCGATGGCCGGACCGGCAGGCTCGCAAAAACCTCCATGGCCGCGTGAAGCTGCCCGATCCCGCCGTCGATAAGAATCACGTCCGGATATAGCTCGTTGCCGGCCCCGGCCTCGCGATACCGGCGCGAGACCACCTCCTGAAGCGACAGGAAGTCGTTATTCCCCTGCCCGTGCTTGATCTTGAACCGGCGATATCCGTCCTTGAACGGCCGGCCATCGATGAAGCAAACCTCCGAGCCGACCATCTCGCCACCCTGCAAATGAGCGATATCAAACCCCTCGACGATCCGGGGCGGATCGCTCAATCCCAGCGTCTCTTGAAGTGCGGTGATCCCTTCCTGCGGATCGGTGACAAACGCCTCCGGCTGCCAGAACTGTTCGGTGCCCTTGGTGGCCCGTTGTGAGAGACTGGTCAGAGCCTTGAGCTGGTCGCGCAACTTGGCCGCCTGCTCAAACTGCAGCGACTCCGACGCTTGCCGCATGTCTTTCTCAAGCTCCTTGAGAACCATCTTGCGATCGCCTTCGAGATACCGGATGAGCCGCCGAATGTCGTCCGCATACGTTTCCCGGCCAATCTTGTCGCCGCAGGGCGCAGTACACTGGTTTATCGCGTACAGCAAACACGGCCGGAAAAACCGCCGCCGCTCATCGCTCTCCAGTATCTCCAGATGGCAGGTGCGGAATTTGAACGCCCGCTGAAGGTACTGCACCGCCTCTTTAAGCTGATACGCGCCGGTGAACGGTCCAAACAGCCGCGTCCCGTCCGCCCGGGGCTCGCGCGTCACATAGACCCCCGGATAGTCCTCGCCCGTGGTGATCATGAGATACGGAAACGTCTTGTCATCCAGCAGCCGCGCATTGAATTTCGGCTGGATATCCTTGATCAGCCGATTCTCGGCCAGCAGCGCCTCGACTTCCGATTCCGTCTGAATGATCTCGAACTCAACGACTTCATCGAGCAGCCCCACCTTCTTGTTCTCGAGTTTGGTCGAGGCCAGGAAATACGACCCCACCCGATCCCGCAGCGACGCCGCCTTGCCAACATAGATCACCCGTCCCTTGTCGTCCTTCATCAAATAGACGCCGGGTGCCTTGGGCAACGCCTTGGCCTTCTCGGAGAGTTGTTCGAGGCGGTCGTTCATCTCTGGAGGATTATACGGCAGTTGGACAAGAGCACCGCCTGGCCGCAGCACGCTGATTGGTTCGTTGCCATTGGCCATGTCTTCGCTTGCGCAACGGGACACAGGTTATCCCCAGTGCAGCCGTAATTGGAGTCGACAAGCCCGCGACGACCTTTACGATCGCGGCTTATGAATCCATCGATCTGGCCGATCAACGAGCACTGGAACCTTCTCCATTATTGGCATCCTTCCCGCTGCGATATGCACGCCAGATTAGCTCCCGCGACAATAAGCAAAGCGGGATCAGTACAATGCCCCAAGGTAGCGTTCCATAAACGAAGAACATCAAGACCATTGTCAAGTGGTCATGCAGGTCGAAGTCTGTCCAACCACCCCATTGGATACACATGTTGATACGTTCCAAGACAACGAAGATCGCCCAATAGACAACGATCGCAACGTAGTAGGTGGCGATCCCGTAGAGAAGCGTCTCACGCCCGTCGCGCCTTGTGCGTGACCAAATCGTGAAAAGCCCTGCTGCAACCCCTGCCGCCACACCCGCGAGCAACCAGGTTGGGCGGCATGCTTCGGGGAGACCGCCACCCATCAGGCGGACAGCCGCAATATTCCAGAGAATTCCGAACACAACGGATACGACGATGACATAGCCGATGCGCCCAGTGGGCCGCGAGGTGCGATGCGGCGATTCATAGTCAGGAATATAAGGAGACATTCGTCTTCCTGGCATCGTCTTGTTCTTCAAACGCAATAGGTGATTGTCGCTCGTCTGAACCACCTTGTAAACAGCCATGGCCCCGGCCCTTGCCATGGCTAACTGTCCTGTGCCGTTGGAATGCTTGGATTTGAACCGTGCCGAATACGCAGGGCTATCGCATTTAGGCCAAGAGTGCTTCAAGTAAGAATTTATGACTCCAGCCGCAGGCCTGTTGCTTGAGACGAATTCCGAGTTTCAGCGGTTTTCCGTTGGCCTTCCTGACGTCACAGCGTTTGAGCTTGTTCA
>JANYKD010000543.1 GCA_025361735.1 Phycisphaerales bacterium
CTCGCTGGCCTACCTGAAGCGCCAACCGTTTGACACCCGTGGCCAGCGAGGACGCTGGCCCTACTTCAGCCATTCATCGCGATGCTCCGCGACGAACGCGTCATCATTGAGATGCGGATACGCGCGGTACACGCGATCGATCTCTTCCGCCTGTCCCGGTGACAGGACCTCGTGTTCATCCAGCAGCCAGAGGCCCTCGAGCAGCCCCTGCCGCCGCAGTACCTCGTGAATTCCAGGAATGCACCCGGCGAAGCCGTTGGCCGCGTCGAAGATCACCGCGTTGGCGTCCGTCACCTGCGTTCCCAGCGCCAGTATCTCTCCGAGCGGCCAGGTCGTGTGATGGCACATGTCCAGTTGTTCCACCGCCTGCCACGTCCACACCGCCCAGTGCCCCAGCAGTCCGCCCACAATCCGTCGCTCGACGGACCGCCCGCCATAGTCAAACGTGAACGGCGTCACCAAATCCGGCAGAATGTTGTCATCGTTGCCGGTGTAGAGGGCGATATCCTCCCGTCCCGACGCCACCAGCGCCCGCACGACATCGACCGTCTGATACCGGTTGAACGGCGCCATCTTGATGGCCACCACATTGGCGATCTCCGCGAACCGCCGCCAGAACGAATAGGGCAGTAGCCGCCCGCCCGCGGCCGGTTGCAGGTAGAACCCCATCACCGGAATAACCTCCGCCACCGCCCTGCAATGCGCGATCAGTTGGTCGTCCGACGCTTCCCGCAGCGCGCCCAGACCCAGCAGGCCCGCATGGAATCCATGGTCCCGCAGCAACGTCACCTCGCGCACCGCCTGCGCCGTCGGCCCGATGATCCCGCCGATCCGCACCGGAGGCGAACCGGCCTTCTCCGCCCGATCGAACTCCTCGCAAGCCAGTGACAACAGCGGCTCGTACAGCCCGATCTTCGCATCGCGAATCGCAAACTGCGTCGTATGCACCCCCACTGCGATGCCACCAGCCCCCGCCGCCAGGTAATACCGCCACAGCGCCCGTTGCCGCCGCTCATCGAGCCGCCGATTCCGATCCAGCGCCAACGGCGACGCCGGAATGACCAAACCCTTGCTCAACGCCGCTCGTATGCCAGCATCCATCATCGCCGTGTCTCCGTTCGCCCATCCGACATCTTCTTCACTTCGTGCCTCCGTGCCTTTGTGCCTCGATGCCTGTGCGCACTCAGTATTTTCCCCCGCGCTCCTCAAAATGCGTCGGCCGGTTGATCGACTCCCCGCCGCGCTTCACCCATTCCGCCGTCCAGCGCAGCAGCATCTCGACTTCCACCTCCGGCCGCCCGAACAGCTCCATCGACCGCGTCGCATCGCACGCTAGCGCATCGCCCGCCTCCTGGCCCGTAATCACCGGCGGCTTCGCCAGCAACTCGCCGAAGCGCTCGGCCACCTGCCTCACCTTCAGGAGCCACGGCCCGGAGATGTTCACCGCACACGCCGGGCTCGTCGCCTGTTCCAGCAACTGGATCGTCCGCGCGTTGGCATCCCCCTGCCAGATGCAGTTGATGTGCCCCATCGACACATCAATCGCCTCGCCTTTGGCCACTTTCTCGGCGATATCGCGCAGCACACCGTAGCGCATCTCGGTCGCGTAATACAGCCGCTCCAACGCCACGCGCGTGCCGGCCTCGCGCGAGAAGTAGTCGAACACGCGCTCGCGGCCCAGGCAACTCATCGCATATTCGCCGACCGGCCGCAGCTCATCGCTCTCCTTGCTCCCGCCCGAGGCCACCGGGACCAGTCCGTAGACATTTCCAGTCGAGAAAGCCACGATCCGCGACTGTGGGTATCGCTGGCACACGAGGCCCGGCAGGAAGCTGTTGATCGCCCAGGTCCGCCCGGCCTGGCCGCTGGCGCCGAACTTCAGCGCCGGCATGTAGATCACATTCGGCGCATCCGGCAACTGCGCCAGTTGTTTCGGATCCAGCAGATCGGCCGCGATCGCCTCGACGTCCCACGCCTTGAGCATCCGCGGCAATTCCGGATTGCTGAATCGCGCCACACCGATCACGCGGCGCGGCGTCCCGACCGCCTCCGCCGCCCGTCGCAGCAGGCGCGCCAGCGTCGGCCCCATCTTGCCGCCCACGCCCAGAACAACCACATCCCCGGGTATCCGCCGCATCGTCTCCACAACCCCCACCGTCGGCCGGCTGAGCAATTCGTCCAGTTCCTCGACACTCGCTATCACTTGCGGCAATGGCTTGTCCATGCCGTTATCCTAATCACACCCACGCCACAAATCGAACACGCGCCGCGTTGGTGGGGCGGCTTCGCCGAAACAGCGGCCGTGAGGCGTACACGGTCGGCTCGGCGAGCCGTCCCTACCAACGCCGCTTTCGTTGCACTTGCCAAGCACAACGCGCACATCCAATCGCGCCACGCGAGCGCAAAGGGAGCTGTGCTTGCGCCATCGCACAACGTATGATGCTGCCATATGTCAGACACCCAAGCGGGCAAAGGGTCGTCAGCCGAACGAGGCTCTGAGCACTCAGACACCACTCGCGGCCCGCTGTTGTCGTACGCCACACCGCAGTTCGCTGCCCGCAATCCGGCAGCTGCCTGGGCTTTGGTGTCGGCAATCATGTACATCGTAACTCTAGGTTTAGTCTGCGCGGGTGCTATACCAAAGTACGTCGCGCTCAGCCTCCTCCTCGCCTTCCCTGTAACCGCCATCGTTCTGGGTTGGAAAGGCCTACGCTGCGCAGGTCCGTGGTGGGGCGAGAAGATGGCGAGTATGGCTGTTGCATTCGGTATCGCCTTCTTGTTGCATGTGATAATCCTGCTATTCATCTACTTCCAAATCGCAGCCAAATCGGCGCTACCGAGATCATCAACGCCAACAAGCCTGCCTGTGAGGCAATGACCACCTCTCGCCATCGTCCTGCCGAACCGTACAATGCACTGCTATGGCTGACAAGACCATTCTCATCACCGGCATGGCCGGGTTTATTCCGTCGCACGCGGCGGAGGCGTTTCGGGACCGCGGGTGGAAAGTCGTCGGCATCGACAACTTCTGCCCGTTCTATGACCCGCAGTGGAAACGCATGAACCTCAAGTCCATCGGCGCGGGCAGCAGCGTCGAGTTCGAGGAGGCCGACATCACCGATGCCCCGGCCATGCGCCGCATCGTCGGCCGGATCAAGCCGAACGTCATCCTGCACCTGGCGGCCATGGCCGGGGTGCGGCCCTCCATCGAACAGCCGGCGAATTACATGAAGATCAACCTCGAAGGCACGGCCAATCTGCTTCAGGCGGCCGTCGACAACCGGGTCGGCAAATTCCTCTTCGCCTCCAGCTCCAGCGTCTACGGCAACCAGGGCCGCGTTCCCTTTTCCGAGGAAGATCCGGTCATGGAGCCGATCAGCCCCTACGCGGCCAGCAAACGCGGCGGGGAACTGCTCTGTCATACGTTCCACCACCTGTACAAACTGCCAGTCTTCTGCCTGCGGTTCTTCACCGTTTTCGGCCCGCGACAGCGGCCGGACCTGGCGATCCACAAGTTCGCCCGGCTCATCGAGGCCGGCAAGCCGATCCCCATGTTCGGCGACGGCTCCACCAGCCGCGACTACACGTTTGTCGGCGATATCGTCCAGGGCATCCTCGCGGCCGCCGACAAATGCGACCGCTACCGCATCTACAACCTCGGTGGTTCCGACCCGATCACGCTCAAAGACCTCATCGCCGCGATTGAAACCGCCATGGGCAAGAAGGCGATCATCGACCCCAAGCCGACACAGCCCGGCGACGTCGAACGCACCTACGCCTGCCTGAAGCGATCCACGGCCGAGCTGGGATACAAACCGCAGACGCCGATCCAGGAAGGACTCAAGCGATTTGTCGCCTGGCTCAAGGAATACGGACCGCAGTATCCGTTCAGTCATGATTGGAAGTGGAAGCCGTAGAGGAAGGGATTCAGGCACGAAGGCACGGAGGCACGAAGTGTGAGAGAAAGCCATGAGTCATCAAACTGCCGACGAGCATTCTGCGACACTCCCACCTGGCCCGATTGACCAACTGCTCAATCCGCTCGTGCGCTTTCTCCACGTCGAGGCGGCCAGTGGCATCGTGCTGCTGCTGGCTACCGCCGTCGCGCTGGTGCTGGCCAACACATCGGCATCGGGCGCGTTTCTGGGTTTCTGGAACACTCCGGTCGGCATCCAGATCGGCCAATTCGAGTTCCGCCACTCGCTCAAACACCTGATTAACGACGGGCTGATGGTCATCTTCTTCTTCGTCGTGGGCCTGGAGGTCAAGCGGGAACTCGTGCTTGGCGAACTGCGCGGTTTCCAGCGGGCCGCATTGCCGGTGGCCGCGGCCATCGGCGGCATGCTTGTCCCGGCCGGCATCTACCTGCTCTTTCAGGCCGGCAAACCCGGTGCCCGCGGCTGGGGCATTCCCATGGCGACCGACATCGCCTTTGTCGTCGGGTGCATGGCCGTACTGGGGTCGCGCGTGCCGCACGGCCTGCGTGTCATGCTCCTGACGCTGGCCATCGCCGACGACATCGGCGCGATCCTCGTCATCGCCATCGGCTATACGCACGGCCTGTCCCTGCACTGGCTCATGATCGGCGTGGCGGGGTTCGGGGTGATCATGGCCATGGCGAAACTGGGCGTGCGACGTTTCGCGCCCTTTGTCATAATCGGCATCCTCATCTGGTACGCGTTTCACGAGTCCGGCATTCACGCAACGATCGCCGGCGTCATCCTTGGGCTGATGACGCCGGCGCACAGCCGCCTTCAAGACAACGTCATGAGCCGGCTGTTGGAACGCGCCAGGACCACCTTCGAAAGCGGCAAATGGCAGGATGCACCCGATCGGGCCCAGCGCCTGCGCCAGTTTCAGCAGACGACGCGCGAGGTGGTTTCCCCGCTGGAGTACCTGATCAACGTGCTGCACCCCTGGGTCAGTTTCATCATCATGCCGTTGTTCGCGTTGGCCAATGCGGGAGTGCCGATGCATGTACGGGATCTCGGCGCTCCGGTGGCGGTGGCGGTGCTCTGCGGCCTGTTCATCGGCAAACCCGTGGGTGTGATTCTTGCCAGCCTGGCGGCCGTGAAATCCGGGCTTGCACGGTTGCCGGAGAATGTCACCTGGGCACAACTGGCCGGCGGCGGACTGCTGGCCGGCATTGGCTTCACCATGGCGCTGTTCATTGCCGGGCTGGCGCTCAACGAGCCGTTGCTCGATACCGCCAAAGTGGGCGTGCTGGCGGGATCGCTGGTCAGCGCCATCGCTGGGGTGATTGTGCTGATGATGGTGAAACCACTGAAGGCGGCTGGCCCGAGCACATGATCCGAGCACATGATCTGGCTCGTTATCGTCTCTCCATAGCCCGGTCTTCGCGACGACCAATCGGCCACGCAGCCTACGGTGTCTCCGTCTTGGCACCCTGAGCCTTCTTCACAGGCTCCTTCCACGGGAAATCCACGTTGTCCACCCGCGCGGATTTGATCATCGCCTCCGCTTTGGCGATGAGATCCGGCTTGTCGTCGGCAAGATCCGTCTTCTCACCAGGGTCACTCTTGAGGTCATACAGCTCCAGCGCCTTGAACGGCCCGGTACGGATGGCCTTCCAGTCGCCGAATCGAATCGCCTGTTGTGGCCGGCCTTCGTGCAGTTCCCAGTAGAAATATTCGCGCTGCGGCGCGGGGCCACCCTTGAGGAACGAAACCAGCGACAACCCGTCCGGCTTAAACCCTTCCGGCAGTATCGCACCCGACAACTCGGCCGCCGTGGGCAGAACATCCCAGAAGGCCCACGGATCATCATTGACCCGGCCGGCCGGGATGTTGCCGGGCCAGCGGGCGATGGCCGCCTGGCGCAGGCCTCCCTCGTAGAGTTCCCGTTTATATCCGCGTAGGCCATTGGCCGCCTGCTCGAAGAGCTTTCCCAGTGCCGATTTGGGCGGAAACGACGAACCATTGTCACCCGCGACGATCACCAGCGTGTTCTCGTCGATCCTCAGTTCCTTGAGGAGCGTCAGCAACCGGCCGACATCGGAATCCAGGCGCGAGACCATCGCGGCGTAACTCTTCTGCTCCATCGTCCACGGCCGGTCGGCGTACTGCCCAACGTCGTCAATCTCAAATCGCCCGTGCGGCAGCGTAATGGAGTAAAAGAGAAAGAACGGCCGGCCGCTCTGCGCACGCACCCACTTGACCGTCTCATCGGCAATCAGATTCTGTGCATAGGTCTTGCCGATCCCCTTGCCATCATTTCCGGGCAGATCGAACCGTTTGTCATCGTTGTAGAGATACGTGGGAAAGTAGCTGTGTGCGTGGCGCTGGCAGTTGTAGCCGAAGAAATGGTCGAACCCCATCTTCAGTGGGCTGCCCGTCGTGTCGAAGAGCCCCATGCCCCACTTGCCCACGCAGGCCGTGGCGTAGCCCTCGCTCTTGAGCAACTGGGCCACCGTAAACGTCCCGGCCGGCAGCGGCATCTGCCCCTCGAGCCCGATCTCCCGGTTGGCCCGTATGGGCGAATGTCCCATATGCAGCCCCGTCATCAGCGACGTACGCGACGGGGCACAGACCGTCGTTCCGCAATACGCCTGTGTGAAGCGCGTCCCCTCAACGGCCATGCGATCGAGATTTGGCGTCTTGATGAGTTTCTGCCCGTAACATCCCACGTCGCCCTGGGCAAGGTCGTCGGAGAGGACGAAGATGATGTTCGGTTTAACGGGCGCGTCCGCGGCATGGGCGGAGAAGGTGGCCGGGACATAGCAGGCAAACAACAGGATGGCACAGACACAGAGATTGAGGCACGAAGGCACGGAGGCACGAAGTGGAAGAAAGGGCCTCCGGGAGGAATAGGCGTCTGGTTTCATAGCGGAGTACTCCTTGGTTTGCTCACTTGCCTTTCGCCGCCGCGCCGGTGATCGCCGGATACGTGACGCTCGTCTTGATCTTCGCGCCGTAGGTGTCAAACCCATCCGCCCAGTCGCCATGAGCCCAGAGGCACCATCCGTAGCCGCTTTTCTCGCACACATCAACAACCCGCTGAATGCCCGCGATACGGGCGGCCTTGTCGGCATCGGTCTTGGGCTTGTCGTCCTGGCCGCCTTCGGTCATGAAGAAACCGCAGCCAAACTTGGCGATGGCCGACGCGGCCGAGTTCGGATTGCTCGTGTTGTCCAGATGCCAGTCGGCCTCTTTGCGGGCCTTATCCTCCGTCGCGGCGTTCCCGGCGTTGAAATAGTGATGCCGGCACTGCGCCCAGTTGCTGCCGGCCGGCGCTGAATCCTTGAGCGGAAAATACTTGCCCCAGAACGGCGACACCACGCACAGTTGCGGCGCCCCGGCCGCGCGCACCATGTCCAGCCATTTCTGGTAATGCTCGGCCAGGCAGGGGCAATTGTTCTGCGCCTCGTTGAACCCCTCGAACATCAGGTGCTTGTGGGGCTTGTAGCGCTCGACGATCCAGCCCCAGTTCTTCAGCCAGGTGGCCTCGTCGGCGTGAATCGCGTCGTTGACGCGCCAGTTGTGGTAATCCACCAGGAAGTAGACCCCCTCTTCCTGGGTGATGGCGACAGCGCGGTCCATGGCTTCCCAGTCAAACTTCGCCCACTCGGCGTCGTTCTTGTTGGCCGCGTTTGGCGGGTGAAACAGCGGGCGGGCGACATTCAGCCCGCGCTGCCGCAGGGCGCGCATGAAGCCACGAAACTTCTCCGGATCAGTCTTGGCCTGGATTAGCCGCTGCCCGCCCCAGCCGCCCAGCGGCACATTCAGCCGGCCGTTCTCCACGCGGACCATGACCACGCCCGCCAACGGAGCGGGCAACAGCGATTTGTCGCCCGGCGGCGGAATCGGGGCGGCGCGTTCCTGGGCGGATAGGTCGGGAACGGCCAACAGGCATACCGCCAGAGCCGCGACGGCGAGAACGGATGTGCGAACCAGGACGTTTGCATGCGGACGACCGAGTCGCGAACAAGTAGGGCCGACGCCCTCGTCGGCCTCGCTCGGTTGCTCGC
>JANYKD010000008.1 GCA_025361735.1 Phycisphaerales bacterium
GGTCGGATCGGCCTCGATCAGCAGGCACTTGAAGTCAATTCTCCGATCGCGCACGAGCGATGCCTGCACGTACTGGAATTCCCAGCGCGGATACTGCTCGACGTAGAGCACCTTGATCTTGCCGTCGATGACGCGGATCGGTTTGCTGGCCGAGTTGTTCGTCTTAACGACCTCGTCCTCGCGGGGCGCGATCAGGGCCTCGATCGTGAAGTTCCCCTGCTTCTGCGGCGTCAGGGCGACGGTCACGATCTGTTCGCCGTCGCCGTTGAAAGTCACTTCCTTCTCGACCTTGTCCTCGCCCATGCGAACCGTAAGCATCACGGTTTGCCCAGTCATCCCCATGCCGCGCACGCGTACGGAAACGGGCACGTCGTCCTTGGCAAACGCCACATCCTGGGCAATGACCTCGGGCGCCACGATGATGTCCCGGGGTGAGGTGATGCCCACGCCGTAGACGTAGAGCGGCACGCGGTCCTGCCCGGCAAGCGACGCGGCGCTGGCCGGCTGCACGCCCGAATTGGACACGCCGTCAGTCACCAGCAGCACGCCCGCGATCGGCTGCCCGCGTTTCCTGGAGATCACGCCGCGCACCGCATCGCCGATGGCCGTCTTGCCGCCCACGGCGCTGAGCTTGTCGATCCACTTGGTCTCAAGATCCGCGACCAGCGCCTCCGGCACGGGTTGGGTGGTCGCCACCTCGGGGTTGGCGGGCGGCGGCATCATGAACCCCGCCACCAGTCCCCACGCCACCGCGACGATGCACGCCGCCAGGCCGCCGTAGCGCGCCGCCGGCGACCGCGACACAAATCCCATTACGATCAGCGATATGCCGATACCGCCGATCACACCCGGCACGAACCACGGATACGCCAGCAGGAAGGGCTGGTCGTCGTGGCGCACGGCAATTGGCTGGGTATAGGAGGCGCCCGGAATTGGCCGCAGCGAGTCGTCAAACTCGTAGGCGTCGATGTCGTACTGCCTGGCCAGCCGCGGGAGCAGATCGATCTTGTGGTTCTTCAGGGCGGACTTGACCACCTCGATACGCGGCGGATTCGCCTGATCCGCGGCCACGCTCGCCGGAGGCTGGTTCAGTCCCTTGGCCGGGTCGAGAGCGCCACGCGCCAACCCCAGCCGCCTGATATCGTCCACCTCGCTGCGCTGATCGGGAATCTTGCTCATGCTGCCGCTGGAGTCGATCACGAGCAACATCGTCCGGCGAATTACCTGCTCGTAGGTGACGCTCAGCACCGGCTGAAGCAACATCCCCAGGATGAGTACCAGGAAGAACGCCCGCAGCACCGTCATGAATGACCGCCGGCCCAGCGGCACCTGGTCGGCCGTTTTGCGATACATCCAGAACACCGCCGCCCCCAGCACCAGCGCCAGCAGAATGATCCACGCCGGGTTGATGCCGTGGAACTCCATCGACAGGTCGGAGACATGCCCCGCGTCCGTCGCGTCGATTCCAAAGAGCTTGAGCAGAAAATCAGTCATTATTGCTTAGTCAGTAGTCCGTGGTCCGTGGTCAGTAGTTGTTGGGTCATAATCGTTCTTTGCTACTGACCACTGACTACTGACTATGGACTTTCATTTCGATTTACTAAACCAATGCGCCAAAAACGTCTCCGCTGTCGCCAGGATCAGCACGATGATCGCCAAGGGAAACCAGATCTCCGTTCCCGTCCGTACCTGGTCGATGGTGTCGGCCATCGACATGCCGGGAGTCCAGCGCACCACATGCGCGAAACTCTCCATCACCTTCACCTGCTCGGACGATACGAGTTCCATGTTCGACTCGTCCGGATCGGCCTGCGCCGCAAAACGGATCGTCGTGTTCTCTCCCTTGATTTCGTATGGCCCGGCAAAGTTGGTGTCGGCGAAGGCGATCGTCGGCACGCCGTCCACCATCTCCACGCGGCGCGATTCCGAAACCTCGTTCAGTTCCTTCGCTGTATCCGACCAGCCACGCGCCCGCTTGTTGATCTGTACATCCTTGTTGGCCAGCTCGATGGGCGCGGTATACGTGAACGGCGTGCCCGTGCGGATCGTCAGCCGCTCGTCCTGCCGAGCCACCATATATCCCAGCGTGCGGTTGACCAGCGGCACGTAGATGCCGGCTCGGGCGCCCAGATCATTCCAATCCGTGTCGGCCGTCGTCGCCCACTGGATGACGCGGCCCATGCCCACGTTCCGCTCGATCATGGCCGGGCTATCATCGGAGAACCGGGCGATCACCCGGACATCGCTGCGCCCGTCGCCCTTGCTGCGCTTCTCGGCGGCCGCGTCGGGGATCAGCGTGAGATACCGGAAAATCTTGCCCGATGAGAGCGCCCCCGCGGCCGGATCCTTCCACACCGCCACGATCTCGTGATCGAACGCCCGATCGGACAGACTTCCCCACTTCTCCGTCGACTTGGCATCGCCAACCGCAGGCCCGAACATCGCCGGCAGCAGGCCCGTGCGCGTGTAAAGCTGCTCGTTGTAGAAGTTCACATTGAGCCGGTCACCGGGGAAGACCCACAGCGCTCCGCCGTTCTTGACGTAAGTGGCAAGCTGGTTCACCACACCGGTGGAGAAGTCCGTCACGTTGGCGGCCACCACCGCGTCGAAATCCTCGAAGCGCGACGTCTCGGCTTCCGTCGGCAGCTTGATCGGCAGTTTGATGTAGTAGTCTTCCCACTGCGATCGCGGCACCGAACGCAGGGCATGCTTGAGATAAAACACCTCACTGTCCCGTGCCTCGCGGCCCGTGTCGCCGTCGATCAGCAGCACCTTCACCGCCTTGACCGCACGCACGGCCACAGTCCGCGAATCGTCCGCGGGCACATGGTCGGCATCCGTCCGCGCCGTGATAACGTGGTAGCCTTCGCTCTTGAGCTTAGCAAACAGGGACAGGCCCTTTTCCTCACCCGGCGGGATCACGTCGATGCTCGCCTGGTCCATCGCCGGATCGCCGTCCACCTGGATCGACACCGGCACATCGCGGGCCTCGTTCTTGCCGAAGTTGCGGATGCGGACGTCGACGCGGAGCGGCTGGTTGACGGCCGCAATTCCCGGATCCATCCGCACCGCCGTCACCGCCAGGTTCTTGTCCTCGGTTCGGCCGACCAGGATGATGTGCGGGCGGATCTGGTTCTTCTTGTCCTCAAGCTGTTTGCGGATGTCCGCGAGTTGCTGGAAGCCCGACGCCTGCCCGTCGGAGATCACGTAGATCTCCTTCACCGTGGACGGTTCCCCGGCCAGCAGATCGATCGCCGCCCGGACCGCCGGATAGAGATTCGTCGGCCGGTCATAAAGCGGTGCATCCTTCACGCGCGTCGCCACCAGCGTCAAGTCGTAGCTGGGCTTGGGGATCAGTTCGTACTTGTCGTTGAACCCGAGGATCACCGCGACCGCCGACCCGTTGGGCAGCGACCGCAGCACTTCCTCGGCCGCCTTCTTCGCCGACCCAAACCGCGATTCAACGCCATCGGTCGTACACATCGAGGCCGAGTTATCGAGCACAATCACCGCCGTCACCGGCGACCGCCCCAGCGCCGCCGCCACCGCGTTGAGCACCGGCCGCGACAGCACCATGACAATCAGCAGCACCAGCAGGCACCGCAACAGCAGCAACAGCATGTCCTCGACCTGGATGCGCCGCTGATTCTGTTCGACCGACACTTTCAAAAAGCGCATCGCCGCCCACACCACGCGCTCAAACTTCCGTTTGTTGAGCATGTGAATGATGATCGGTATCGAAACCGCGCTGATACCGAAGAGCATGAGGGGGTTGAGAAACATTCGTTTCCAAGGAAAAAGGAATAAGGAAAAAGGCAAAAGGGAATACCTGTTTCCGAATTCGTGATGTCTTTCTGCTTCCTTTTACCTTCTTCCTTTTACCTTTTTCCTTACCGCACCGTGGTGCGGTGCCTGAACGCCAGATACCCGCTCAGCACCTCGTGCAGAGCATGGCCGGTGTTCACGAGCACATAATGCACATTATTCTTCTCACAGCCTTCGCGGATCCGCTGCTGAAACTCCGTCACCTCGCGCAGGTAACTCTTGCGAATCTCCTTCGGGCGGGTGAGCACCTTGTCGCGCACTTCCAGGCCTTCAAACTCCACCATGCCCGAGAACGGGAAATCCAGCTCGAACGGATCCATCGTGTGGAAAACAATCACTTCATTGCCGCCGAAACGCAGATGCTGAATGCCTTCCAGCACCTTCTCCTCATCGTCAAACAGGTCGCTGATGACGATGACCAGACCCTTGCGCCGGATCTGTCCGGCCAGATCGTGCAGCACCCCGCCGATGTTCGTCTGCCCGACCGGATTGAACCCGGCCAGCACGTTCATGATGTTGTGTACCGAGTTCAGGTTTCCCGTCCGCGGCACAAACGCCTTCACGGTCTGATCAAACACGCTCATCGCCACCGCATCTCGCTGGTTCAGGATCACATAGCTCAAACACGCGGCCATCACCTTGCCGTACTGCAGCTTGCTGATCGCTCCCGAACCGTAGCGCATCGATTCCGACCCATCGAGCAGGATCTGCGCGACGAAATTCGTCTCCTGCTCATACTGCTTGAGATAATAGCGATCCGTCCGCCCCAGCACCTTGTAGTCGATATGCCGCACATCATCGCCCGGCACATATTCACGATGCTGCGTGAACTCGATCGCAAACCCCCGAAACGGCGACTTGTGCTCCCCCGCCATGTACCCCTCAACGATGAACCGGGCCATGATCCCCAGCGATTCAGCTCGCTGTATGGCCAAAGGGTCGAGGAGAGTGGAGAGGTGCTTGGACATGGGTGCGAATGCAGATTAAACACGAAGACACGAAGACACGAAGCGGGTTCTGGTTGTCGAATGGCTGTCGCGTAACATACGTTTCTAGATCCAACCTTGTTAACGAATGATCCTTTTGATTCCATCTTTTATCAGCTTCACGTTGAAGTTGATCAGAAACGCCAGGCGAAGGTCAGAGAGCCTCAAGTACGTCAGAGTCTGGGTTTCAAAGATCGGATTCATTTTCTCCACGGCTTTGACCTCCACAATTACCTGTTCTTCAACCAACAGATCGATTCGCAGTTCCTCTTTGAGTACTACGCCATCGTAAATGATGGGCACCAGAACCTGCCGCCGCACTTTCAAACCTCGTTTCTTCAACTCATACTCAAAACACGCCTCATATACTGATTCCAGCAACCCCGGCCCAAGCTCACAATGCACCTTGAAGGCCGAGTCAACAATCTCCCTCCCAATCCTCTCCAGCTCCGGCGAAAGCACATCCCCGATCATCGCTTGACCTCTTTCCGCACCTTCGCCGACTCGCCGTCAACCACCAAGACCCGCTTCGTGCCTTCGTGTCTTCGTGTTTAACTCTGCGTATTAAGCCAGCTTCTGGTCCTTGGGAATAGTCGCCAGTATCTTCCTCGTGATATCGTCCGACGTCACACCTTCGCTCTGCGCCGCGAAGTTCGGGATGATGCGATGCCGGAAGATCGGCAGCGCCACCGCCGCCACGTCTTCGCAGCTCACATGCACCTGTGCATTCAGGATCGCCCGTGCCTTGGCTCCCATGATCAGGTTGAGGCTCGCACGCGGGCCAGCGCCCCAGGTCAGCCACTTCTTGCAGAAGTCCAGCGCCTCGGGCGTCTTGGGCCGGGTCACGCGAACCAGTTTCTCGGCATAGGTGTACACATGCTCCGACACCGGCATCCGCCGCACCGTGTTCTGCAAACTCAGGATATCGTCGGCCGTCAGGATCGGGCTGGGCTTGTCGCCGCCGAAACCCGTCGCCATCTTCATGATCGCCCGCTCCTCGGCGTTGCTCGGATAATCGACCAGGATCATGAACATGAAGCGGTCGAGCTGCGCCTCGGGCAGTGGATACGTGCCTTCCTGCTCCACCGGGTTCTGCGTGGCCAGTACGAAGAACGGATCCGGCAGCGTGTAGTTCACGCCACCGACCGTCACGTGCCGCTCTTGCATCGCTTCGAGCATGGCCGCCTGCGTCTTGGGCGGTGTGCGGTTGATTTCATCGGCCAAGACGATGTTCGCGAATATCGGCCCCTTGAGAAACTTGAACTGCCGTTCGTTGGTCGCCGGATCCTGATAGATGACCTCCGTGCCCGTGATGTCCGACGGCATCAGATCCGGCGTAAACTGGATTCGCTTGAACGACAGATGCAGCGTCTGGGCCAGCGAGGAAATCATCAGCGTCTTGGCCAGCCCCGGCACGCCCACAAGCAGCGCGTGCGAACGGGTGAAGATCGAGATCAGGATCTCGTCGATCACCTGTTCCTGCCCGACGATCACCTTCGCCAGTTCGGCCTTGATCGCGGCCCGTGCCGCGCGAAGGTTCTCAATGGCTTGCATGTCGGAATCGTTCACCTGAACGGGTGCGGTTGTTGCGGTGGACATAATAAAGAAGTCTCCTTGGGCTTGCAGTCCGATCACGCTCAATGATAACGCCCTGCCGACCGGCACGCGGAACGAAATCGCCGGAGCGACTCACGCGCGGTTGCTCACGCCATCTTCAAGCCCGGTGCTATCAATACCGACATATGGCAGAAATCGTTGAATTCCCGGCCGAACATTCGCCTCAGTTGCTTCCCCAGCCCCGCGCGGTAAAACTCCCTCCATGCGGCCAGTGATCGCCTTTTTACTGTTGTGCATATTCGCCCTCCCTTCCTTCGCCCAGGAACACGCAGCGCCCTCGGCGCTCCCGCCCGGCGAGCACCATACTGCCACTCACGAAACACAACCTGACTCCGAGCCGCACCCGGCATTATCCGAAGATGCCTCCTGGGCTCGCGGGCTCACCACGTTCATCATCGCGCTTTTCGTCCTGGCGGCCGCGATCGGTTCACTCGCCCGCCTCAGCCTCCCCGCGGAACCGCCCCAGGCCGACGACGCCCACGCCCACGACGAACACGATCCTCACGCCGGCACCGATCCTGACGCCCACGCGCCCGCACACGCAGGGCATCATTAGCAGCCGCGCGCATCACCTCTCTTGCGGCCATGCTTTCAGCAATTCCTGCACCGACGCCGTCCGCTCCGGCGCCAGCGGATTGCTCCACTCCGCCACGCGGTGCGCCGCCTCAGCCCGCACCCATCCCAGCGCCAGATTCCGCCCCGGACAATCCGTCGGCTTGGTATCGCCATGGCCCAGCACATATTGCGGCCCAATGTGATACGTTTCCATCAAATACGACACCAGCTTCGTCGCAGCCCTGAGCTGCGCCGGCGTCGGTCGGTCGATCTCGAAATTGCCCACCAGGCAGATCCCAATCCCATAATCATTGAAACGATTGTCCGCGGTCTTGGCGTGCGCCCCCCACTTCTGTTTCGGCCAGCGGCCGCCCACCTCCACCTGTCCATCGCCACTTAAAGTACCATTACCGATCACAAAATGATACCCCAGCTCATCCCATCCCTTTTGCCGGTGGTCCCGATCGAACGTCGCCGCCGAGCCGGTCGGCGTCGCACTGTGGTGAACCACGATCCACTTCCACTGATTGGCCGCCGCGGCCGGAATCCACTCTGGCGGAACGTCCGCCTTCGCCTTGGGCAACTGCGGCTGGAGCTTGGGCACAACGGTCGCCGGCCTGGCCGGCGAAACAGCCACCCCCGGCGGCGCCGTTGTGACTGCCGGTCCGTCCAGACTGGGCGCAGGCGACGAGGTCGCGCCATTCAATCCGCGCTGCTGCTCCTGGCATCCCATGCCAAGCGCCACACCCAGTAATGATACGTAAAGGAATTTTCGGGCCATCCGTGGCTCCTTTCGGCCCGAGTCGGGCCTGCCGGTAGAGGCGGACTCCGCCGCCAACACCAGCTAATGTACCCCGGCCGATTCTCCAACGCAATGGGTTTCGGACATTTGCACCATTGCCTCTCCCACTGCATAATCGCCACACTTCACTAAAGGAGACGCTTCCGATGACGCTTGCTCACTCCCTCCGTTCGCTTCTCGCCGCCACCTTGGTCTGCTCCGGCCTCTCCTGCACCACGACGACTACCCCCCGCAACGCACCCTCCACCATGCCCACGTCGCGCCCCGTGCTCCAGAGCGCCGATCCCAGGGCGGCCACGCTCCGCATCGGATCCTGGAACCTCCGCTGGCTCGGCCCCTCCGAGCACGACCGTTTCGAAGCACGCTCGCCGCAGGATCTCGCCGCCTACATCGCGTCATCCGGCGTCTCCGTCCTCGCCATGCAGGAAGTCGGCCAGTCCCCCGGCATGACCCTCCGCAACTCCACGCTCGACGCGACCATGGCCCGCCTCAACGAAGCCACGACCGGCCAGTGGGACTACGTGCTCTTCCCCTCCCAGGACAAGCAACAGGCCGCCCTCACCGGCATCGCCTGGGACAAGTCCATCGTCCGCATGACCGATGCGCCGCTGGCCCTCCCCGTCGCACTCGGCAAGACCGATCCCGCCGACGACACGCCGATCCTCGCCCGCCCGCCCTACGCGGCCAAGTTCCAGCCCGTCCACGGATCGGGCGAATTCGTCATCATCCCCATCGACCTCGCCGACAACACCGGCGGCATCGATCGTATCGCCCACCGCGTCGCCGAGGCCCGTGAAATCGCCGCCGCCCTCCCCACCGTCCGCGGCCGCTTCTCCTCGGCCGACGTCATCCTCCTCGGCGACTTCGCCATGTCGCTCTCCACCGAAACCGCCGACTCGATCAT
Source organism: Phycisphaerales bacterium (assembly GCA_025361735.1). Lineage (GTDB taxonomy): Bacteria > Planctomycetota > Phycisphaerae > Tepidisphaerales > Tepidisphaeraceae > JANYKD01. The sequence goes on from JANYKD010000008.1 coordinate 8,690, forward strand.
CACCGCGTGCGGCTTCCGCGACCTCAACGCCAGCGACATCGCCACCTTCACCACCGGCAAACCCTACGCCCGAGCCTTCGTCCCCGAAACCTCCGCCCGTCTGGCCGCCAACAAATCCATCGCCGTCACCCCCTACCCCGTTTTCGGCCCCGAGATCTTCCGCCAGAAACTCTCCGACAGCTACATTCTCACCCTGGAGTTCTCGAAGAAGTAACTCCGACAAGGACGTCGCCCATTTCCCGTGAACCGCACCTGGCCGCGAGCATCTCGTTGCATGGGCGTCCCGCCCATGCGTCGCGCTACGCCGCGACATCCGCCCCCCTCTCCTTCGCGAGAGGGCCGGGGTGCGGGCACCTGGCTCCCATGCGAATTCCCCTCTCCCCTTCCCTTGCCACCCCCGCTACAAAACGTATGCTATCCTCAGAGGAAGGAGACCGCTCTCAGGGACTGCCTGCCCACGGAAACCGCTTCCGACCGCCAAAGTGGGGCCAGCGTGTCGCTGGCCTGCCTGAAGCGTGATCTGTCTGCTGATCCCAGCCAGCGAGGACGCTGACCCTGCCCGCGCTGGCGTCAACAGTCGGGTCATCAAGGTGTGTAAAAGGATAAGGCGTCTCGCCCATGCGTCGCGGTACGCCGCGACATCCGCCTCCCTCTCCTTCGGGAGAGGGCCGGTTGGTGAGGGCCTTTGGCTCCCATGCCCGAATTCCCTTCTCCCCTTCCCTTGCCACCCCCGCTACAAAACGTATGCTACCCCCAGAGGAAGGAGACCGCTCTCAGGGACTGCCTGCCCACGGAAACCGCTTCCGACCGCCAGAATCTCGTGGCATGGGCGTCTCGCCCATGCGTCGCGGTACGCCGCGACATCCGCCTCCCTCTCCTTCGGGAGAGGGCCGGGGTGAGGGCATTCGGCGGCTCCAACTTACCGGCCCGAATTCCCCTCTCCCCTTCCCTTG
>JANYKD010000011.1 GCA_025361735.1 Phycisphaerales bacterium
GCAGTACGAATGGACCGACGATATCGAGTTGCTCCGCCGCCACTACGACGGCATGAAGCGCTACGTTGCCTACCTTGGCAGCAAGTCCAGGGATGGCATCGTCTCGCACGGCCTGGGCGACTGGTACGACATCGGCCCCAAGCCGCCCGGCTATTCACAGCTCACGCCCATTCCCCTGACTGCCACCGCGTTTTACTACCAGGATGCAATCATCGTAGCCCAGGCGGCGAAGCTGCTCGGCAACTCCGGCGATGCGAAGAAGTACGACGACCTGGCCGCACAGATCCGCACCGCGTTCAACAAGGCCTTCTACAAATCAGACACCAGGCAGTACGCCACTGGCTCGCAATGCGGCAACGCACTGGCGTTGGTCATGGGCCTGGCCGAACCCGATCAACGGGCCGGCGTGCTCGAGGGCATCGTGCAGGATGTCCGCAAGCGCGGCAATGGCCTGACGGCCGGGGATGTGGGCTATCGCTACCTGCTCCGCGCCCTCGCTGACGGCGGCCGCTCCGACGTGATCTTCGACATCAACAGCCGCTCCGACAAACCCGGCTACGGATATCAGCTCAAGATGGGCGCCACCAGCCTGACCGAAGCCTGGGACGCCCTGCGCAGCAGTTCGCAAAACCACTTCATGCTCGGCCAGATCACCGAGTGGTTCTATCACGACCTCGCCGGCATCGCCTCCGACCCGTCCGGTCCCGGCTTCAAGCGCATCGTGATCCACCCCCAGCCCGTCGGCGACGTCACCTGGGCGCGGGCAAAGTACGATTCGATCCGCGGCCCCATCGTCAGCGACTGGAAACTCGCTGACGGTAAATTCACGCTGACCGTCGCCATTCCCGCCAACACCACCGCGATCATCTGGATCCCCGCGAAAAACTCCGCCGCCGTCACCGAAGGCGGCAAGTCGCTGGCCGAGGTCGAGCGAGTGAAGGTCCTGCGCATGGAATCCGGCTGCGTGGTGATGGAAGTGGAATCCGGGAAGTATGCGTTCGTAGCCAAGTAGAGCCGACGCCCTCGTCGGCTATGTGACGCGTGTTACGCGAGTAACCGCCGGTGAGAACACCGTCGCTACTTGTTGCCAAGGCGACTCATCATAGGCGTAACGATCCGCAGCCTGAAGTGAAAATGCCGCTGGACAGGCCGTCAGGATTTCATCGGATATACGTTGTGAAACGGTTGAAGGACGCAGTGTCGCGTACGGCATGGTCGAAGTACTCCTGTTGCGAGAGCGAACCCGATTGCTTCAGGGTTTGGTTGATCCGCCGGGCGCTGACGGATTTCCACGCTTTGACAACCATTGAGAGGTTTCCGCCCGAGAGCAACTGAACCAGCACATGGACATGGTTCGGCATGAGCACGAACTCGCCGAGCCGGTACAGCAAACCATCGTCGTGCCGCAGAACCGCCGCGACGATCTCCCGGCATTCAGGATTGGCCAGCGGACACCGGCCAAGACCGGCATCCATGAGGTTCTCGATGCGGGTTGTCCATATCGTTCGGAAGACCGTTGCCTGCTCGGGTGAGTGCGGGAGCGGGTTGGCCGCGAGCCAGCGGTCGCGCTCCTGCCGCAATTCCCGCGTCCGCTCGGCCGGCAGAGAGTCGGCGAGGCGGAACGTGACGAAGTAAACAACGTTATCCTGACGGACATGCGGGAGCTTGTCCCGGTGAGCAAACCTCGCCTTTTTCCAGTCGAATGCGGCAGGCGACGGCGGGTCATCGGAATGCTGGAGCATGATCGGTGAAGGACAACCTGCGAAGCCGCGTGCTACCAGTGTAGACGGCAGGAATGCAGGGCCAGCGTCCTCGTCGGTTGCCTGGGTACTGTGGGGGAAAGCCCGACGAGGGCGTCGGCCCTGCTTTAGGCTACGTTCTCTCAATCCCTCGGATACAGCACGCCAAACCGCCGCTTCTGCGGGTCCGTCGGACGCAGGTCCTCATGTGCCCCGCCGACCGTAAACACTTCGCGCAGAGCATCCACATAGCCGAACCCGACCAACGTGGACGGCATCAGGAAATGTCCTTCGCCGAACTCATTCCAGTTGGGCAGCATGACGATGCGCCGGCCCAGCGAGTCGGCCGGGAACGAAGGCATCAACTCATCTCGGGCCCACTGGGCGAGTGCCGTGTAGTCCTTCACCGGTGTCCAGCCGCCGTCGCGGACGCCCCAGGCCTCGCGGTCCCAACCCATCGAGATGCTGGGCAGCATGTTCAAGCCGGTGGCGGCGGCTGCTTCCCGCTGGGACACGTTCTTCCGCCGCTGAGCGCCGGCATCCGGCGTGCCCCAGGTGTACGCGTAGCAGTAATCCACACCCATCGCCTTCATCGCTCGCATGACCTTGGCGTCGGCCGCGCGGTGCTCCATGAGCAGGATAATGCCCGGGAATCCGGCCCTGGTCATCTCCTCTCGCAAGACCTGGATCGCCTGACGCGAGCCCTCGGCGCCGCCGAACATCCGCTGCCAGTTTCCCAGGTGGTAGATGGAGAGCACCGGCCTGCCGTCGATCTTCAAGTATCGCGGATCTTTGAAGAAGTACTCGATCCAGTAGGGGATGATGTTCTCCCGCCAGTCCTTCGGGTTGGTTTCGCAGGCACCTTCATCGGTACACATGATGGCAAACTTCGCTAGCTTGCTGTAGCGGGCGTTGAAGAGGCCCTTGATGATCCCCTGATCCAGCACGCCGTCCTTGATCGGGTGATTGACCGCATTGTTCGGCCGATACCAGCAGTGCATCTCGAAGCCGATCCCGTGTTCAACCTGCCACTTGATCTCCCAGTCGGTCTCCTCGGGATGCCCTTCGTCGTACCAGCCCAGATACGGCTCGCGTTTGGCGCGATGGGGATAGACGTAGTCCCAGCCGGCGTAGGAGTTGCCCTCGCGCCAGAGATTGCAGCTCTGGGCGCCCAGCAGATAGTCATTCCTGACTGCGACTGGCTTGGGCTGCGGCACATAGTCGGCCGGGTAGGCTTCCCAGGGATAGACGAGGATGTCGTCGATCCACAGGGTGGCCGGTGTGTTGAAGTAGACACTGCTGAATCCCTCGGGCCCGACAGAGAATGTGGCTTTCTCGAACACCAGTTTCCCATTGACATAGATATCGGCCGCTGCTGCTTTCGGATCGGCGATGATCTTGACCATGTACCAGAGATTGGCTCGGTAATTGCGAACGATGGGCACGGCCTTGCCCTGGGCATTCGCATGGCAGAGGTCGCCGCCGGCGGTGAGGATGTCGATACCGGCGTTCTTGCCGCCGCTCATGCCGGCCCGCACGCCATCACATTTCTCGGGCAGAAGAAAGCGATATTCGAAAACAGTCTTGCCGGATGTCGAAGCAAAACTCCATGATCGAGTGGTGCGCTCGCTCGGCGTGCCGGAGAGTTTGAGACTGAAGATGTCGGGTCCACTGCCACATGGGAACGGTTCTACAGTCGCCTCGCCGCTCGGAAGGGACAGTGGCTCACGGACAAATCCGTGACCGGCAGTCACGAACGTCTCGTTGACCACATAGCCAGTGTGGACATTGACCGGGCCGAGGAACATTTCTCCCGTGGCCGCGACGCCGGTCTTGATGAGCACGTAGTCTATGGAGGGCAAATCATGCAGAAATGCGGCCCCGGGGGCTCTGCATACACCGTCAATAAAGATGTCGGCCGTCTTCTCCGCCAGATCCGCCACGACCTTGACGCGATGGTCGCGGCCGGGTTCATAGGGCTGCAGAGGCAGCGGCGTGCCATTTCGGCTGTCGTAACAGATGTTCTCGCCCACAGTCGTGATGCTGATGGCCGCGTCATTGAGATCGCGCAACTGCCAGACCGCCCCATCCATTCGCGTCGGCAACTTGAAGCGAAATTCGAGCGTGAGTTTCCCCTTGGTCTGCCGGGCGATCTGGTGCTTGATGGTCACGGCCGCCGTCTTGCTCGTGTCCACGAGTTTGAACCAGTCGCTGTGAAAGGCGAAGCCGTCGGGGTAGTGGCAATTGGGCTGGCAGGCCCGGGTGCCGCCGCTCTTGTCCACCTCCCAGCCGGAAAGCGGGGCCTCCTCGCCCGGCCAGCGATACGGCCGCGGCGACAGGAAGTTGTACTGCATCAGGTAGCCGACGCGGACGTCGCGGATGAACGGCCTGGGCTCGGGAGCGGCGGCCAGGAGGAAGACGAGGGTTGCAGCAAATGTGAACGCCTGCCGGAGTGTGCGAATGCGTTGTGACATGTGTGTCTCCGCATTCAGCATACCCGCACCATCTCCATTTGCAGCAGCGACGCCAGTTTCTCCAGTCGACTGGCGATATGTCCGACGCCGACGGCGCAGTGGTGGGCCGGGCCGTGCCGGTTCCATTCGTTGACAAACTTCCGCGCCCCGATCGAGAAGCGGTAGCGGCTGTTGGTGTTGCCGATCTCCAGGATCGGGCCCGCCACCGACTCGGCCTCGGCGACCAGCAGTTTCAGTCCGCCGTCCACCGTCTCCACCACCGACAGTAGTGTGACCGGTCCATGCTTGACCGACATCTCCACTGACAGCCCCCGGCCGACCTTGCCGTGATAGACGCCCAGCGGGCGGACCTTGGTCTTGCCCTGCGCGATTGCGATATGCCCCGGCCCGTCGTGGCCCATGAGTACCACATCGTCGTTGAAATCCATCGCGTAGTATTCCGTGAACGACCCACCCACGCCGAAGCTGTCCATGATCTTCATCGCCTGGGCGTTCTTCACTTCGTACTCGCCGGCCACGGGAACCCCGCGCGCCGTCAGCAGCGAATTGCCCAGGATGATCGAACTGATCGCATCCTCGTTGGCATCGTTGCCCGTGCCCATGTAGTAGTAGGCCATCGAGCCCAGGCCGTGAATTTCGACCAGCCGGTCGAGCGCCACCGAGGTTCGCGCCGCCCGCTCGAGTTCCGGCTGCGAACAGTCGGCCTGCACCTCAAACGTCTCACGGAACAGCCGCACGCGGTCCGCGATCTGCGGATCGGTCACCTGCGTGCGAAGCTCGGCCAGTTCATCGACCTCGATCATCTCGATGTGCCCGCCGAAGCTGGCGCACTGCCGCGTGATGTCGGTGTAGATGTCGAGCATCCCTCCGTAATAGTGGCCCATCAGCCCCAGGCGGTTGTGCGACAGGATGCCCGCCACGCGAGCCGCGTCGATCCACTCATCCACCTCGGTCCAGCAGATCGGATCGTTCTCCAGCATCCCGGTGATCTGATGAAACTGGATGCGGCAACGATTGAAGACATTGGCGATCTCCGGCACCGGGCAGGCGGCGCAGTGGGCCAGCCATTCGCCGGTCATCCGCGTGCGATCGCCCACCTTGTTGAAGCTGGCATAGTCGATCGCGGGCGAGGGCTGAAGGTTGAGGATGATCACCGGCACCTTCGCCCGCTGCACCACGGGCAGGACAGTCGAGGAAAGAGCGTAGGTCGTCACGTAGAGAAAAATGATGTCCACGTCCGCCTGCCGGAACTGGTGCCCGGCTTCCATGGCCTTGGGCGGCGTGTCAATCAGGCCAAGGTTCACGACCTCGATGCCAGGCCGGGCAATCCGGCTCTCCACCTTCCGCAGATAGCCCTCCAGCCGTTCCTTGAGCCCCGGAAACTGCGGCCAGTAGGCGTCCAGGCCGATGCCGAACAAACCGATTCGCGTGTGACGGTGGTTCATGGATGCCTTTCATCTGGGAGCGCGGCCGTCCTCGGCCGCTTCTGCCGGCGGGCGAGGACGCCCGCGCTCCCGGCGTGGAGAAACAAGCCAATTGCATATATAACTGAGCATACAACGGATATCGAGGCTGCCCATCATGAAATCACTCCTGTGGAAACTCGCGTGTGTCTGGTTCTTACTCGTGTTCGCAGGCGACGGCGGGTCGGCCGCCGCGGCCGACGTCGCTAAGAAACCCAACATCATCTTCATCCTTGCCGACGATCTCGGCTGGGCGGACCTTGGCTGCACGGGTAGCACCTTCTACGAGACACCCAATCTCGACCGTCTGGCCGCACAGGGCATGCGCTTCACCGATGCCTACGCGGCCTGCTCCGTCTGCTCGCCGACGCGGGCAAGCATCATGACCGGCAAGTACCCCGCGCGGCTGCACATCACCGACTGGCTGCCCGGCCGGGGTGATCGGCCCGACCAGAAGGTCAAGCGCCCGGCCATCCTCAGCAACCTGCCGCTCGAGGAAGTCACCATCGGCAAGGCGCTCAAGGAAGGCGGCTACCGCACGGTGTTCCTCGGCAAATGGCACCTGGGCGACAAGGACCATTTCCCCGAGCATTTTGGCTTCGACGTCAATCTCGGCGGCTGCGGCGCCGGCAGTCCGCCGTCCTATTTCCCGCCGTATAAACTGCCCAATCTGACCGATGGACCCAAGGGCGAATACCTCACCGACCGGCTCTCGGATGAGGCGGTCAAGGCCATCGAAGAGTCGAAGGACAAGCCGTTTTTCATCTACCTGTCGCACTACGCCGTCCACAATCCGCAACAGGCCAGGCCCGAGCTCATCGCCAAGTACAAAGCCAAGGCCACCGCCCTGCCTCCAGCTTCCGGGCCGGAGTTCCTGCCCGAGGGCAAGAACAAAGCCCGGCAGATCCAGAACCAGCCGATCTACGCGGCCATGATCGAGAGCGTCGACCAGGGCATCGGACGAATCCTGAAGAAGCTCGACGAACTCGGCCTGGCCGAAAACACGATCATCGTCTTCACCTCCGACAATGGCGGACTCTCCACCTCCGAAGGCTCGCCCACGTCGAACCTCCCGCTGCGGGGCGGCAAAGGCTGGCACTACGAAGGCGGCGTCCGCGAGCCGCTGATCATGAAAGTGCCCGGCCTGACCAAACCCGGCAGCGTCTGCCGCGAGCCGATGATCAGCACGGACTACTATCCCACGTTGCTCCAGCTCGCAGGCCTGCCGCTGCGGCCCGCGCAGCACCTGGATGGCGTCAGCATCGCGCCGCTGTTAAAAGGGGACGCTATTCCCCAGCGGCCGCTCTTCTGGCACTACCCTCACTATTCCAACCAGGGCGGCGGCCCCGGCGGCGTCATCCGGCTTGGCGATCTGAAACTCATCGAGTGGTACGACGACATGCGTGTCGAGCTGTTCAACCTGAAAGACGACGTCGGCGAAAAGACGAATCTCGCGGTTAAAATGCCCGAGAAGGCCACCGAACTCCGCGACAAACTGCACGCCTGGCGAACGGGCGTAGACGCCCAGATGCCCACACCCAACCCCGCTTACGACCCCGATTGGAAAGAGTCCCGGCCGGCGGCGAAGGACAAGAAGAACTGACCGGCCCCTTCGGACATCGTTCGGGCGAGACAAGTGCTTGGGAGCACGGTCGAAGTAACATCCCGGCTGAGTGGTGGGTGGCATGGGCAAG
>JANYKD010000044.1 GCA_025361735.1 Phycisphaerales bacterium
CGGCATCGCGCCCAGGAGCGCGGCCGACTTCGCGTTCCTGCTGCACGGACTGCACTACCTGAAGGACGACGGCGTGATGGCGATCATCCTGCCGCACGGTGTGCTGTTTCGCGGCGGGGCCGAGGAACGCATCCGCACCAAGCTGCTGAAAGACGGGCACATCGACACGGTGATCGGCCTGCCGGCGAACCTGTTTTATTCAACGGGTATCCCGGTCTGCATCCTGGTGCTGAAGAAGTGCAAGAAGCCGGATGACGTGCTGTTCATCAACGCGTCCGAGCATTTCGAGAAGGGCAAGCGGCAGAACCAACTGACGGATGCGCACGTCGAGAAGATCATCGAGACGTATCGGCAGCGCCCGAAGAAGACGATCGAGCGGTACGCCCGACGGGTGGAGATGAAGGAGATCGAGGCCAACGGCTTCAACCTGAACATCTCCAGGTATGTCAGCACCGCGCAGGATGAAGCGGAGATCGACTTGGCGGCCACGCATCGGAAGTTGGTGGAGATTGAGAACGCCATTCGGCAGGCCACGCGCACGCATAATGGATTCCTGAAAGAGCTTGGCCTGCCCCCATTGCCGGCGCCCGGTACCAAGTCGACGGATTTTGATTGACCCTCTCTCTCTCCCCGCCGTTGAAGCATGCAATGCAACCTCTGCGCGTTTGAATCTGATTCGTCCGATGTAGGGGGCGATCTCGGCTTCGGCGATGTTGAGCGATGCCCAAAAAGTGGCATTGGGCATCGTGATCCGCCGGATGCCCGCGCCCCAGTCGGTGCCGAGCGCGCAGCCGGTGGTGAGCTTTACCGGGGGAACGCCGGCAAGACAGTGATGGATGTGACGTTCTACGTCGCCGTCGCGCCCGGAACGCTGGTGCGGGTCATGGCCAAAAGATCACTTCGTTGGTGGCCAGCAACGCCTGGGCGTACTGGGCCAGTGTTGCCGTCTTGAGAAATTCATCCGCCAGGCGCAGTTCGGTTTCGCCGGGATCGCGGCCCAGCAATCGGCGATACAGCCCGCGCACCTTTGCATCACGGTCCGGTTCGGCTTCCACTGCTTTTGCCAATGCCGCCGCCCGTTCCTCGATAAAGTCGCTGTTCATGACGAACAACTGTTGAAGGGGCGAGGTGGTGATTTCCCGCTGCGGGCTGTGCATGGAAGCCATGGGAAAGTCAAAGAGCGCCAGCACGGAACTGAGCCGCCCACGGCTGATGCGGCCATAGACGGTGCGGCGGGTGTTGCCGGGCTGATCGAGATCCGTTGAAACGCCTGCCATCCGCTCATCGAGGCTGCCGGTGGCCTGAAGCAGACAGTCGCGATAGGCCTCGACATCCAGCCGACGCGGGTTCATGCGCCAGAGAAAATGGTTGGCGGGATCGATGCCGGCGGCATCCTCGCGGGGCCTACTTGATTGACAATAGGTAGCTGACAGCATGATCTCGCGGTGCAGCCATTTGAGCGAGTAATGATTCTCGATGAACCGCGCGGCCAGATCGTCCAGCAATTGCGGGTGGGTGGGCTTCTCTCCCTGCACGCCAAAGTCGCTCGGTGTCGCCACCAGCGGCTTGCCGAAGTGCCATGCCCACACGCGGTTCACGATCACCCGCGCGGAAAGAGGCGCGGCATCGGTGAAGATTTTGTCGGCCAGTTCACGGCGGCCGGAACCCTCGTGAAATTTCGGATCCCCCTTCGCCAGCACCGACAGAAACCCGCGCGGCGCCACCGGGCCGGGCTTGGATACATTGCCGCCCGGAAGCACGTTCAGATCGCGCGGCTGGCCGGGGCGGATGTCGAGCATTGTAAAATCAGGGTCCGATCCATCGAGGTAGAAGCCCGCATCGTACACCGCCTGAAACAACGGCTCGGTGGAAGTACCACGCCGGACGCGGCCCCGTGCATCTCCGCCTTTTGCCACCTGTACCGGCTGGGTGGTGGACTCCCCCGGATACGCGCTTGGCCGCCTCGCCAGTTGCGAGAGATACCCGTACATCTCCGGATGCTTCTCCCGCAGACCGGCATTCTCATCTCTGATCTTCTCCATCTCGGCGGTGTAGCGGACTACTTTATCGTGCGCCTCGGCCACCTTGGTGCCGGGATCATCCCTTAGTAGGTTGGCGACATAGCTTCGGTAAAAGATCGCCTGCGTAGAGAGCATGAATTTCGTCTCGGCGGCAGGGTCGATTTCCGCCAACGGTCGCGGCGACTGCACGGTCGAGGCGAACACACCCGCCAGGCTGTAGTAGTCCGACGTCGGGATCGGATCAAACTTGTGGTCGTGACATCGGGCGCACGAGACCGTCAACCCCAGCAGCCCGCGCGAGACGGTGTCGACGCGCTCGTCCCAGTCATCGGTGTAGAGCGTTTCGACGACATCCTTCGACAGCCGCCCATCCTTGTGATAGCCCGGCGCAGCGCCGAGGAACCCGAGCGCCACCATGTCAGACCGCGATGTGCCGGGCATCAGGTCCGCCGCCAGTTGCAGCTTGACGAACCGATCGTACGGCACGTCTTTATTCACCGCGTCGATCACCCAATCGCGATACCGCCACGCAAACGGAAACGGCGGCGTGGTCGCCTCGCCGGTGAAGTTGTCCTCCCCGTAGCGGACCACATCGAGCCAATACCGGCCCGATCGCTCCCCGTAATGCGGCGAGGCAAGCAGTTGCTCAATGACCCGCTCATAGGCATCCGGTGAGTTATTTTGAACAAACGCCTCCACCTGCTCGTAAGTCGGGCGCAAACCGGTCAGGTCGAGGTAGGCACGGCGAATCAACGTCGCGCGATCGGCAGCGGCCGAAGGTTTTAAGTGATTCTCCCGGAGCGTTGCGAAGATGAAGCGATCGAGCTTTTTCTTCGCCCAACCCGCATCGTTGATAAGCGGAACATCGACCGGATGAACCGGCTGAAACGCCCACCACTGGCGACCCTTTTCCAAGTCGATCCCCTTCGCGGCGGCAACAGTTGCGGTGGCCTCGCGCGGGTCGGGCGCGCCCATGGCCACCCAGCGCTCCAACGATGAAATCTGCTGGCTGGTCAGCTTCTCCTTCGGCGGCATCTGAAGATCGGGATCGGTCCACCGCACGGCCAGAATCAGCCGGCTTTGATCCGGGTCGCGACCGGCGATGGCCGGACCCGCATCCCCACCTTTGGCGATGCCCTGCCGAGAATCGAGAAGCAGATTCCCCTTCAGCTTTTTCGCCCCGGTCGAATGACAACCGTAACACTTCTCCACCAGCACGGGCCGTACACTTTTCTCGAAGAATTCGACATCCTCCCTGGACAGCGCCACGGGCGGGGAATTCGCGGCGGCAAGGGGGAGAACCCAGGCCATCAGACTCAGAATACCCACGGAAAACTTCGGCATCGTCACGATCTCAATTTTCCTGCGGCCTGATGGCGGCAAAAGACGCCGGGCGTCAAAACGGTCTGCTTCGTCAACACGTGTATGCCCGCACCAGAGTCTGCACCGGCAAACATCATAGCGTCTTTGTCACGCGCTGTTGCGGGCAAAGTGATCGGGTGACGCGGCGTCGCAGGAGCGACATTGCGGGAGCAACGCCCTCCAGGTTCGCCTCCGCGACCGA
>JANYKD010000074.1 GCA_025361735.1 Phycisphaerales bacterium
CAAGGCCCGCAGGGTGCGGTTGAGCCGGAGCAGGTCTTCTTCCTGCCGCTTACGTTCGGTGATGTCTTCGACGATGCCGATGCTGTAACGCGGGCGGCCGTCGGCTTCGTGAACCGTTCGCGCGGTCACCGCAACCCAGCGCGCCGTGCCATCTTTGCGAAGATAGCGTTTCTCGCTTGTATAGACCGGCTGTTGGCCGCGAAGGTAGCGTTCAAACTGCCGGTGATCGGTTTCGCGGTCGTCGGGATGGGTGAGGTCCAGCACGGGCATCCCGAGCAGTTCCGCGCGGGTGTAGCCAGTGATCTCGGAGTATTTCTCGTTGGCCTTCACGATCCGCTGGTCCGGAGTCACGTAGGCCATGCCCACCGCGGCCAGATCGAAAAAGACGCGGTGCATTTCCTCGCTGGCCATCACCTGTTGGGTGCGTTTTTGCTCTGCCAGGTCCGTGGCCACCAGGCAGATCGACAATACGCCGTTGACGACGATGGTGCTGAGGCCCAGGTACACGGGGAGCAAGCGGCCATCGGCGGCGCACAGACTCACTTCCCCACGACTCGTGCCGCTGTGGGTTTGCTGGAGCAGGGCATCAAAGAGCGGCTGGTCGGTCGGGGCGACATACTGCCGCATGACCGAGCCGATGACCTGGTCCAGGGGGCGACCGACCATGTCGGCAAAGGCGGCGTTGGCGTAGTGGATGGCACCCTCGCGGACCAGCATCACGGCCCCTTCGCGCATCTGCTCGATCAGCAGGCGGTAAGGTTGTTCCGCGCTTTGCAGGGTGAAGACGCGCTCGCCCTGGGGGCCGGAGATCACCAGGGCATCGACCTCGCCCTCCCGGATGGCGCGGAGGGTTTCCTGGGACTCCTCCAGTTGGGCACGCAGTTGCTCGTTTTCGCGTTGCAACGCCTGGGAATTGTCGCCGGTGATACTCATGCTACTGTGTCCCAAGTCCAAGCGACCAAGGATAGGCCATTATCACGTTCCCTTGGTCGCAGGTCCAGCCCCAGCAGAACCCGGTCCTTGTTGGACATATCGCCGATGATCCGCCGCAGGGGCAGCGGCAGTTTCTTAATGAGCGTCGGAGCGGCCAGGATTTGCTCGTCCTTGGCCAACACCGGCTGCTGGTATACATCCACGATCTCCAGATCGTAGCGTCCCGCCAGATGCTCCTCACAGAGCTTCTGGAGGTTGGTGAAGGCGGCCACAGACTTGGGCGTGCGCCCGGCGACATAGAGTCGCAGGTCCCAAAGGGGCTCGCGTGTGGACGACTTCACGGTGTTCTTCTTGGATGTCTTATCCGTCATGGACGGCCTCCCTTGCGTTTGCTGTTGCCGGGGGCAGCGAAGACGACATCCGCCTTGCGGCTTTTGGCCATCGCCGTGCGTTCCGCCTGCTCCTGCGCTGCCATGGCCTGTTCCTCGGCCGTCAGGTGCTTGATGGCCTGATTCTCCGCCACCACTTGTGCTTGCAGGGCCGCAATCTGTGCCTCCAATGCCTTGCGCCTGGCCTGGGCTTCCGTCTGCTGGCGATGGAGTTGTCGTTTGCTGTCAACTTCCTGGGCTTGCTCCTTGGCTTCCTGCGCCAGCCGGACCGAGCCGGTCAGCACACCGCTGGAACCAACGTAAACGTCCAGCAGTTCCACGCCATGCTTGCCCAGCACGAACTCGCGGATCTGGTTGGAGTGGGCCATGCCCCGCGACTTGAGGACGTACATACCGCGATTGCGTTCTCCGCCCAACTCGATATCCCGCACGAACAGCCAGGTGTCGATCGTGCCCGCCGGGTGGTCCAGCCCCAAACTGGTCACGGGCAGGACACTGATGCCCTGCTCGTCAATGATAAACGGATACTCATTGGTGCCGTGGATCGAGCCGCGATATTTCACCACGCGCAGGCGGCGCGTGGAGAGTTGGTCGTGGATGCGATGATCCAGCATGATGACGCAGTCCGAAACGTATTCCTCGATCCCCTGGCGGGTCAGCGTGCCCTCGCCTTTTTCGCCGGTGATGATCGCGGTGACGCCCTTGTCCTTGAGCCAGCGGAATAGACGGCGCAGTTCGGCGCGAAGGATGGCGGTATTGGACAGCCCGGAGAACAACGACTCGATGGTGTCCAGCACCACCCGCTTGGCCCCAACCGATTCGATGGCATGATTCAAACGGACGAACAGCCCTCCGAGATCGTACTCGCCGGTCTCTTCGATCTCGGATCGCTCGACACGCACGAAATCCATCGCCAGCTTCTTGCGACGGATCAGGTCGTCGAGGTCGAAGCCCAGCGACCTGACTTTCTTGGTCAGTTCCTCACTGGTCTCCTCG
>JANYKD010000134.1 GCA_025361735.1 Phycisphaerales bacterium
GGCAGGCGGGTGCCACCCTCAAAAATTGAGTGTTTGCCGCCGCGGAGCGGAAGATTGCTGCCGTCCCTGGTTGCGCCATTGTCGCTGGTGAACACAACGATGGTGTTGTCGCGCAGGCCGAGCTTGTCGAGTTCGGCGAGGATGGCCGCGACATTCTTGTCCATCGCCTGCACCATCGCGGCGTAGACGCGCTTGGTTTGGTCCGTCACCGTTTTGTCGACGCCTTCCAGGTCCGAGTCTTTCGCCTGCAATGGCGCGTGAACGATGTGAAACGGCACGTAACAGAAGAACGGGCGGTCCTTGTTCTCGCGAAGGAATTCCAGGACGTGCCCCGTGATCAAATCCTCGGTGTAGCCGACGTCCTGGGGCCGGTATTCCAAATTGTGCCACCAACTCACCGGGCCGCGTCCTTGCACGGTTCGCCGCGTGAAATAGTCCGCGCCGCCGCCGTAATATACCCAGGCTTCGTCAAAGCCGTGTGCGTTGACACCCAGACCGCCTTTGAGTTTCTTGTTCGGCATGGACTTCCAGGCTTCCTCATACGCCCGACGATATTCAGGCGTGTCGGGGTCTTCGCCGTTGTGCCACTTGCCAAAGATGCCGGTTCGGTAGCCGTTCGCCTTGAAACCCTCGGCGATGGTGGCTTCTTCCTTCGCCAGTTCGCCGCCAACTTCCGGCCCGGTGCCGACTCGAAAGGGATGGCGGCCGATCATCAACATGGCCCGCGTGGGCGAACAAACGCACCAGCCCATGAAGTTGCGCAGCTCGACGCCTTCCTTGAAAAGACGATCAATCGTCGGCGTTGGGATGCTGCCGCCGGGATGCACGCTGATGTCACTCCAGCCGAGGTCATCGGCGAGCATGTAAACCACGTTGGGTGGCGCGGCGAAGAGGCGAGGAGCGACAGACGCCACGAAAATGACAAACAGGCAGGCTACGGAGATTCTCATGAGAAATTCCTTGTCATGGCTGGACCTCGCGCGTGAGCATTCGAACTGAGACATCATCACCTCCGTCGCCTCCTCACGCGAGGAGAGCGGCGAGCGGACAAAGGTCTGCAACGCTCCCTGATGCTCCGGGCAGAGGCGGAGAAAGATGGCATGACCGGATTCTGGTGTCGGCGACGGCATGGCTCTCTCTAATACCTCACCCAATCCCTTCTGATTTGGCAAAAAAAAAGTCTCAGGCGAATCAAAAGGCAACCGGCTCGCCGTCACGGTGGCCCAGCGTGGCCACACCCATCGTCTTCAGAGTCTCCGAGGGCGTTCGGCCCAATGCCACCGTGTCGGTCTACGGCGAATACTTCACCGGTACCCCTCGCGTCCGCTTTCTTCGGAAGGATGGCTCGGTGGCGACCGATCAGCCCGCGCTGCAAACGGACCCGGCAGGCCATTTCTGTCGAGTGGTGTTCCCCGCACTCAACCCCGGCGCTTATACGCTGTGCGTCGGCAACGACGCGGGATTGGCTGCCCGGAACACCATCGTAAACCGGACGGAGCCACGCTCGATTTCCGAAGAGGGCGACTACCCCGGCCTGCGGCTGAAACTCATCGGCCGGAATCTGGATGCGGCGGAATACAACGGGGCACAGAATACGCAGCAGCGCCCGCCAACCCCACGGCGTTGGGTGAGCGGATCGTCTTCGGTCTGCATCGCGACAAGCTGGAGATGGCCAGTATTCAGCCAGACGGCACGGACCTGAAGGTGCTCGGCGCAGGTCACGATCCGTGTCTCTCGCCCGATGGCGCCAGGGACTGCCGCTACCCAAGATTGACCGCGCCACCTTGCGTATCTCCACGGAGTTGACCGATGTCAGCGCTGCACCGGTCAAAGGCATCCTGCGCGGCAGCATCGCCGGCACCGACGTGAAGAAGGGTGTTCGCCTGTACATCGAACGAGGTAATGAGGGGGCGGTCTTGTGTTCTTGAAACGCAACTGAGTTCTCGATCAGACTGCAGAAGACTATCGGCCAGCGGCGAAGCGGTTCCACCGCTGGTCGACAGTCTGTCGAGTGGCCGCCACCCGAACCTATAGAGATGAGCCCGGCGTTAAGCAATGCAGGCCAGAGATGGTGTTCCAAATCGTGCCGGGCCCCGAGACGTACGGAGTACCGACATCAGCTACGACTACGACGAGATCCAGCGCAGGATGTCAACGCCATGTGGATCGTGCAATATCCACCGATATGAGCACCCAACACGAACGTGAGGATCAGGCAACGGCCAACCGCCGGGCCTTTCTCGGTGGGTCCATACTCACGGGACTGGCGCTGACAGGGATTTCGGATCGTTTGGAAGCCCGTGCTCTGGCCGCAGACACGGCGACCGGCGAACGAAAGGGAGCGGATACGCGGACGGAACCCAGTCGTCCCGATGGCCAGAACCCGAGCGGCCGTGCCTGGACACGCGGGGAGCTTCCCTGCGGTTCATTGGGGAAGGCCAAGGTCAGTCGCTTGATCGCCGGCGGGAATCTGCTCAGCGGTTGGTGCCATCAGCGGGATCTGCTTTTCGTTCGGCAACTGGCGGAAGCCTACCTGACGGAGAAGAAACAGTTTGACACATTGGAATGGATGGAGGGTGTCGGCATCAACACCATCATGGTCGACATGATGCAGTTGCCGATACTCAACAAGTACAAGCGCGAACGCGGCGGAAGGATGCAGGCGATCGCGTCCGTGCGGCAGGACTGGGGCGACTGGAGCAAACCTAACCTGGCGGATCTTAAGAAGCAGATCGGCACGGCCATTGACCAGGGACCGGAGTTGCTCTTCCTTCACGGCGGCTATGCCGATCGGCTTGTGCAGGCCGGCAAGGCGGAGAGCTTTGAGCTTGTGGGGCAGGCGATGCAGCACTTGCGGGACAAGGGATTTCAGGCCGGCCTGGGAAGTCACGCGCTGGAAGTGCCGATCGAATGCGACAAACGTGGCATCGAGCCTGATTACTACGTCAAGACGTTCCATCACGATCGCTACTGGTCGGCCACACCGAAGGAACGTCGCAAGCGGTTCTGTGTGGACGGGCCGCGTTCACTCGATCACAACGAATTCCACGACAATATCTTCTGCATCGACCCGGAGGAGACGGCCGCGTTCATGGCGAAAAAGAAACAACCGTGGATTGCCTTCAAGGTTCTGGCCGCCGGAGCAATCAATCCGAAATCCGGATTCACCTATGCCTTCGAGAACGGCGCCGACTTCGTGGCCGTGGGCATGTTCGACTTCAACATCACGGAAGACGTCAAAGTGATCAAAGAAGTCCTCAGCGGGTTCAAACGTCCACGGGCGTGGATCGCATGAGGGAGACTGTGGAACTGCCTTGAGTCATTCCCGCCATCTCCCCCAGAAGAGCACAATGATCGAGGGAATCATGATCCGGGGAGTTCTCATCGTTACATCTGTGTTGCTGACTTGGGTATCGCAGGCTCATGCCGAGAATTGGCCGGGTTTTCGCGACCCCACCCGGCAAGGAATCTCCGCGGAGACTGATCTGCCGCTGAAATGGAGCGCGACTGACAACATCGCCTGGAAGACGCCGATTCCGGGCGAAGGATGGTCTTCACCGATCGTGTGGGGCAACCGCGTCTTTGTCACCACCGCAACGAAGAACGGCACGAGTTGCCACATGATTGCCCTGGACCGCAAGACAGGCTCGAAAGACGCGTGATTCCGCCGTCCAAGCCTTTCAGGAAAAACCTGTCGCCGGGGCGACCGTCTGGCAGAAACTCCGTCCCATCGGCCTTACGCACACTGCTTGCCGGCCTGCCCTCAGTATTGAATCTGAGCGAGATGGAATCGTTGGATAGGGCGATTCCTTCCGCTGCGTTCAAAACGGACATCCTCTTGACCACGACCATCGACCCGTGCCCGTTTCCGATTTCTGTTGCCGTCCAAACCTTCGGCGGTCCACCCTCCGGCCACTTCTGGAGCAACCCCTTCTCGACGGAAAGCCCGTCCCGGTTCTGGCTACGGAACTGCGGCCAGTCATTTGCCCGGGCGCGAGGCGAGAACACCATTACTGCAACGCTCAGCACACAGATTGTTGCGGCATTGCAGAGGTTCCTGTGTGGGCATTTCATGGTTCAATTCCTTTTTGAAAATGAGACGTTAATCGTTCCGTCTCGCCTCATCTCACTGTTACGTCATTGCTGCGCCCACCGCCTCCAGTAGTAGCCTAACCCGTGCCTGGCGTTCTGGCATGTTCGGGCCGTTGCTTCGCCACGAATGCGTTGACCCCGCCGCCACCGCCGACCTACTATCTGTGCAAACTTATGGGAGGCGATTTCGAATGCGATGGACCATAGCGATTGCCTTGGCGGCGACCCTGTCTGCAAGTGCTGCTGACGGAGCGACACGGTGGAACCAGTGGCGGGGACCCACGCGCGACGGAATCGTGGCCGGTACACCCTGGCCGGACAAGCTGTCGGAGGATACTCTCGCCCGCACTTGGCGGATCGAATTGGGGCCAAGTTACTCTGGCCCGGTGTTGTCGGAGAAGGCGGTATTCACCACCGAAACGCGCGACAGTCGGGATGAGGTGGTTCATGCCTATGATCGCCAGACTGGCCGCGAATTGTGGAAGGCGCAGTGGGCGGGTGCTATGTCCGTTCCTTTCTTCGCCTGGTCGAATGGGAGCTGGATTCGTTCGACCCCGGCATACGTCGGGACAAGCCTGTATGTGGCGGGAATGCGCGATGTTCTCGTATGCCTCGATGGTGCGACCGGTGCGGAGAAATGGCGAGTCGACTTTGTGACGGAATGCAAGTCCGAGTTGCCGGCCTTCGGCTTCGTTTGTTCGCCGCTGGTCGATGGTAACGACATCTACGTACAGGCCGGCGCTTCCCTGGCGAAACTGGACAGCCAGACGGGCAAGTTAATCTGGCGGACCCTCAAAGATGAGGGCGGCATGAACGGCAGCGCCTTCTCCTCGCCGATGATTGCGACACTGGCCGGCGTGCGACAGGTGGTCGTTCAGACACGCGAGAAGCTCGCGGGAGTCGACTTGGATACAGGTACTGTTCTATGGACCCGGGAGGTGCCTTCTTTCCGGGGTATGAATATTCTCACGCCGGTCATTGTCGGCGACTCGGTATTCACCAGCAGTTACCAGAATAAGTCCTGGCTCTTCAAACCGTCGAAGACGGATGAAAAGTTCACGGTCGAACCGGTTTGGAGCAACATGATTAAAGGGTACATGTCGACGCCGGTGAACATTGACGGGCACGCCTACCTCCATCTGCAGAACCAGCGATTCACCTGCATCGATCTCAAGACCGGCCAGGCCCGCTGGACGACCAGGCCGTTTGGCCAGTATTGGAGTCTGGTGGCCCAGGGGGATCGAATCCTGGCACTGGATCAACGGGGCATTCTGCGATTGATTCGCGCCAATCCGGAGAAGTTCGATCTGCTCGACGAAAGGGAGGTCGCCTCCGACAATACGTGGGCCCACGTCGCGGTCGATGGGGACGAAGTCTATGTCCGTGAACTGAAGGCGCTGACGGCATACCGCTGGCAACGAACGGTACGATGAATCCCGCATGGGCGGCCCGCGAGTCCCGAGACGACCGGGTCTGTTCAACTCTCCCGGTCTGTTTACGAGAGAGTCGGAGATCCCGGCCTGTTGTTCGCGGGTTGCCCACAACAGCCTTCGTTTTGCGACCGGTGTGCAGGCTGGGGTTACTCCTTTCCTGGACTGAGTTGTTGCCTCATTGCTCGAACTGTCCCAGCGTCAGGTAGCCCGGAAGATGCTGGTCCTGGGTCCGGTTAGCAAAACGTAGCGGCTTGCCGCCGGGCATCGGATTAGGAACTCGCACTAGAAATTGATGCCGTCCTGGCGGGATTGCCTTGAGATCGATGCGGGTTTGCCAACGCCGCGCTGGATCGTTGGGTATCATGCCGGTGAGCTTCCAATCCGTTTGCCACGTTGCGATTAACTGGCCTTTGGCATCCATGGCCGCCAGCTCAATCGGCCAATCGTAATAGAAGGGCGCTACACCTTTGTTTGCCACCGACGCGATGATCGTCAGGCTGGACTTCTGCTCGTTGAGCGTCATCTCCACGGATTGCACGATGAACTCGTACCCCAGTCGCCGCGCGCCGGCGATCGACCGTTCGCGCTGCTGCGGATCAAGTTTGCGGGTGATACTCGAATCCATCAACCATGTGGCGTGGGTTTGCTCGACGCACGCGGCAAACGCCTGTCCGGTCGGTGTTGTGGGTGTGTCGTTCCACAAGCCATCCCACACCTCGGGCCGGATCTCGCCGCCGACAGGACGGGTCTTCCACTTCTCCATCGCGGGCCCGCCCGCACGCTGCATGCGCACCATGAAGAACCACGAGTCGCTCTTCTTGCCGGTGTAGGCGTTGTCGGAAACGCAGGCCAGCTCCACGGAAGTGAGCTTCGATCGGCTGCCTCCAGGCACCTCGATCTCGCTCGCCAGAAGATCGCCCGAGCCTCCGCACGATGGCACGGTCGCCCTGATCCGCCTGTCGATTCCTGCGAGATCGGTGGTGAGCTTGCCACCATCGAATGCCCGTGGGCGCCGATCCGCATCGCGTCCAATTCCGGCTGCTGTTCCAGGAAGGTGAGCGCGCGGCGCGCAGCCATCAGCACGACAAACCAATTGCTGTTTCGCGACGACTCGACCGTATCGAGCGTGTATTCGTCCGGCGTGAGCGACCCGGCGAAATGGTTCGCGTTGTTGCGCTGCGGCGGATGCGTGGCGTCGAGCTTGCCCCAGTCGGTTTGTGGCCCGCTCCAGATTTCCTGGCCGAGGCTCATCTTGTTGCCGCCCCAATTGATCGAAATGCCCGCGTACCCGCGTTTGGCGTAAGTCACCACGCTGTTGAGTGATGCCGACTGTCCGCCGCCGTGCATCTCGAGGATCGCGGGAAGTGTCGTTGCTCCTTTCGGAAACGCGTAGAATGCGGCGACTCTCGACGGCGCTCGTTTGAAAACACCGACCTGATAGCGAACAATCCGGCAGACCACCCCATCCTGTTTCCACTCTTTGAGGATATAGTGCTGGGGAGGCGAGTCCGTGAATGCATTGAGAAACAACATTGCGAAAATCGGTCATGCGGCGGGATTGGCCGTTCTTCTGGCTGTGCTGCTGAGCGTGAGCGCCGCGACAGCCAGAGCGGCCCCGGGCGGCAAGATCGAAGCCAAGGTGGCTCCGTACAAGGGGAGGAATGTCTTCTGGGTCAACGGCCAGCCTATGGCGCCGTTGATGTATTCCGGCACCGAACATAGCCGCGAGACCTGGACTGGTCGGCCGAGGCAAAGCATTGAGGAATTCAGCCGACTGGGGTATGAGACCATCCAGACGGACCTTTGGTTCAAGTACTCGCTACGGGCGGACGGCACGTTCGACATGGCGGGTATCAACAGGCAACTTGCCGGCATCCTGGAGGTCAACCCCGAGGCAAAGATCATCGTGCGGATCAATGTCTCCGCTCCACGCTGGTGGCTGGAGCAGAATCCGTCAGAGCGATGTCAGATCACCGCGAAAGAGGTGGACAAGGTCCGCTTCAACGGCAACTCGGCCGAAAGCCTGGCCTCTGCGAAGTATGCAGAGTTTACCCGGAAGAACCTGAAACTGTTCCTGGAGGAACTGGTCCGGACGCCCGAGGGGAACCGGGTGATGGGATTTCACATCGGCGGAGGCGTCTATGGGGAGTGGCACTACTACGGTATCGACCAAGAACCGGATGCCTCCGAGCCGATGCGGCAGCAGTTCATCGCTTTCGCCAGGGGCCGATACGGCAGCATCGAGACTGCTAATGCTGCCTGGCTGACGAGCTTCAAGACGATCGATGAGGTCGTCGTTCCATCGTATGAGCGTCGTTACCAGATCACCGACGGGGATTTCCGCGACCCGCAACGTGACCGGTACGTCATCGACTACTACCAATGTCAGCAGGCAACGGTCTCGTCGTTGGTCAATGGACTGGCGAAGATCACGAAGGAGACCTGGCCTCGCCCGGCTGTCGTCGGCCTGTTCTTTGGCTACTTCTACGGCGGCTGGACGGTTGGAGCCCAGGCCAGCCAGTTCGACATTGAAACCCTCTTTCGCAGCCCCTACGTGGACTATTTCTCTGGTCCCCTGGCCTCGCGGAACATGTTTGGCTCGGGGTGCTTTCGTTCCCTGGCGAGGAGTGCGGCGATCAACGGCAAAGTGTGGATCAGCGAGCATGATACGCCCACGCACCTGAACCGCGGGCAGAGCGGCGTGGGCGGCGTGAAATGGCCGGATGTGCCGGACAATGAGGCGCAGTCGATTGCGATCATGCGCCGGAACTTCATGTACACGCTGACGGAGAACGCAGGCCAATGGTGGTACGACTTTGGCCCGCAGAACAGGAGTGGCTGGTGGAGCACGCCGGC
>JANYKD010000153.1 GCA_025361735.1 Phycisphaerales bacterium
TCCGGGATTTGCCAAACCGCCTGAAGGCGGTACTACCAACGCTGGATTATCAAACCCCCGCCACTAAAATCAACCCCAACCAAATGGAATACCGTGTCGAACTTGACGTCTACTCCGGCCCGCTTGACCTGCTCCTGTTCCTCATCAAGCGAGATGAACTGGATATTTACGACATCCCAATCGCCAGGATTACGGATTCGTACATGTCCTACATCCAGGAACTTCGCGCGCTGTCGCGCGAGCACGGACTGGATATAAACGTGGCAGGCGAGTTCCTCGTCATGGCCGCCACGCTCATGGAGGTCAAGTCGGCAATGTTGCTGCCTCGGCCGGTGGACGAAGCCGGCAGCGCGCAAGCAACCCAGGATATCACCGACCCTCGCTACGAGCTGGTGCAGCAGCTCCTGGAATACAAGCGATTCAAAGATGCCGCATCGGCCCTCGACCACCGCCAGGAGGAACACCAGCAGCGCTTCGCCCGCTACCCGGCCCGGCGCGACGCGAGCGGCGATGATGCGCCGCCAATCGACCTCGAAGAAATCCAGATCTACGATTTGCTCGATGCGTTCAAGACCCTGATGGCCGAGGTGGGCGCCCGCAAGCCCCGGTTCCATGAGGTCGTCTACGACGATACCCCCATCGATCTGCATGCGGCCGACATCGAGGACCGCCTGCGCCGCGATGGGCGGCTGAGCTTCCGGCAGCTTCTCGAAGGCCGGCACTCGCGTTCGGAGATGATTGGCGTCTTCCTGGCCATGCTCGAGTTGATCCGCCAGCGCAAGATCCTCGTCACCCAAGCCGACGATCCGAGTGATCTGCAGATCGACGCGGCCCCCGAATCGCACCGCAATCCACCCACGGACACTCCGCCCATGCGTCTGGTCGGCAGCGAACCGGCCGATGGACAGCCTCCATCGCCAGCCGACCCGGCCGACCAATACAGTGGCCCGTCCTCGCCCAAGCGCAGGCGCCGGCGGCGCAAACCCGAGGGCGAGCAACCCTCCGCGGCCGCCGATGCCGCAGCAATTGAACCAGCGTCTGGTGACGCGGAAGAACCTGAGTCGGATGAGGTCATCGACGACACAGACAATCAAAACACGGAGAACCCATGAGCCTCTCACATACACTGGCTACACTTGGCTTCACTCTTCCCGCACCCGCCGGACCGTTCGGGGCCTATGTCCCGGTCAAACGCGTCGGCAATCTGCTCTATGTTTCCGGCCAGCTTCCCATGAAAGATGGCAAACTGGTCGCCAAAGGGCAAGTCCTCTCCCGCTGCACCGTCGAACAGGCGAAACTGGGCGCCAGGCAGTGCGTCATCAACGCACTCGGCGCCATCCAGGCAATTGAAGGAACCATTGACACGCTCACTGGCGTGCTTCGTGTCGGCGCGTTCGTCAGCTCCGACGCCAGTTTTACCCAGCAGCCGGCCGTCGCCAACGGTGCCAGCGAATTCCTGCTCGAACTCTTCGGCGATGCCGGCAAACACGTCCGTGCCGCGGTCGGCGTCAACACTCTTCCCCTCGATGCGGCCGTCGAGATCGAGTTCGTCTTCCTCATTGAGTGACACATTCCTGAAAAAATCACAGCGCCTGTGCATCTTATTGGTGTAGAACGAGAAACACAGGGTTATTTGTGTGAACCTGGCTGGCCGCGATGATGTCTGGCGAAAGCTGCTTACTGACGCGGTCAGGGAGCATGGTCGTCTGTTGTTCCGGCTGGCCTATCGGATTCTCAGGCACTCGGCCCAGGCCGAGGAGGTCTGCCAGCAGACCTTTCTAAAGGCGTGGGAACAACGGCAGACCCTCCAGGATCCTGGTTCGTTGCGAGCATGGCTGGCCAGGGTCGTGATCAACCAGAGTCTCCAGTTCGCCAGGCGCCACCGTATCGAAAGACAGGGGTTGGCGCAACGGCCGTTGCAGCCAAGCACGCCTGAGGTTCCGTGGCAGGCAAGCGAGGCAAGGGAGTCAGTAGCCGCAGCTCTTGACGTGCTGCCGGAATTGACGCGAACGGTTGTGTCGTTGCGACTGATGGAAGGGATGTCCGGTAAGCAGGTGAAGGAACTGCTGGGGTGCAGCGCCACCGAAGTCTCGCGACAATTGCACACCGGCATGGAGCGGCTGCGCGGGTTGCTGCGGGAATGGGACGACCCCGCCTTTGACAGTGGCGCGGGCAAGATGCGGTCTCCAGCCGCAGCCGAATCGAGTGAAAGCCGGTGATTTCCAATGTCCTGCGATGACGTCCGACAATCTCTGCTGGAACTGGGATGGAGCCCGGCCGATCGCCTCCGGGTGCAACAGGTACTCTCCCATCTGGAATCGTGCCCGGAATGTCGCCAGGCCGCGGATGACTACCAGCGCCTCGTGGATCTGCTTGCCAACACGGGGGACCAGGTTCGACCGGACGATGGATGGGCCAATTTCGAGTATCGGCTGGAGCGAGTCGCGATCGCACCGGCCAAACCGTGGTGGTCGCCGGTCGGGGCGACCATCGCGGCGTCTCTATTGATTGCGGCAACGGCGTTCACTTTGGGCCGGTTCGTGACACCGGATCGCCCCGTCTCCATCATGGCTCCGACTCCTGTCGAGCGTGGCCATGGCAATGGAGGAACCGTCACCTTCACCCAATTCACCGCCCAGGAGATCAGCCGTGGCGTGAAGGAATTTCAGGAGGTCTCCGGGGCGTTCGACCGCCGGGCGAGTTGGGTGATGGACGCCGATGGCCAGGCAGATGTCGGGATCGCCGACGCGCCGGTGGACCAGGGGAAGCAACTCCTGCTGTTGCGCCTGAGTATGTTTCGCGACCGGGAATCCGTCTCCAGTACCGATCTTGTGATCGTACCCGGCCACGCCGCCAACCTCACAGCTCCCCTCCAACAGGGATGCAAGCTTCACTACAAGATCGCCACGTCCGCCGGCCAACCTACGCACCTCTCGATCTGGGTGGAGATCCAGACCCCGCGGGGCGACCAGACGCTCGCGGCCCTGGCAACTGATCTCCAAGTCGAGCCCAATCACCAGATCAAGGCGGGACAACTGGTCACATCGGCCGGGGCGTACGAGTTGCACATCGGCTTCGCACAGGCGGCGATGCCAAGGGGAACGCAGTGAAATCCGTCGCGCTTCTGATCATCATGATCTCCAACCAGGGGTATTGGTTTGGCGAGCAACCTGGAACAATCGTATTTCGCCGGGCAGTACCGGGGGGGCTGCCCGGCGCCGACCTGGTCTGGGAGTTGTCGGTGGGCGAGGTGCGTCTGGATGCCGGGAAGATCGCGCTCCGAGCAGGTGACGAAGCCACCGTGCTGACGATCACACCTCCACGGGTGCGCGTCCGCACGTCGCTGCGCTGGACCTGGCGCCTGCTGGAGCGCGATACCGGCAAGGAAGCGGGCAACGGGGAAGCGCTGATCCAGGCATTCCCACAGACACTCCTGGATGACGTCGCCAAGCGCGTCGGCCGGAAGAAGCTGTTTGTGATGGATGACGACCGGCAAATACCCCGACTGCTGGACCAGGCAGAGGTTCCGTATACACGGCTGAGAGATCTAGCGCCATTGCAGATGGCCAAGGCGGACATGGTGCTCATTGGTCCGGGACAGTTAAGTGAGGGTGGGTTCGACCAGACACCACTGATCCAGCAAGCGCGAACCGGAGCCAGCGTGTTCATCTTCCGCCAGGACAAACCCCGGCAGGTCGGCGGGTATCGCCTGGTCATACGGGGCTTGCCGGCCGAGATGAACTGGCGGCTCGATCACCCGCTGTTCAGCGGACTTGAACCGGCCGACGTATCGAGTTGGCTGCATGACCGCCAGGCAACGGCGATCCAACTCCCGCCCGATGAGCCCGCCCTGGAGATCGTCCATTGGCCGCGCGAGGTTCCCGGCGACAAGCCAGCCCCCATCGACGCGCTGCTGGTGAGCACGACGCTGGGCCTGGGACGCCTGGTCATCTGCCAAATCCCACTCGGTCCCTTCGACGAAGACCCCCGCAGTCGGGTACTCTTGTCCAATGTGATTGATTATCTTTCGAGCCGGCCCGAGCCGACGCCGCCTCCGAGCCAGCGGCCGCCGAGGAAGAATCCCGCCGGCCTGACGACCGTACCAACCATTCAATTCCCGTAAGGGAGGACCGCGATGAGAAACTCGATGCCATCATCTCAAGGTTTCGTTATCCGGCGACGGTCGATTCCAGCCCCCTTCCGTGCGCTGATCTTGGGTATCCTGCTGCTACCCACATCCACGGTCTTTGCGGCGGCAGCCACGCGGCCGGCAATGCTGACTGTCGCCATCCTCGATTTTGACGCCGCCACCACACCCAATCCCGAGATCGGCAAGCAGATCGGCGAAGCCCTGACCACCATGCTCACCGGCGAAGAAGGATTCACACTCGTCGACCGCGCCTCCATCAGCAAAATCCTGACAGAACTGGAACTCAATCAGACCGGTCTGATAAGTCCCCAAAACGCCACCAAGCTCGGCCAACTCGTCGGAGCCAGGATCCTCATCACCGGCAAAGCCTTCATGCTGGACAAGAAGATGTACCTGACGGCCAAGATCATCGGCACCGAGACAAGCCAGGTGGAAGGCCTGCTGGTCAAGGGCGATCAACAGTACGACCTCGGCAAGTTGGTGAGCGATCTCTCCGTAAAGCTCGCCACGCGCGTGCGGGAAGCCGGCCCCAGGCTCGTCGCCGGCCCGCTCAGTTCCGACGATCCCACGCCCGCCCTGATCGCCAAGCTCAAGCAGATGAAACTGCCGGTCGTGGCGGTGTCGATCACCGAACGGCACATTGGGGTGGCCGACCGCCGCATCGACCCGGCCGTCGAGACCGAGATTCGCGCGCTCCTTCTGCAGGCCGGCTTCACGATTGCCGAGGGCGATGAGAAAGACCTGGCCAAGGCCGGCGTCGACGTAGTGATCGGCGGCGAAGCCTTCAGCGAGTTCGCCGCCCGCATCGGCAACCTGGTGAGTTGCTCCGCTCGAATCGAGATTACGATCCATCCGCGCGCGGGCGAGAACATCCTTTACAGCGATCGTGAAACCGCGCGCGCGGCCGACCTCTCAGAACAACTGGCCGGCAAGTCAGCGCTCCAAAAGGGCGGCCGCGCCGTCGGCATCCGCATCCTCGAGCATTTCGCCAAGCAGTCCGGCCCGGCGAAAGACAAGCGATGACAATCACCGCACGAGTCAGGAACTGCACGTGATTATGTTGCCTGTGCCGTGCATCCTCTCGTCCGGGAAGCAAACCGATGTCTCCACGTTCGCTGATCGTGACATGCTTGTTCTGGGCGGCCATCCCTACCATCCTTCACGCCGCCACGCGCATCGCCATCATCGCGCCCGAGCCTTCGGAGGCGATCCAGAAAGCAGTTGCCATCGCCGAGGTCAAGCTAAGCGACGATCGCTCGCTGCAACTCGTCGAACGCCAGCAGATCCGGCAGTTTCTATCCGAGCAGGCGGCCTCGCTCGGCGGGATCATCCAGGCGGACAAAGCCGTGGCTGCCGGCAGGATTCTCTCGGCGGATCTGCTTGCTGCCGTGGAAAGTGACCCCAAATCGCCCGCTGTTGCCGGGTTGGTCATTTTCGATGCGGCGACGGGCGTGCGGTATCACGACAGCGCATTAATCCCTGGCGATGGCGAGAAGACCGCCACTACGATCGCGTCGGCCATCGCGTCCGCGGCCGCCAAGCGACTGCAAGCTGGCAGAGGCCTGCACACGGTCTGCCTCCTCTCGGTTCGCAACGCCGACATGCCGCGCTCGATGGACGGGTTGTGTGATGCAGCCGGCCGCCTGTTCCTGCGTGAATTGCCCGCATCGCCCTCCGTCGCGGTCCTGGAGCGCAGCCGGCTCGAGCAGATCAACAAAGAACGGGCGATTGCCCCGCAGGCGGCCAACAGTAATCTGCTCGCCTCGCTCGTCACGGCCGATCTGGACCTCGCCCGCGATGGCGCCGCGAGCACGCGAGGCAATGTGGTTCTGACCGACAGCCAGGGCAAGACCCTGGCCAGAGTCTCAGCAGCGTCCGGCACCGATGAGGCCGCGAAACTGACGCATGCGCTGGCCGAGGCAGTGGCCAACTCGCTCAAAGCCGCTCCGCCCGCCGGCGCACCGGATGCAAAGGCGGAGGCGGCGAGGTTCTATCGCGAAGCCGTGCTGCTCGCGGAGCACAGGGATTTCATCCGCGCCCTGCCGCCGGCGGAGGCGGCTCATGCACTGGATCCCGGCGACCTCGTCTCTCACGCTCTGCTGGCCAGCGTCCTCGTCGATTGTGGCGACAGTATCTTCAAGTCACAGTGGTACTCCGGTCCGACACCACACGAAATGCCGCTCGTTCCCAAAACCCGTCCCGATGACATCCTGCCGTGGCTCCAGCGCGGCACGGAGATGATGCTGGGCGTCGGTTTGCAGCGGGCGCAGGCAACGCCACGAATCAGCCAGGCCGTGCATCCGCACCTGCGGCGATGCATCCGCACCCTCGACCAGCACCTCGGCAGCGTGTTTGCGATCCAACGCGGTCCAAGGATCGCGGAGGTGCCGCCCGGCCCGCAATTCGCAAGTCTTCTGGCCCTCATACGGCGCTATCAACTCGAAGTCGAACATCCCGAAGCGCTGGCGGAGTTGAGCCAGACCAATGCGTTCTCCCCGTACTGCAGGCACATGGGATCGCTCCTGGATGGCAGCCAGTGGCTCTTCTCACGCGATGCGCATGAGTGGACGAGCGATATGGCCGTGCTGGTTGAGGAATTCCTGCGCGAGTATGACAA
>JANYKD010000188.1 GCA_025361735.1 Phycisphaerales bacterium
GTCGGCGACCAGGGCGGTGCAGGTGCGCAGCAGGCCGTGGTGGGCATCCGTGGTGAGCTTGGCCAGGAACTTGGCCCCATCGCGACTGACCCGCATCTCGTTGCGGCCATAGATCTGAATGATCTCGTCCACAGTGAACAGCGGCCGGCCGCCGTCGCCGCTTTGACCGGCGATCGGGGCGGTCAGATGGAATTGGGTGCCGATGCGGCTGATGATCTGGGCCAATGGTTCGCGCCGGGTCTCGCGGAGGCGGAGCTGTGACACCAGGTCACAGGATGCGGCCCAGAGCTGCGGACAGCCGGTTTCATCCGACAGACGGCGCAGGGTATGAAACGGGTTGTCATCCTTGGCGTTGAGCAAGGCGTGGATCTCGTCCACAATGATCAGCTTGCCGGAGCCGCGAAGCTTCTCGACCACGGCTTGATACAGGCTGCTGCCGAATCCGGAGGGAATGGGATGGAGCGAGCGGGCAATCTTGGCGATCAGGCCGGAGGCGCTGGCGGAGTGGAAGTCGCAGGAGATGAGGATGGCGCCCTCAGTCTCGGCGACGGCCTGCAGGGCGAGCGTCTTACCGCAGCCGGGATCGCCCCAGACCAGGGCAATGCGGGTGTCATGCCCGGCGTCGGCCGTGGCGATGGCCCGCTGGGCGGCCAGACGCACCTGGCGGGCAACCCCAGTCCAGACGAACTTGGCGGTGTCAGGCTGCTCATCGGAGTTCTGGCGGCGTTCCAGCCAGCGATCCATGGCCATGACGATGGGCCTGGCGTCGGCGTTGTATTTGCCGCTGAGGATTTCTGACACGGTGGTTGGCGAGATCAGCAGGGCCTTGGCAATCTGAGAGTTTTTGACGCCCTTGGCCTTCTGATATTCCTTGACCTTGTCGAGCACTTCCTGGACGTCCTGATCGGTGAGCGTCTTGGGGTCGGTTTCTGTCCTGATCATCCGTGATTCTCCAAGGACGCGATGTACGTCCATTAATTTTTGAACCGCAACTTCCCTTTGCGGATTCTGGTATTGGTCACTCATGATTCTCTCCCGTAAATACTTTCTAGATCCTCCATCGAACGGCCGGTGCGCGTGCCCAGATCGGAACCCACGGCCATGCGGAACTCGGCACGCTTCTCATACTCGGCCATCTGGTCATCCAACTGCGTGTGGGCCATGCGGAGCGTGTGGGGCGTCTTGTCGGCTGGCGGACGATTGGCTTTGGCCAGATCGGCGGCACGAGATGCGGCGGCGGCCGCACGCTGGGCGATTGACTGCCCCGCGCGGACACGGACGCCGACGCTTTGCCGCTGCAGCCGGGCATCGGCTCGCTTCTCACGGATGGCGGCGGTGAGAAATTCAGTCCGGGCGGCGTTGCGGGGAACCTTGTGCTTGGGACTGGCGAAACAGATGAATTCGCCCGACTGCGCCCACACACTGATCTGATTGGTATCTTCGTGATCCACCCGAATGGTGAGTTCCTCACCCACGCGGCGGGCCAGATCGCTGGCGGCGTAGGTCTGGCCCATCCATTTGATCCCGTTCTGGCCGACCGGCCGGGCGACGATGCGATGTTTCAGCAGTTCGGCAGTCTTGGGATTGACCACCATCTTGGCGACCAGGCATTTTTCCCAAACGACGGCCGGGGCCTCACCCATGGAGTCGCCGGTGTGAACCCGCTGGTGGTAGTCATCCTCCAGCCACGCTTCAAAGTCCTGGCTGAAGGTCTCCAGTGTGGGCGCCAGGCCATGGCGCATCTTCTCGAAGCACCGGTCCGGCCGATCTTCGGGCTTGCCGCCGCAGTAGGTCTCGTAGCGCTTGCAGAATCGGTCGCGCAGCGTGCGGTGAAACCTTTCGATGGGCTTGGACTGACCGTGGTACGGTTCGCAGTGGACGGTGCGAACGCCGCACGCACCAAACAGGCCCTGAATCACCGGGGCGTCATAGTCTATTTTGAGCTTGCGGCGTTGGGACTTGGTCATCCCCTGCAGCGAGTAGGCGTCATAGTCCTTGCCGTTGTCCATCAACGCGGTTTTGCACACGCCGTGCGAGCTG
Organism: Phycisphaerales bacterium; assembly: GCA_025361735.1. Classification (GTDB taxonomy): domain Bacteria; phylum Planctomycetota; class Phycisphaerae; order Tepidisphaerales; family Tepidisphaeraceae; genus JANYKD01. The sequence continues at coordinate 2,041 of JANYKD010000188.1, forward strand.
ATGGCGTGATAGAACGACAACTGGACGGTGTCCTGGTTGGGAGCCAGCGAGATCACCTTACCGACGATCTTGCGGCTGCGCATGTCCTGCCAACTGGTCAGCCAAGGGCGGTCGAATTTGGCGGCAACCGTGCGGACCTCGCCAGTCACGGGGTCGGTG
>JANYKD010000199.1 GCA_025361735.1 Phycisphaerales bacterium
GCGACGGCTTTTTAGCAGGTTGGTCGGTGCTGGTGAGACGGTCCCACCCCTCCGGCTTGTCTGCGGACAATCAAATCAGAACAGGACGAGGCCTATGGCCGAGCTTACGATCCAATTCCGGGTGCGCTATCCGGAGGTTGACCAGATGGGCTGCGTACACCACAGCCGGTTCCTTCAGTACTTCGAGATGGGCCGCGTGGAACTGCTGCGCCAGCAGGGGTTCAGCTACGCCGATCTCGAAAAAGCCGGCGTGTTCTTCGCGGTGGTGCGCATCGAGGCCAAATACCGCAGCCCCGCGCGATACGATGACGAGCTGTCGCTGACCACGCGTATCGTCAAACAGGGAACCGTGCGCATCGACCACGAGTACGTCCTGAAACGCGGGCAGACCGTGCTCGCCGAGGGAATGTCGACGATCGCCTGTGTTGACCGGACCGGACAGGTGCAGCAGATCCCCGAGTTCATGGCCGGAGGAACGGTGTGAAGATTGCCGAGCTGTTTCATTCGATCCAGGGCGAAGGCAAGCTGGCGGGCGTGCCATCGGTCTTTGTGCGCACAAGCGGGTGCAACCTGCGGTGTGTCTGGTGCGACACGCCGTACACGAGCTGGACCCCGGAAGGCAGGGATATGCCACTGGGCGAGATCGTCACGCGCACGGTCGAGTTCAAGACCCACTATGTTGTCCTCACGGGCGGTGAGCCGGTCATCCAGCCGGAGGCCGCCGAACTCTGCACGCAGCTCAAGCAGCACGGCCTGCATGTCACGTTGGAAACGGCCGGGACCATCCACAAGCCGCTGGCCATCGACCTGGCCTCGCTGTCGCCCAAGCTCGCCAATTCGACCCCGTACTTTCGCGACGGCGGCCGGTCTGCCCAGGCGCACGAGCGGGCCCGGATCAACCTGCCCGTTATCCAGCGGTTCATCGACGAGAGCCCGGATTTCCAACTCAAGTTCGTCGTCTCGCGCCGCGAGGATCTGGAAGAGATCCAGGGCATCCTCGACAGCCTGCGTAACTGGTCGGCCGAGGACGTCCTGCTGATGCCCGAAGGCATAGACCCGGAGACATTGCGGGCCAGGGCCCAGTGGCTCGTCGAGATCTGCAAGGACACCGGATTCCGCTATTGCCCGAGGCTGCATGTGGATCTGTGGGGCGCGACGCGCGGTAAGTGACTGCGGAGCTGGCGATGAGTGATCGGCAGGATGAAAGTAGAGCCGACGCCCTCGTCGGCTGCGCGTGGACACGCCGCTCAACAAAGCCGGTGAGGGCACCGGCTCTACTGCTTCGGATTCGATTGGAGACACACCATGTGCAAGACCCTTTGGCTGGCGGCGATAGTGTGCTCTGGATGTGCAACGGCCTTCGCGGCCGATGTGCCCGCGGGACTGGCGGAGAAGTACCCGGGCGATGTCGGCATCGCCAAAGATCCGGCCGTTCTCTTCGCCGATGATTTTGAATCGCCCGACCTCAAGAAATGGGACGAGATCAAGCGGCCGGTGGAACTCACGAAGGAGAATCCGCATGCCGGCGCCGGCTGCGTGGAACTGCCCATGCACCGGGGCAAGGACGAGGGCGGCCATCTGGTGAAGTGGTTCATGCCCGGGGCCGAGAAAGTCTACGTGCGCTTCTACGTCAAGTTCTCCGAGGATTTTCAGTACTCGCATCATTTCGTGCATGTGATGGCCGCGCCGGAGCGGGAGAAATGGAAGCCGTTCGGCAAGGCGGGTGTGAAACCCGACGGGACCTATTTCACGGTGGGCATGGAACCGTGGTTCGCCTGGGGCGAGAATCCGCGGCCGGGCGAGGTGGGGCTGTACGCGTATTGGCCGGACATGGAGATCGACAAGAAGATGAACAAATACTGGGGCAACAGCTTCTTCCCGCCGGGCCCCGGCAAGGGCAACGCGGCCGGGCCGAGCCGCGTGATCCCGCCGCTGGGCAAGTGGCAGTGCTGGGAATTGATGATCGAAGAGAACTCCGCGGCGGACAAGGCGGATGGCAGGCAGGCCATGTGGGTGGATGGCAAACTGATCGGCGATTTCGGGAACATGCGCTGGCGCACGGATATGAACCTGAAGGTCAACGTGCTGTGGATGATGAACTACGGCTACGACGACGGTGACCCGACGAAGAAGTTCTGGAAGGACTCGCAACGCGTGTGGTTTGACGACGTGGTCGTGGCGAGGCAGTATGTCGGGCCGATGTCGCGGAGGCAGTAGTCAGCTCGGCCCCGCATTTGCCTCTTTGCTCCGTAGCTCCTTTGCGGTTCACCTCAATACGCTGCACTTACGCTGTGGCCGTGATCGCCAATCGCGGTTCCTCCCCCGCCAGGCCGGTATCCACTCGCCTGCGTAAACCGTATGGCCGTTCGTGCCCCGTTGAATTGAACCGCCAAGGAGCAAAGGAGCAAAGAGCCCCCCGGGCAAGGGAATCCCCGCTAAACCCTTGAACCTTTGAACCCTTGAACCCTCGAACCCCCGTCTTTCCGCCCCTAACACGACATTACGAAGAATAGTGTTGTACTCTAATTAGCGACATGTTATACTGCAACGATCGCTAACCAAAGGAGCCGCATGACCGCCCCCATTCAAGCCCGCAATGACGCCGACACACTCCCTCCTGCTACTGACCACGGACCACGGACTACTGACTCCGCCTCAGCGGGGACTACTGACTCCGCGCGAGCGGCCGCCAACCGTCTCAACGCCCTCAAATCCACCGGCCCGCGCACCGCCGCCGGCAAAGCCAAATCCGCCCTGAACGCCCTCAAACACGGCCTGACTTCCCAATCGCCCCTGCTTCCCACCGAAAATCCCGCCGACTACCAACTCTTCTCCGAAGGGTACCTCGAAGAACTCAACCCCCAATCCGTCGACCAGTGTACTCTCGCCCAGCAGCTCATCCTGACCTCCTGGAAACTCAACCGCATCCCGCAAATCGAAGCCAAAGTCCTCGCCGAAATCGCCGACCGCCATCCGCTCATATTGAAATGGCGTCAGGACTGTGCCAATGTCGAATACCAGAACACCACCCGCCGCCATCCCCTGCCGCTTCCCGAGAAGCCGGCCATCCCTTCCACCGCCGCCGACGACCTCATCGCCCTTTCCTTCTTCCCCAAGCCCCCAACCCCCGGCGTCCCCACTTCCGGAGAACCCGCCGGCGCCGCCCTCCACCGTCTCCGCCAATACCACACCAACCTCCTCAATACCTACCTCAAACTCCTTAAGAAATACGAGTCCTCCCAAAACGAACCCATTCAACCGCCAGACGACAACCAGCAACAGCCAATTGGCAATCAACAACTGGCACCTACTCCAGTTCCCGTAGGGTCCGCTTCAGCGGACGCGGCCCTCGACGCCCCCGTGCAAATCGAACCCAATTTCCCCGACCTCCCAAATCTGAAATCTCAAATCTCAAATTCCCCCGCCTCCGCACAACCTACTGCCGACTATCGACTACCCACCTCTCCTCAGACTCCTTCCGCCCGTCTCCACGCCGCCATCAAGTCCGTCTCCATCTCCTCCCTGCCGCTCAACCCCTGACCTCCGCGCGCCCGGCCGTCTTCGCCTGCATTGGCGCAACCAAAAGAACAGCCACGGATTTCACCGATGTCACGGATAAGAGGAATCCATGCATTTCAAACACAGAGAAGGAAGAGAGCACAGAGAAGAGAAATGGCAGAACGCGGAATAAGTCTACAGTAAGTCATACCCCGTTTCCCTCCTGTATTCTCTGTGTGCTCTTCCTCCTCTGTGTTTCATATCTGAATGGTTTAACGATTCAGGTCGCCGAGACCCGCGACTCAATGTATGTCGAGAAGCAACCGCAGCAGGCGGTACCATCGTTCAACGAGTGCCTCAAATACCGTCTGAACGTATGCTTCTGTTTCTTGGGGAGAGACCACCGGGGGAAACCAATCCGTCCAACCGTGGTGTGACATTCCACGGTGGAGTTTATTGAACGCTTGCTCAACGGCGTGTCGATTTCCTTGCTCGAGTGCGGCGAGGCATTCACGGAGTAAGTTGAACTGCCCGCCACCATGGTCCTCGTAGAACTTCAGCAGAGCGGCCGTAGCCTGCAATGACGGTAAGTAGACTGCATGGGATTTCATTGGGCACCATTTGACCACCAACCACAGGCGATGCAGTTTCTCGAACATTAATGCCTCCGCCGAAGGCCACCCTATACGACTATTTACTCATCTCCCCTTTTTGTGGCCTTGTATTGCCTTCTGCCTTCAATCAACTGCTCGGCCCTGATTGAGAAAACCGATCCGGCGTCGGGGTTCACAGATCGAACAGCCGTGTCTAGTATTTGAAAGAACTGCCTCACGCGATTCTCGTCAGTGCAATCGATGTCTACACCCTCGCTAGCACGCGTCGATTGTTGGCAACGGGCAGTGATGTACCCTGCGATCGACATTACAGCTCGGACAAACTTCCCTCGGCTCGATTGATCTGCTTCGAATATCGTCCGAGCATAACAAAGCTCGCGACATCTCGATGCAATCGGTCCATGCTCAAAGGTGATGCCTTGAGCGCAGTGTGCAAACTCATTACGTATTCTCCTGATCATATGGAGATCCCGCCGCACTTCGGGGCCGATCAGACCCAAGACGTATGCGATTTCAATTCTCGAAGAGAATGTGGCAAGCGGTCCCGTGCCTTGCAGCAACTCGTCGAGGATTTGGGGCCGATTGAGCAGAATTGCTCGCAGAAGGATACCGAGGGCTGAGTCCAAAAATGCCGCCGCCATAAGCGTACAGCCACGGTCGCTCTCTCCACTCAATGTCTGCTGCAGTTCCTCTGTGGTAGAATGTCCCGTCAGAGACAGTACCGCAGGACCGATGTCGAGATTTGAGTGTCGCAGGAACAGCTTCACAATCTCGGAAAATGCGAGTCGCGCGAAATCAGTCTGATTTGGTGTATCCTCAGGCATCAATCGTACCAGTAACGGGCTGCTGTTCGATCTTCAACGGCACCCTGAAACGCGTCTACGTATTGCGCCACTCTCTCAATACCCCCAGCCGCGAATGATGCATGGGGAATCCGCCGGTGGGGACACCGGCGGCACTTTATTCGAACTGGTGGTCACCAGGAGAGGGACTCGAGGTACTTCAGGCTCTGAGGGATTTGCTCGACGGCGCGGGGGGATTCATCTTCGATGAAGTAGTGCTTCACGCCGATTTCCTGGGCGGCTTTGAGGGCGGCGGCAAGGTCGATCTGGCCGGTGCCGAGGGTGACGTCGTTGTTGACGTCTTCGGAGCCGGTGAGTTTGCCGGTGGCGACGCCCTTCTTCATGTCCTTGAGGTGGAAGAGCTGCCAACGATCGGGGTACTTCTTGAGCAACTTGACCGGATCCTGGCCGGGGTGGGCGATCCAGAAGATGTCCATCTCGAAGGAGACGAACTCGGGCTTGGTTTCCTTGACGAGCAGGTCGAAGAGCGTGCCGTCGCCGAAGGGGACGAATTCGTAACCGTGGTTGTGGTAGAAGAAACGAATGTTGTACTTGGCGAGGACCTCGCCGGCGCGGTTGAAGACGGCGGCCGCCTTGCGGCAGGTGGCTTCGTCGAAGGCACCGGTGTGAGGAATCCAGGCGACGCCGACGAAGGAGAGGCCGAGGTCCTTCGCCTTGACGGCGGCGGCCTCGGGGTCCTTCTCGAACAGGGCGTAGTCGAGGTGCGTGGCGATGGGCTTGAAGCCCATGGCCTCGACGTGCTTGCGGTAGTCGGCCGGGGCCATGCCGCCCGTGCCGTGGAGTTCGAGCTCCGTGATGCCAAACCCCTTGGCGATCTTCAGGGCCTTGTCGTTGTCCTTGGCGGAGATGTCGCGGAGGCTGTACATCTGCAGGCCGACCGGGCCCTTGAAACTGGCGCTGGTGCCGACCGGGCGGGCCGGATCGGCCGCGTGCAGCGACAGGGTCAGCGTAAGAATGGCGATAAAAGACACGGTGGAAACGAGACGACGGGTTTGCATAGCGGGGCTCCTTCTATATGCTTCCAAGCGATTATACTGCAAATGGTTCTGGATGTGGCAGTGGGGCCGCGGCCGATGTTTTGGCAGACGGCCCTCACCCCGGCCCTCTCCCGGAGGGAGAGGGAGCGATGGGCAATCGTGGCTACAGATGGTCGTGTGGATCGGAGACTGACAGGAGGCCGGATGAATCGCTTTTCGCCGAGATGGGTGGCGCTGTGGATCGTGGCGCTGGTGGCCGTGTACCTGTGCTGGCTGATGATCCAGCCGTTTCTGGAGGTGATCCTCTGGGCGGGAGTGCTGGCGATTGTATCGTTCCCGCTGAATGCCCGGTTGCGCCGGCGCTTCGGGCCGGCCACTAGCGCGGCGCTGACCACGACGGGCGTCGTGGTCGTGGTCCTGATCCCGCTGATATTCGTCGGGTTCTCGCTGGGCAATGAGGCGGCCAAAGCGGCGCGGTCGCTGCCGGCGGACATCCACGGCTTCCTCAACGCCGACAATCCGATCATCCGGAAGCTCGGCAAATATGTGGATATCAGCCCCCTGCTTGATCCGCAGTTTGTGTCGGAGCAGCTCAAGTCGCTGGCCGGGACGGTCGCGGCGAAGACGGCCGGGATTGTGGGCGGCGTCGTGGGGATAACCGTGCAGGTCTTCCTCGCACTGTTCGCGCTCTACTATCTGCTTCGCGACTCCGGCCGCATTGTTCAATCGCTGAAACAGTGGCTGCCGCTGTCACACGAGCAGTCGGAGGCGATTTTCCTGCGGACGCAACAGGTGATCTCGGCATCGTTGAACGGAGTGCTGGTGATCGCGGGCATTCAGGGCATGCTGGGAAGCCTCGGGTTCCTGGTGCTGGGGATTTCGTCGCCGATCCTGTGGGGCGTGATCATGTTCTTCCTGGCGATGATCCCCATGGTCGGGGCATTCGTGGTGTGGATCCCGGCGGCGCTCTGGCTGTTTGCCACGGGACACTGGATCAAGGGCGTGCTGCTTACGGTGTGGGGACTGGGCGTGATCGGCATGATCGACAACATACTGCGGCCTCGAATGGTCGGCGGGAAAACCCGTCTGCACGAGTTGGTCGTGTTCTTTTCGGTTTTGGGCGGATTGCAGGTGTTCGGGATTCTCGGCATTGTGGTCGGCCCGGTGCTGGTGGCGGTGACGATGGGTGTGCTGGAGGCGCTCAAGCAGGCCGAGGAGATCGTGCAATAATCCGACCGAACCGTGGCACGCCGAAGCGCATCCTTATGGCGGCGGAAACACGCGTGACCCAGCTTCTGACGGAACTTCTGGAACGATGTCGCCGCGGCGAGGCCGACGCGGTGACGACTCTGGTGAAGCGATTTGAGCCGTGGGCTCATAATCTGGCCGGGCGCATCCTTGGAGATGAGCATCTGGCGGAGGACGCGGTACAAGCGGCGTTTCTGCGGGCGTTTTCGCGGCTGGCGGAACTGCGCGATCCGGCCGCCTTTCCGGGGTGGTTGAGGCAGATCATCCGGAGCGAGGCGCAGCTCATCATTCGCCGCGGATCGGTCGTGGACGAGCCCGACAAGGGCGCGGTCGCCGCCGGGCTATCACCGGCCGAGGAAGTCGCGCTCGGGGAGTTGCGACAGATCGTGGCGCAATCGCTGGCCGAATTGCCGGCGGTATCGCGAGAATCGGCCGAGCTGTACTACCTGCGGGAACGGAGCTGCGCCGAAGTGGCCGAGCTGCTCGGTGTTCCAGTGGGAACAGTCAAGCGGCGGCTGCACGATGCCCGCGCGCAGCTGCGCGAACTGCTGCCGGCGGGGCTTCGCCCACAGTCGTATCCACACAAACAACGCCCGCGTTCGGCGGGCGAAACAAGTCTCTGAAAGAAAGGAGCCTGTCATGGCTATTCAACAAACACCCATTCTCGAACGCGCTCTGCAACTGGCGGCCGATCGACACGCCAGCGACATCTTCATCATGCCCAATGAGCCGGTGTCCCTGCGTCTTTCCGGCCGGGTGGAACGGATGGACGGCCCCGTTATCAGCGCCGAGCAGGTCCGCGAGATCGCGGCGGCCGCGATGGGATCGGAGCGGATCGCGGCCATTCGCGACACTGGAAACGCCGTTACCTCGTGCGGCCTTGAGGGCATCGTCAGCGGCTGGATGTGCGTCGGCAGTACGCGAGGCGATCTGACAATTGTGGTGCGGATCCTGCTTGGACAGATCCCTGGCATCAAGTCGA
>JANYKD010000237.1 GCA_025361735.1 Phycisphaerales bacterium
TCTCTGCCTGTCGAGATCAAGGGCACGCCCAAGCTGCTGCCGGCCTGCGTGACGCGGGTGGCCGAGGGCATGGAAGTCACCACGACTTCGCCCCGGCTCCTCAAGTACCGCCGCATGGTGCTCGAACTGCTCTTCTCGGAACGCAACCACATCTGTTCGGTCTGCGTCTCCAACGGCCACTGCGAACTGCAGGAGATGGCCCAGAAGCACGGACTCGACCACATCAACATGCCCTATCGCTTTCCCAAGCTGGAATTCGACAGCTCGCACGATCTGTTCCGGCTGGACCACAACCGCTGCATTCTCTGCACGCGTTGCGTCCGGGTTTGCGACGAGGTCGAGGGCGCCCACACCTGGGACGTCCGCGGCCGCGGCGTCGAGGCCCACGTCACGATCGATCTCAACCAGACCTGGGACTCGTCCACGAGCTGCACGATGTGCGGCAAGTGCGTCAACGTCTGCCCGACCGGCGCCCTCTCCCGCAAGGGAACCGGCGTCGCCGAGATGGAAAAACGCCGCGATTTCCTCACTTACCTGCGAATCATGAGAGGAGCCGAATAACCATGAGCAAAGTCACAGTAGCCACATACTGGCTCGACGGCTGCTCGGGATGCCACATGTCCTTCCTGGACATCGACGAACGCATCCTGGCGCTGGCCGAAAAAATAGACCTCGTCCTCAGCCCGCTGGTGGACAACAAGAAGTTCCCCGAGATGGTCGACCTGACCATCATGGAAGGCGCTGTTGCCACTACGGAAGATGTCGAAAAGGTCAAAAAAATCCGCAAGCACTCGAAGATCATCCTCGCCTTGGGCGACTGCGCCGTCACCGGCAACGTGCCCTCGATGCGCAATTCGTTCTCCCTGGACGAGGTCTACGACCGCGCCTACAAGGAAAACGTCACCATCAAGGCGCAGCGGCCGACGCTCGGCCTGCCGCCGCTTCTTCCCCAGGCCCGGCCGATCCACGAGTTCATCAAGGTGGACGTCTTCGTTCCCGGCTGTCCGCCGCCGGCGGACGCCATCTACTACGTCCTCACCGAGTTGCTCGAGGGCCGGACCCCCAATCCCAGCCTCATGACGCGGTTCGGGAAATAAACAAGGAGTCAAACATGCCTCGTGAAATCGTAATAGATCCCGTGACCCGCATCGAGGGTCACTCCAAGATCACGCTCAAGCTCGACGACCAGGGCCAGGTCGTCGATGCGATGTTCCATGTGACCCAGTTCCGCGGCTTCGAGAAGTTCTGCGAAGGCCGCCCCCTCACCGAAATGCCCGCACTCATGGCCCGCACCTGCGGCATCTGTCCGGTGAGCCACCTCATCGCCGCCTCGAAGGCGTGCGATGCCCTGCTGGCGGTCGAGATTCCCCTCGCCGCGCAGCTTCTGCGCCGCACGCTCAACCTGGCGCAGATGATGCAGTCGCACGCGCTGAGTTTCTTCCACCTCTCCTCGCCGGACTTCGTGTTCGGCATGGACGGTGATCCCGCCAAGCGCAACATCCTGGGTCTGGCGGCCGCTCAGCCCGCCATGGCCAAGGACGGCATCCGCCTCCGGCAGATCGGCCAGACCATCATCGAGCTGCTCGCCGGCAAGCGCATCCACCCCGCGTGGACCGTCGCCGGCGGCGTCAATGAGCCGCTGCTGATGGAGAACCGCGAGAAGATCAAGGCGATGCTTCCCGATGCGTACGACATCTCCCGTCGCACGCTCAAGTGGTTCAAGACCCAGTTCGGCAAGTTCACCGAAGAGGCCGCCGCCTTCGCAAATTTCCCCACGCTGTTCATGGGTCTCATCGGACCCAACGGCGAGTTTGAATACTACGACGGCAACCTCCGCTTCTGCGATGCCCAGGGCCACGTCGTGCAGGACCAGGTTCCCAACGACAAGTACCTGGACGTCATCGGCGAAGCCGTCGAGCCGTTCTCCTACATGAAGTTCCCCTACTACAAGGCACTGGGGTATCCGAACGGCATCTACCGCGTCGGCCCGCTCGCCCGTCTGAACATCTGTGACAAGATGGGCACGCCCGGCGCCGACCAGGAATGGGCCGAGTTCCGCCAACTCCAGCGCGGGGCCGTGCTCAGTTCATTCCACTATCACTACGCCCGGCTGATCGAGATTCTCTACTGCTGCGAGATGATCGAGAAGCTCATCAACAATCCCGACATCATGTCGGACTATGTCCGGGCTCGCGCCCGCCCCAACCGCTTCGAAGGCGTCGGCATCGCCGAAGCCCCGCGCGGAACCCTCATCCACCATTACAAGATCGACCGCAACGGGCTGGTCACCTGGGCCAACCTCGTCATCGCCACCGGCCACAACAACCTGGCGATGAACCGCGGCGTGCTGCAGGTTGCCCAGCGATTTGTCGACGGCAACAAGCTCAAGGAAGGCATGCTCAATCGCTGCGAAGCCATCATTCGCTGCTATGACCCGTGTCTCTCGTGCGCTACGCATGCCTATGGCAAGATGCCGCTGGCGATCGAACTCGTGACGCCGGATGGAAAGGTCGTCGATGAGCTCCGCCGCGTCTGACAATACGGGGACGGACGGCAACGTCTGTTCCACCACGGACCTCGGCGTGCTGGTTGTCGGAATCGGCAGCCTCATCCGGGGTGACGATGGAGCGGGTCGGCTGGTCGCAGAGCGGCTGGCCGACTCGCTCCGTCTTCCGGGGGTCGAAGTGATGAGCGTTCATCAGCTTACTCCGGAACTCTCTGAGCTCATGAGCCGCAGCAGCGTCGTTGTTTTCGTTGATGCCAGCGCCGCCGACCCGGCCGGCAAGCTCGTGTGCCGCGAGGTGCAGCCATCGGCCGAAATCGACCCCGGCGCCCACGTCTGTACGCCTCGTTCGCTGCTCGCCTGGTCACGCTGGCTCTATGGCCGGTTTCCTGCGGCTTTCCTCTTCAGTGTCGGCGGCGAAAAATTCGATATTACCGAAGAACTCACGGCGACGGTCCAGCAGGGCGCCGCCGAGCTGCAGATTCAGATCGAGGCATATGTGCGTGTATTGCAGGGCTGGCTTTCCGCCGGTAAACAGGGCACAATTCCCGTGCCGAAATTGTTGTCGGCGAGATGATCACAGCCGATTGTTCGATCGGCAGAGAATTGAAACACAGAGAGCACAGAGACATGCTTGGTTCTCAAATATCGTCCCGCGAATCTGAGTTGGCCGATATGTGTTGCGCAGCAGGTGCTACACGAATGTGCTTGATTTCTCCGGTTGAATTCTGCCGCCATGCTGGTCTCAGTGATCTCTGTGTTTCAAACCGTACGCGATCCTAATGGAGACCTGAGCCATGCATGAGTATTCGTTAGCCGAGGCTCTTCTCAAACAGGTCATCAGTCATGCCCCGCCCGGCTCGAAGATCGAGCGGGTTGTGATCGAAGCCGGTCCCCTTCAGGGCATCGAGCCGCATGCGATGCAAACCGGCTGGCAGCTTATCACCCGCGAGACGGCCTGCGCTCACACGGTCCTGGAAATCGTGGAACTTTCCTGGCCGCTCCACTGCCCCGCTTGCGGCAAGGACTGGACCAGTCCCGAGTTTCCCGCCACTTGTTCGTGCGGCTGTGCCGATTCCCACCCGGTCGGTGGCCGCGATCTTCTTCTTAAATCAATCACCATTGCCGACTAAGGAGCCTTGTCTCATGAAAGTGCAGCTTGTTGAAAACGTCCTCAAAGCCAATGACGAAGTGGCTTCCCTCAACCGTCGTCTCTTGAAAGAGGCCGGTATTTTCGCCCTCGATATCATCGGTGCCCCCGGCTGCGGCAAGACCGCCATGATCGAGGCCGCCACCCAACTCCTTCAACCCGAACTGCGCGTCGGCATCATCGTCGGTGACCTCGCCACCCAGCGCGACGCCGATCGCATGGCGAAGTGGTGCGATCAGGTGATCCAGATCAACACCGGCAAGGGCTGCCACCTCGAAGCCCACCATGTGCATCAGGCCCTTGGACACATGGATCTCACCAAGATCGACGTTCTCTTCATCGAGAACGTCGGCAACCTGATCTGTCCCGTCGGCTTTGACCTTGGCCAGGATGTGAAGATCGGCATGTTCAGCGTCTCCGGCGGCGACGACAAGGCGGCCAAACATCCGTTTATTGTCTGCGAGGCCGCCCTCATCCTTCTCGGCAAGACTGACCTCCTCCAGTACGTTCCCTTTGATATGCAATTGTTCCGTGATGACGTTAAACACCTGAACCCCAACGTCAATATCATTGGTATCTCGGCGACAACCGGCCAGGGACTGGACAAATGGGTCCACTGGATCAAGGCCCGGCGCTCCCTGCGGTCCAGCCGAGCTGAAGCAGCACAGGCATGAGTAGGGCCGGCGTGTCGCCGGCCTTCCGCGAATCGTGAATCGTCTGACAATCCGGGCCAGCGGGACGCAGGCCCCACTAAAAGGGAAAAGGAGAACATATGCCCGAGAAACTCAATCGTCGTTCGTTCATGGGTGCCGCAGCGGCGGCTGTAGCGGCCACCGGCTTCGCCGCCGGCGCGGCCGAGGAAGCCACCGGCATCAAGATCATCGGTATCGGCGGCAGCCTCCGCAAAGGCAAGACCACGGCCCAGGCCCTGCAGATCGCCCTCGATGCGGCCAAGGCCGCGAACCCGGCCATCGAGACCGAGATCATCGAACTTTCCACGATGAACCTCGACCCGTACCTGGCGATCGGCACCAAGACCGTCGAAAAGCCCGACGATTTCCTCGCCCTCAAGGCCAAGCTCATCGACCCCAAGGTCAAGGGCGTGATCTTTGCCTCGCCGGTCTACATGGGCATCGTCTCTTCGCCGCTCAAGGCCCTCTTCGAGCGGATGATTGACTTCCGTTCGAACGGCTATCCGCTGATGAACAAAGTCGGTGGCGCCATTGTCGTCGGCGCCGGCCGGAATACCGGCCAGGAACTCATTCTCCAGCAACTCTGTATGTTCATGATCAGCCAGAACATGCTCGTCGTCGGCGACGGCCCTCCGACCAGTCACTGGGGCGGTGCGATGCGGGCCGTGAAGGATGATGTTTCGACGGATACCGATGGTCTGGCGACCGTCAAGGGCCTGGGCAAGCGCATGGCCGAAGTCGCCACGAAGCTGGCCGGCCTCAAGTAGTCGTGATGCGTCATCGGTAACCAGTGATCGGTGATCGGTGTCGCCAAACCGATCACCGATCACTTGATTGCCGATTACCGATTACCGATCACCACAACACCCCCGATCCCCCGGTGTATACTCTTCAGCACCTAGAACCCAAGGAGTCTTTAATATGAGCAAATTCCTGATCGCGTCACTCATGGTCGCTTTTCTCTGTCCGACGTTCGCCCAGGCCCAGCAGAAGCCGATCCGCGCCCTGCTCGTCCTCGGCGGTTGTTGTCACGACTACAAGAACCAGAAGGACGTCATCGCCAAGGGCCTGGCCGAGCGGGCGAACATCGAAGTCACCATCGCCTACGACACCGACACGGGCACCAAGCACGTGAACCCCGTCTACGCCAATGCCGACTGGGCGAAGAACTTCGACATCGTCATCCATGACGAATGCACGGCCGACGTCAAGGACAAGGACGTCGTCGAGACCGTCCTCAAGCCCCACCGCGACGGCCTGCCCGGCGTGGTGATCCACTGCGGCATGCACTCCTACCGTAGCGAAGGCTTCCCCAAGGCCACCCCGTGGTTTGAGTTCACCGGCGTCGCCAGCACCGGCCACGGCGCCCAGCAGCCCATCGCCATCGACTTCACCGACAAGACCAGCCCCATCGTCAAGGGCATGGCGAACTGGACCACGATCAACGAAGAGCTCTACAACAACTCCGCGGGCAAGCTCCAGGACACCGCCAAGGCGCTTGCCACCGGCAAGCAGGTCACCAAGGACAAGGCTGGCGTGGAAAAGGCCAGCGAGTTCGTGGTCATCTGGACCAACGTCTATGCCGGCAAGGCCAAGGTCTTCTCCACGACCCTCGGTCACAACACCAAGACAGTTGAAGACCCCCGCTATCTCGATCTCGTGACCCGTGGTGTGCTCTGGGCCACCGGCCACATCACCGACGACGGCAAGCCCGCCGCCGGTTACGAGCCGAAGAAGTAATCTCCTTCGGATCCATCCCGCACCCATAAAAAAGAAGCCGCCCCTGTCCGGGCGGCTTCTCTTTTTTTGGAGACCACAACCAGGTACCAAGCAACCATCGCTCAGCACCAGCCACGGACTCACGACAACATTATTCTGGCAAGAAATTCCTGGGCCTCTTCCCTGTAGGCGAAGCGCGCCTGTTGTCCGACGCGATCGACGAGCAGGACATGGTCGCCCGGCCCGTCGTTATTTCCGACGCTCATGCCCAGTGTCCGGGCCAGTGTCTGCACCTGCCCGAACATCCCCGACCATCCACCTGACCCCGATCCGCTGGTCCGGCTGTCCCGCCAACTCACGCGCCGCTCCCTCGGCTCGTAGTACAGGCACATGAACCGGTCCAGTCCCGGATAGCCCAGCTCCTTTTCGATGAACTGCTGGAACACCTTGCCGATCCGCAGGACTCCCGAGGGGAGACTCCGGGTATCGGAGGGTGTGTCGCAGTCAAACAGTTCATTGCTTCGCATTACCATGGCGGCACCTCAATCTTTGGACGCAGCGATCCCTATGCAACTCCCGTGCCGTCGCCTCACATGCCGTTTTTCAGGGTTTTCCCGCCCATTGGCCCGCCATGAGCCCCGTTGCGCTGGCCCGAGTGCCCGTGGAATAAGCAGGCCGCGATCTGGGTGATCGGTAATCAGTCATCGGTGATCGGTGATCCGTGATCGGTAATCCGTAATCGGTGATCCGTAATTGCCGACACCCGATCACCGATGACCGATCACTGATCACTGATCATTTCTTCAGAACCCGCTCCTGCGTCACCGGCTGCCGCTCGTTGACCGACGCGGGCGTGGTGTTGTCCTGCGGTACGGCGTCGTAGACGACGTCCGTCCAAGGCGGGGTGATGACGGCTCGAACCGGCATCAGCAGGGAATCGATGATGAACTCCATCGGCTCGAAGACGGCATTCTCGGTGTCCGAACGCTTGATGTTTCGATTGTAGTTGGGCCAGTACAATGGGCCCGCCTTGACGTCGCCGCTGGGCCGCTCGAACGCACTCGGTGCGAAATCGCGGCTGAGCCGCCCTTGTTCATCCACGCGCACCACGAGATTGCCCATCGCCGGGCCGGACGATACCGGGTTGGCCGGCGCATTAGCCGCGTCCGTGACCGTAATCGTGACTGATTTTGCCTCAGCGGGCTTCGCGGCCATGACGGTCGCGGTGGCGTTGCTCGAATCGGTAACCGTAATTGCCGGCGCGGGCTGGGCCGGTGCGATCACCGGGCGCGTTGCCGGCTGGACGTCGCTCGCCCGTTCCTGGTCGCGGCCGGTGACGTCGGTAAACGGACCTTTCTTGTCCGCCGAGCAGCCCGCAAGAGCGGCCGCAAGTGCAAGGCCAACAGCACAACCGAGGGTATTGTTTCTCATAGTGAGGATTCTTCCGGGAAATCAGGGATTGAAGACATTCTGAACATCGCGCCTGAATGCATCCTTCTTGAAATCCAGCGTGCCGCCGCCGCCGACCGCGTCATCCTTGATGTTGGGCGAATAATTAAACGGATCCTTCAGCGCCTGATCCTGGCGCTGGCGCATGTTCGCCGGCGAGTCGGCGTCGTCCGTGCAGCCGCCAACCAGAGCGCAGCAGGCGGCGAGAAAGATGAAGGGACGCATAGGTGGTCTCCGTTCGATCGAATCGAAAAAGACATTGTACCTGCGCGATCCAAGGGCGGAAAGCCCCATGCACCAACCGTTTCCCCCCGTGTTGCCCCGACTGGATCAATCCTTCGTCCTCGCTATACTCCCACGCTTTTCGATACCCGAATGGAGTTGTCATGCAGTGGCTCGTGTTGCTTTTCAAACAGGATTCGGTGGCTCACGCCGTCCTGGTTCTCTCTTTGGTGGCTGGCATCGGCCTGGCCATCGGTTCCCTCAAGATCCGCGGGGTCGGTCTCGGCGTGGCCGGCGTGCTCTTTTCGGGACTGCTCTTTGCCCATTTCAAGTTCCACATCAATTCCGAAGTCATGGAATTTGTCCGCGAATTCGGGCTGATTCTCTTCGTCTACACGATCGGCATCCAGGTGGGCCCCGGATTCATCGGCTCCCTGCAGCGAGACGGATTGCCATTAAACCTGATGGCCGCCGCCATTGTGCTCCTGGGGGTCGTCATGACGCTGACGATCTACTTCACCCGTATGGACCGGAAGGATTTCCCGGTCGCGGTCGGATTGTTCTCGGGCGCCAGCACCAACACGCCCAGCCTGGCGGCCTCGCAGCAGGCCATCGACCAGCTTAAAGGCATGTCCGACGCGGAGCGAGAGAAGGCCCTGAAGCGGCCGGGCCTGGGCTACGCGGTCGCCTACCCCTTCGGCATCATCGGCATCCTGCTGACCATGCTGCTGGTGCGCACCGCCTGC
>JANYKD010000250.1 GCA_025361735.1 Phycisphaerales bacterium
GTGGGTCCGGCCAACGTCTCGATATCCACGCCGGCCAATGCTTCCAGTTCGGCCAGCCGCCGCTCGCGCTCGATACGTGCTTCGGCGATCAACTGTCTCACCTCCAGGAGTGTTCTCTGGCTGTCGATTAGGTCGGCGAACCCCACGGTTCCGGTGGTGTAGGCCTGCCGTGAGCTACTGAGCACCTGCTCGGCCGCGGGCAGCACGCGCTGTCGCAGCAAGGCGACTTGTCGCTCGGCATTGCGCATCGAATACAACGCCGCCACAAAACTGGCCGCCCGGTCCTGTCGCGCCTGCCGCGCCATGGCCTCCGTGGATTGCAGCATCGCTTTGGCCTCGTTGACCGCGCCGCGGATCATGGGGATGTTCGTGGGCAGCATCACCATCGACCCGAGCGACTGGGAAACACTGCCCGTGAAGGCGGCCGTGGGATTGATGTCGGGGATGTACTTCATTCGGGCCAGTTTCAGCGCATCTGCGCGCCCGGCGACTTGGCGTGCCAGGCCCGCCAGCTCGGGATTCTGATCGACGGCGACGGCAATCAGTCCCGCATCGTCTGTCGCTATCGCGCGAGGAGCCGGCACCGCAAGCGGCAGTAGTAGCGGCGCCTGAGCATCACGCGCCAGCATCCCGTTGAGCATGGCGTGCATGCTCTGGGCCTCCGCATCCATGTTGGCCAATTCGTTTTCCGCCAGCCGCCATTCGATCTGGGCCTTGAGCAGATCCTGCTGCGGCCCGCCGGCCTGCACGCGGTTGCTGGCCGTTTCGGTCAGCATCTTCAGCAGCGCCACATTATCGCGCTGAATGCGAACCTTCTCTTCCATGAGCGAGAGGTTCAGATAGCCGGTCAGCACTTTCTTCTGCAGGTCAAACTTGGCGGCCGCAAAGCGATAGCTGGCGACCTTCGCTTCCTCGAGCGCCACCTTGCCGGCCTGTTGCACCTTCATGGGAAGTTGCAGGGACATGGCCGGGTCAAACCCCGCACTGACTGTGGTCCGGTCCCACGACTTCATCCGCTCCTTGGAGAACATGTACTCGAACCCGACCTGCACATTGCTGTTGGGCCAGGCCGCCGCCATGTCGATCCGTGCCATCGCGGCCCGCCACTCGAAATAGGATGCCTCCAAGTCGCCATTAGCCAGGAACGCGCGGTGCAGCACATCCTGCCACGCCGCCGGCTGCGGAACATCCGGCAGCGCCCGCTGCCCGATCGGAAGCTGATACGGCTTTCCCGCGTTATTCTGCCGCTCTTGTTCTTCTGACGTCCCGGGCGGGGCCAGCACGCATCCGGTCAGAAAGAACAGTAGCGGGGCCAGGAAAAGCCATCGCCAATGGAATGATCTGAGTGCCATGTACTCTCCGAAACGAGCCAGGCGGTATTAAAAGTTCAAAGAATCGACTACAATCAACACCCACGATGAACGGTCATCGGATACAGCGCCGCACAATGTTAGCAACTGCAAGATATTGCAGAGGTTAGACACCAATTATATCAATGGATGCGGCGCCAGGCGGGAAATTTGAGCAAGATCGTCTGAGTATTACGAGATGCTATAAGAGCGAGGAATGCTGACTGGGAGGTGCCAATAATCGAGCGGATTGCTCGGTCAAAAAGCGATGCTGTCCCCAAGCTGCCACGACGCTCAGAACCGCATAGTAGCGGCCACTTCGGCCAGGCGCGCAACCGGCAATTTTCCCATAACGCAAACCCAACGCCCGTTTCGTTCAGTCATGGCCATGCTGACACCGCCGTGTGATTGGGTGTGGTAATCAACGCCGCCAATCTTGACGGCGGGACACATCGGCATCTTGACGTCCGTTGCATCGGCCACGGCAACCGTGACCCGAATGCCGTCGACCAGCATGGTGACACACGCCATCTTCTTGCGGCCGACTTCATGAATGCAGCAGGACATGACCTGGTCTTGTTGAGGCATGTCCGGCATCCTGGGACCGCCCGGCAACTTCGCCGCTAAGACCGTATTGGCTGCCTGAATCGAGGCTACCGGCGTCGTGTGCATGTGCCCGGACACGACTTCCTCATGGACACGAGCCATTGTTGCGGCAGAAGCGAACACCGGACCACTCGACGAAGTGATGACCAGCGCGGCAATGAGTCCCATTACCAGGAAACTGGCCGCGATGGCGCGCATCGGACGAAACCATGACATCTGCCAGCCAATCCGACGATGGGGGCGACCGACGACGGCCTCAAGACGACGTTCCAGGTTCGACGTGTCCACCGGAACGGCTCGCAACTTGGCCAGCCGCCGTGATATCGCAGCATCCAGTCGATCAGGCTCCGAATTGTTGTCTTCCTTATCCATGTGACTTTCTCCGGTTTTCAGGAGCGATCACTTGATCAATCTCAATTGCCTCGCCATCGGCAAGAGGGCCTTTCGCAGCATTGCCCGGCCGCGGTGGGCTCTCGACTTCACCGTGCCGACGGGCACATCCAAAATTCTCGATGCGTCGGCATGATCCAGTTCTTCAACGTCGACCAGGAGCAGCGTCCAGCGGATTTCCTCCGGTAAGGCGCGCATCGCATCAATCACGTCGGCGTCGGAGAAGCGGCCCACCAATTCCTCCGGATTCTCCCACTCGGCGTCAACAGCCCACGCCACGTTTGCCGCGCCTGCCGGTTCCGCCGGAAGATCATCGAGGCTGACCGGTTCGGGCTTGGAACCCTTTACGCGCAGATGGTCGATGCGAAGGTTCCGCAGAATGGTCATCAACCAGGCTCGGACATCGCGCTTCTCGTCCATCGCGAGAATGCCCTTAAATGCTCGAATGAGAGTCTCCTGCGCCAAATCCTCGGCCTCGACCTGATCATGCAATAGAAATCGCGCCATACGCGACACCATCGCCGCGTGTGGCCAGATAAGAGAATAAAACCGCTGTGTCTGGTCGTCGTCGTTATTCAACCGACTCCTCGCGCGGCCGAAGCCGTCGTGATACTGAACGTACAGAGGGTCGTCCGAGGTTCATTATTCTGTGGAATACCAAAGGATTTGAACCTTTCCGCCCCCGCTACACGTTCTGGAGTACGTACACTTTTACCAAAGGAACACGCAATGAAACAGAATAAAATGTTAATGTTGTCGGCAGGCTTGGTGTCGATTGTTGCTGTCGGAGCCTTGGCTCCCCTGGGATTCAGTGCCGGATCGTGTTGCAGTGATGCGGCCCCGGTGCATGCAATTGTCGCCCCGGTAACCATGGCTCAACCTCTGGCCGTCGGTGCCGCACAACCACAAATAGACGCGATAGTTAAGTCGTATGTGGCCGTCCAGAAACTCCTGGCACAGGACAAGCTGGAAGGCGTCAGTGCCGAGTTGGTCAAGATTCGCGATGCCGCCAAAGGCCTTGCGAGCGCGGAAGACGCCAAGATCAAAGAGCAGGGCGCGGCTATTGCCAAGAGCGCTGCCGCCGAACCCAAGACCATCAAGGACGCCAGGGATGCATTCAAGAAACTTTCGACTGACGTGATCGGACTGGTGACAATTGCCCCACAGACGGCCGATGCCGCCGCGTCGCTGTACGAAGCCAGTTGCCCAATGGCCAAGGCCAGTTGGCTCCAGACTTCCAAGGTTGTCACCAACCCCTATTTCGGGAAGAGCATGCTTGACTGCGGCAAGATCGAGCGGAAGATCGAACCCGCCAGCGGGGCTCACGGCGGCCACGGTGGTCATCAGCATTAATGATCTGACAACGGACGCCCAGTTCATCCCTTTGACCGTCCGCAGTCATTCTGTGGAGTGTCAGCAACTGTTCGCAGTGGACGTTTGCATCTGAGGTCACCATGTTCAAGACGCTGTTTACGCTCATCATGCTCAGTGCCATTTCAGTCAGCCTGCTCTCGCTTTCTGGCTGCGATTCTAGCGATTCGGGCGGCTCTGGCGGTTCGGGCGGCTCTGGTGCGTCGCCGTCCCATTCAGGCGGCTGCCACTAGCAATACGGAGTCTCTTCTCCATCATTATCTTCAAAGCCACGCAGACTGGGCTGATCGCAGTCGCGTGCTTATTCTTTTCGTGTATTGAACCTTTGGCGGTTCGGAACTCGTTCTGTTGAATAATAAGCAGCGAGTGATTTCTGCGCACCTGACGAAAGGAGAAAACTGTGAACGTCGTGCTCAAACACGAAGACCGTGTCTTTGAGGATCAGACCGTCTACGCGACCGGGAATGCTTATCATGGCTGTGTCTTCCGGCGATGCGTGCTGGTGGCCGCCAGCGCCGGCAACATGGTCTTTGACCAGTGCAGCTTCGAAACGTGTGCCTGGCACCTGAACTTCGTCGTTCACGATCTTGAGTCCTGCGAGGCGGCCCAAAAGCTTCTCCGCCACGCCCGCCAGAGCGTCCCGACCATGGACACCGGGTTGGCGGGTCTCCGCAGCCCGAATTGATGGGGGTCGGTGCGATCCGAGGAGGTCATAATGCGTCGAAAAAGAATGATGATTGAGCGTCTGGAACAGCGGCGGCTGCTTTCAGGCTGTTGCGCCGGCAGCATGAGCGACGGAATGAGCCGCGCCGCCGTGAAAGAAATGGCCGACCAGCTTGCCAGCCAGTACCACCAATCGGCCGCCCCCATCCATCAAGGTCACGCGCTCGCGGCATCGGGGCATGGTGACATGGGAACGGGCCAAATGGGCATGGGACATGCCGGAGGCCACGGCGTGGTTCCCGACGGCGCAGGCAAGGGTGCCGGCCACAAGCCCATGTCCATGACCCAGAGTGTTGCCCTGCGACGCGGCACTCTCCTTGTCCGGGGCTCCCACGACGATGATGTGGTGACGATCACGCGGAATGCGGATGATTCGACCAAGGTCGACGTGGTCCTGAACGGCGTTACTCAGTCGTTCACCGTCTCGGATGTCAAACGCATTCGTGTGATGACGGGCCGGGGCAACGACACCGTCGCGATCGATCCGTCGCTCAACATTCCCGGCACTGTCAATGGCAGACGCGGGCGATAGCGCGGCGCAGGTTCAATCTCCGGCAGCTATTTCGACCCGACCGGCGTGCCCCATTTCGGGCAACAGTCCGGTTACGCCGCGCGCACATTGGACTGACGTCAACACCAGAACAAGAACGGCCCCGACTTGCGTCGGGGCCGCGCTGGCTCCCTGCCTGGAATGGGAGGCTAGGGCTCAGGCAGGATTGCAGTGGTCGTGGGAGGCGATGCATGACTTGCATTTGTTCAGTTCGCCCGATTCACAAGCGGGACAGGTTCCGATTTGTCGTTCGCTCCTGCTTATGACTCGACCGCCCACGCCAAAGGTGGGCTCAAGGACGGTCGTCACCTTGTGAGCAACGCATCCCCCCCTCATGCCGAGCGGCGCAGCTGGTTTGGCGTGCTCGCTCGAAACCGCAGACTTGCTGGCGCATCCTGTACTAAACAGCAATGCCGCCACTAACAAAGTTGTCAGCTTTACTGTGAACATACTGGGTCTCCTTTCGCGTGTTGGCTTATCGTCACACGCCGCATGATCTTCGTTGAACCATATGAGTTGCGGATCGCGATTGACTCATCCTCTAAGACGGAAAGGCCAGGGCGGGAGGTTCAATCTGCGAACGAGAATCTTAGTTGGCCGATAAACATGGTGGCCGTCCATAAGTGATCGCGAGCACATCGGTTCAAAAGAATATCCAGGAGCTTTCGGTTTCTCAAGACTGCATGCTCCAGAGTCGGGGAGAGATCAATAGTTCCCGAGAATTCCAGCGGAGTAATTGAACCTCTTGTCCATGACGATTCGTTTAGCCATGGGCAAAGTAAATTGATTCTCTCCTCTCACCGCGGAGTGTGCAATGGACGACGTCAAGAGCGAATTTGCGAAACACCTGGCCGGCATTGGTTTTGAACTGAGCGCTACTCGCGAGGTGATTCTGGAGAAACTGCGGAAACGAATGGGGGAAGAGAGGTTCAAGAAATTCCAATCGCGCCAGTCGCATTCGGCCGCGAGTCAGGAAGAGTTCTATTCTCTGTTCCAGGACATCGTTGAAGGCAACCTCATGCGCAGCCTCGATACCGGCGCGACGCTGGATGCCTCGCTCAGTCTCTACCAGCGTTGTGCCCCCCGAATCGAGAGCGGCATGCGCATCATGGAGCTGGGCTGCTGGACCGGCGGCCTGGCATCGTTCATCGCCACCCGGCATCCCAACTGCTCCGTCGCCGGCGTGGATCTTTCGCACGACGTCGTCAAGGCCTGTCGGGAATTCTACAGCCGGCCCAATCTGGGTTTCCAGCGATGGAACTACCGCTGGGCGAAGCCCGACGAGGTCGAGCCGGCCGACGTGTTGCTGTGCGCCATGGGCGTCGTCCACCATATGCCGAACAATGGCTCGTTGCCGGACCCGCGCTCGATTCGCCGTTGCCCGGAATACAAGAAGCAGTTGGAGCATGCCATCGGCTACTTCGGCATGTGGCGATCGGCGGCCAAGGATGGCGCCGTGTTCTACGCTGCCCTGCGGCTTGGGCTGTTCGCCCGCTTCCTGGCCTGGATCGACGCGGCCCAGGAAGCGGGATGGACACCGCGGCTGGATCGTATGTGGCATGTGGACATGACAGGCGAGAAACACCCTCTGCCCGGCCTGATGTTCGAGGCGCAAAAGTGCGATCCCTTGCCCGAGGAAGCCATCATCGACCGCTGGGCCTGGTTCAGCCGCCGCGATCATCTGTACGCCTGTGTCGAGGGCGCCCCGGCGCTGGCGGCATTTCGAGCGTTCACGGATAAGAAGGTTATCGGCACCCGTGAATACCGCCACAAGGAATTGCTCACGCGCGACGAAGTGGGGGTGGCCGCCGGCACAGGATACGCCTTCACACAGGATGCCGTCTCCGGGTTCCGCCTCCTGCTGGTTTCGCGGGCCAGAGCCGAGGAACTGGCGGCGGGCATCTCCGCGAAGGGATCCAATGCTCCGATCAGCAATGACGGTTGGTTTCAGTTGCCGCCGAAGATCGTACCTGCTGTAAACGGCGTGTTCGCCTGCGGTGCCACACCTTCGACCGCCCGAACCGAAGTATTCTCCAGCAGGTCGCTGATTGCGTGTCTTGCCGATTAACGTGAACCATTTCCATTTGTGTATTGAACACTCGCGGCTAAATTCCGATAACTGACTGCACCCAACGAAAGGCGAGCCATGAACGTCCTGCTCAAACACGAAGACCGTGTCTTTGAGGATCAGACCGTCTACGCGACCGGCAATGCTTACCACGGTTGTGTCTTCCGGCGATGCGTGCTGGTGGCCGCGAGTGCCGGCAGCATGGCCTTCGACCAGTGCCGTTTCGAAACGTGTGCCTGGCATTTGAACTTCGTTGTTCACGACCTTGAAACCTGCGAGGCGGCTCAGAAACTCCTTCGCCACGCCCGCCAGAGCGTCCCGGCGATGGACACCAGCTTGGTGGACCACCGCAGCCCCAACTGATGAGCGACTGGAATCGGTCGGCATTCACACTTAAAGCGTTACGGGCCGGCAGGTTCTTCTCTCCTTGCCAGGCCCAACTTCGTCTTGTCATAGCTGACTGGGCAACAGCCGCCGCAATCATCCCCGACCCGATGCGGCCAGGGCGGAGCGGCGCGCAGCCAGCCGCGCAAGGCGGCGACCGATGCCCTGGGCGCAGTCAGCGGGAACCGAGTCGCGCACTTTGGCCAGCATCGACTCCATTGCCTCGGGGGCAATACGCTGCTGCCCAAGCACCTGGACTCCAAGGGCATCGGCGCGAGCTTCGGCGTCCAAATCCTCTTTGCAGCCGCGTAGACTGGCCACTGGCTTGACGATCCCATCGTCCAGCAAGTGGCCGAGTTCGTGTGCGGCGGCGGCCGCCAGTTCGTCATCATTTACTTGATCGATCAACCCGCTTGTCAAAAGGATTCGACCGTCGCGCCATCCGTAGGCCGCAATCTCGTTGGAATCCAGAACTGATACTCGGATCATCTTCTCCTGATAGGCTGCGCCCAGTCTCTGTCCCACCGCTTGAACCCGCAACCGCCTCGCCTCACTCGCGAGGCTTTCAACCTGCTGCGCCGGAGAATTGGACGAGAGCGCAGCGCCTTGGCAACCCAAGCACACGAGCACGATGACCCCCACGCCGGCGCGGACACAATATTGCCAATAAGCTTTCACGCGGGGAGCCTATACAAATGCCGTGCCGACGCCGAATTGCCGAGTGAATGGCAGGGGGGATGCGTAACATTCCCCCAATTGCCTGTCAGATGCGTAGTTGCTGCGCACACGTTCACGCACAAAAAAAGCCCCGACGCAAGTCGGGGCTGAAGGCGTGTTTCGGAGATGTGCGTGCGGCGACAGTGGGTTCAGTCGCGGTAGCCCCAGGGGCGACCGAGGATGAAGCGCGGCTGACGGTTCGAGGGATCGGGGGCATCGTGAGTGCCGGTCAGAGCATAGTCGGCGTTGCCCGCTTCGCGGTAGCCCCAGGGGCGACCGAGGACGAAGCGGGGTTGCCCACTGACCGCAGGAGTATTGGCAGCAACCGCCTTGTCATCCTTCGCGACAACTGCAGGGGTTGTCGCCTCAGCCGGCGCGGCCTTGGCGGGCTCATTACTGGCCACGCCCCAGATTCGCCCACCGGGCAGGTAACGCGGATCGGCCGAAGCCGTGCCTGCGGTCACCAACAAGGTGCCCAGAGTCATGCCAATGGCCAACGTAATTGCCAATTTCTTCGAGAACATAGGTAGCTCCTTTTGCGTTGAATGTCCAACTGTTTCGTCCTTTTTCCATTGCATCGAGCCGGTTCACAACCAACTCACTGTTCCAAACGCATGGTGCGTCCGCAAGGTTCAATCTCGCAAGGGATTCTCTGTGTCTATCTTCCGACATTCGGCACCACCCCTCGAAATTGCCGTGCCCGCCACGCTATCATAACCAACATGAAATCCATCCGCGTTCACCAATTCGGCGAGCCCGATGTTCTCAAGGTCGAAGACATTCCCGATCCGGTTGCCGGCCCGGGACAGATCGCCGTCGGCCTCTGCGCCATCGGCGTCAATCCCGTCGAGACCTACATTCGCAAGGGAATCGCCGGCCCGGCGCAGTTTCCCTACACGCCCGGGACCGACGGGGCCGGCATCGTCGAATCCATCGGCGACGGCGTGACACGCGCCAAGCCCGGCGACCGCGTGTATCTTTCCGGCAGCGTCAGTGGCACCTACGCCCAACGAGCCCTCTGCCTCGAAAAGCACGTCTTCCGCCTGCCCGACAACATCAGTTTCGCGCAGGGTGCGGCTGTTGGCGTTCCGTACGTCACCGCCTACCGCGCCGTATTGGTGCGCGGCTCTGCCAAACCCGGCCAGACCGTTTTCATCCACGGCGCCTCCGGCGGCGTCGGCCTTGCCGCCGTGCAGATCGCCCGGGCCGCGGGTTGCACGGTCATCGGCACCGCGGGTACGGAGGCCGGCCGCAAACTGGTGCGGGAGCAGGGGGCTCATGATGTCCTGGACCACAGCGCTTCCGACTATCTCAAACAGCTCATGGACCTGACGGCCGGCGCCGGCGTCAATGTCATCATCGAGATGCTCGCGAATGTGAACCTGGCCAAGGATCTCACCATCGTGGCCAAATTCGGGCAGATCGTTGTCGTCGGCAGTCGCGGGCCCATCGAGATCAACCCCCGCGACGGCATGACCCGCGAGGCCGACATTCATACCATGCGTGTGTTCAATGCCCCCGACGGCGAATTGCAGAGCTACAACGCCGCGCTCGTCGCTGGCCTGGAAAACGGGACGCTGCGGCCGATCATTCGCACCGAATTGCCGCTTTCCGCCGCCCCGAAGGCCCACGAACTCGTCATGCAGTCCGGTGCGTGCGGGAAGATCGTGCTGGTGCCGTAGGGAGGCCCGCTACAAGCCTGGCGGCAACGGCACCCTCAAGATGCGGCAGATTCCTCGCGCTGTCCCGCGTTTGATCTCGCCGTGTCGGGGAATCGACGTTTGCGCGAGATTGCGCGGATTCACCCACACATCGTGGCGGCCGCCGTGATGATGGAGGAAACATCCGTGGGCACGCAAATGCTGTTCCAATTCCCGCCGGTTCATGGCTCCCTCGGGATTATCACCCCGCCTTGGCAAGAGGCAGCCGCTTGAGCAGCTTCGCGCGTGACTGCGTCAGTGATTTCATCGCGTCCCGCGCGTTCTTAAATGCCTCGCTGACAGTTTCGGCCTCGGTGATCATTTCCGGATCGAGCGGCGAAGTAACAACGTATCCCCCTTCGACCGCTTCCTCAAGTGTCAACACCAGTTTGCCGTCACTGACTGTATAGCGTTTGCTCATGGTCGGACCTTTTCGGTGATTATGTCGCACACTTCGCCACTGATCAAGTGTCGTAGGCAGGAGCAGACAACCAAACGCCAGGGGCCGATATCAATGCTACTATGCCCTTGCGGCTGGCAACGCATCCGTCCACTCGTAGATTCCCCTCCGTCTGCATGTTCACCGCTACATCGTTTCGTAGGAAACCCATTCTGCAGTCCGCTTGCCGCATCCCGTGCAAGTGATCGACATACTGAACCAGCCGAAGCCATCGGGCCAACTCTCCTCATCGAACTCGCCGTCGGTTACCTCGACAAAATCCTGACGCCCTTCCGTCTGGACCTGCACGGATGCTTCATGTTCTGTTCTACCGCATGAAAGGCACTTCCACGGTATCAGTGCTGGTCTGGGAATCGAAGCCTGCGCTGGATCATGACATACGAAGCCGTCCCAGCCGTGAAAATCCTTGTCGAAAAGCGCAAGGTTCCGCCCGCATGCCGTGCAACGCGCTTTGATGAGAAAGAAAAAACGATCATTGACCTGCGCCACGTCGGGTATCAGTTCACCCCGATACTCGTGCGTCTGCCCGGGATACATCAACTCAAAGCAACGCGAGCCGCAGCCGCACACCACTTCTGCATCGAGCGTCGACTCGTCTATCGCAGGGTCTTTGGGACGAACAAAGGAAGCAAGATGTGAAGGTACTGGCATCATGCTGCTGGCTCTACAGAAATAGTCCGACCCGTAACTTGGCTGGTGATGCAACTCACCATACCGGGGCGGTGCGTCAGCATATCCCTCGTCCCAAAACTGTCCAGCATCCGGAGATGTTTTGTGTTCAACAGACTACCGCCCAACCCGCCTGCCGCGACGCCCGCGCCGTGTCGGCGGGCGTTCGCCTGAATTTGATACGGGCGGTGCTGTCTTCTCCGCCCCTTCCTGCCGGAGCCTGTCCTGAGTACGCGATGGGTCGGCCTTCGTGCCTTCGTGCCTTCGTGTTTCCGCCCCTTCGTGCCTTCGTGCCTCCGTGCCTTCCTGCCTTCTCTTCTCCAATTCCTCCACCAACTCCAGCAACTGATGATGGATATCCCGCCACTCGCGCAGACGCACGAATGACAGGAAATTCTGCTGGCACGCCTTCCGCAGCTTGTTCACGGACAGTTCCCGCGATTTCTCGTGGTACCAGTCCCACAACTTCAGATACGCCAGGAAATCGCTCGACTCATCCCGGAACTGCGCGTGGGCCGCATCGGCCAGTTCCTGCTTGTCCATCGGCCGCTCGCGCGGGTCCTGCACCGACAACGCCGCGGCGATGATCAGCACCTCGCGCTGGCAATTCTCCTCGCGGGCGGCCAGGATCATCCGGCCAATGCGCGGGTCGATCGGCAGCCGCGACAACTCCAACCCCAGCGGGGTGATTTGATTCTGCTCGTCGATAGCCCCCAGCTCGTGCAGCGTCTGGAAACCGTCGCGAATCGCCTTGTAGTCCGGCGGGTCCAGGAACGGATAATCCTGGATGTCACCCAAGTTCAGCGCCTTCATCTGCAGGATCACGCTGGCCAGATTCGTCCGCAGGATCTCCGGGTCGGTATGCGCGGGCCGAGCGTTGTAGTCCAGTTCGCTGTAGAGCCGGATGCAGATGCCGTCAGCCACGCGGCCGCAGCGGCCCTTCCGCTGGTCCGCGGACGCCTGCGAGATCCGCTCGATCGGCAGCCGCTGCACTTTGGTCCGCGTTGAGTAGCGCGACATGCGCGCGTGGCCGGGGTCGATCACGTAGCGGATGCCGGGCACCGTTAGTGATGTTTCGGCCACATTGGTCGCCAGAATAATCCGCCGGCCCGGATGCGTCTTGAACACGCGCATCTGTTCCTCGGCCGACAGCCGTGCGTACAGTGGCAGAATCTCCCCAATGCCCGGCCGGGCCTCGCGGAGTAACTCCGCCGTCTCGCGGATATCACGCTCGCCCGTCAGGAAAATCAGGATATCCCCCGACCCTTCGCGGCAAAGCTCATCCACCGCGCCCAGCATCGCATCGCCGAACTCCATGTCCTCCTCGTCCGGATCCTCACTCGCCAGTGGCCGATAGCGCACCTCCACCGGATACATCCGCCCCGAGACCATCAGGATCGGCGCGTTGCCAAAATGCCGGCTGAACCGTTCCGGGTCGATGGTCGCCGACGTGATGATCACCTTGAGTTCCGGCCGCCTCGGCAGCAGTTGCTTGAGATACCCCAGCAGAAAGTCGATGTTCAGCGACCGTTCGTGGGCCTCGTCGATGATGATCGTATCGTACGCCCGCAGGAACCGGTCCCCCTGCGTCTCGGCCAGCAGGATGCCGTCGGTCATGAGCTTGACGGCCGTGTTCTGGCTGACTTTGTCCGTGAACCGCACTTTGAAACCGACGAGCGCCCCCAGCGTCGAGCCCAGTTCCTCCGCGATGCGCGCCGACACCGCCCGCGCCGCGATCCGCCGCGGTTGCGTGTGCCCGATCATGCCATCCACTCCGCGGCCCAGTTCCAGGCAGATCTTGGGCAATTGCGTCGTCTTTCCCGACCCCGTCTCACCGCAGATCACCACCACCTGGTTCTGCGAAATCGCCTTGGCGATCTCCTGCCGCTTCTGGCTGATGGGCAGGTCCGGCGGATAGGTGATCGTCTGCGGAATCGCGCTGGCCCGCCCGCTGCACGCGGCCTGCGACTTGCGAATCTCCTCGGCCGCCAACTGCAGCAGCCGATCCGCCGGCCGCCCGGATCGGATCAGGGCATCCACGCGATCCAGCATCCGACCGATCCGTCCCCGGTCGCGGATGTGGCATCTGCCCACGGCATCGCTCAGTTGGCGTAGATTTGGCGCAGGCTCAACCATGGGACGGGGTATTCTATCAACCTCGGTGCTGGTAGATAGTTGAGGATGTACGACACAATCGATGGGTGTCCGCAGCCCAAAGAGGCATTATGGTGCCTCGATGTAATTGTGATCGGCAAGCCAGCGGATAATATTCCAGAAACACAGCACAATGGTGACGAGCAAGACCAGCACCCCAAGCAAGATTCGTTTGGTCCACCGCCATCTCGCCCCATCCGGTGGCTGCGCAAAGAAAGTCGTGAAGTCCGCCGGATCAAACTCCCGCCCGCACTCCGGGCAGCGATGCGCGGCGGCCTGTCCCCGCAAGTCATAGCCGCACTTACGGCAGTAGATCTCTCCGGGCATATTGCTGTTCGCATCCAGCATCGGTGTATCATCGTCCCTGCCAGCCCGGCTCGCAAGCGATGCTGGGACGGTTCAAGGGTTGAAGGGTTCAAGAGTTCAAGAGTTCAAGAGTTCAAGAGTGACGCAATCCATTCTTGCCCACGAAGGGCCACCAAGAACCACGAAGAAGCGTTTCCCAAACGGCAACGAACGAAGAATATCTCACGCAAAGTCGCCAAGACGCAAAGAATACGAGCTTCTTGGCGTCTTGGCGGCCTTTGCGTGAGATATAGGTGCGGGCTTGGGTGGCGGAAGGAGTTGGAACCACAGAGGCCACAGAGACCAACTTGAACGACAGAACCAGTCCGCGAATTGACCCCACAAACACAAAACCAGCAACAGGCCGTGTTCGCTAAGCCATGTCGCCAACCCAAAACATCTCTGTGGTCTCTGTGGTTTAATCTGTATGGACCTGAAGGCGCAATACGAAGACAAACCACGACAACATCCGACCTTCACGCCCGGCCGAGCACGAAGATCGCGGTGTCGGCGTTCAGGTTTGGGTCGTCGGTCACGCGCTGGCCGGTTTCGCTGTGCAGGAAGACACGGCTCTGCACGCGGAAGCCGTGCGATTCGCAGAACGTCTCGAAGTCGCGGATCGACATGAAACGGATGTCCGGGGTGTTGTACCACTCAAACGGTCCGCCCTCCGGGCCGCAGGGGGCGCGGCCTTCGCGCGCCAGACGGTCGCGGAGCGGGCCGTAGGCCAGGTTCGGGAAACTCACCAGCGCATTGCGGCCGACGCGGAGCATCTCCTGAATCACTTTCTCCACATGACGCACCGATTGCAGCGTGCGCGAAAGGACCACGCAGTCAAAGGAATTGTCGGGAATCGCGGCCAGGCCGAGGTTCAAGTCAACCCGCACCACATCCAGACCCTTGCGGCAGCATTCGCGGATCGCCAGTTCGTTGATCTCGATCCCCACCAGCCGCTGATGCTCGCGGCTCTTGAGCCGCGCCAGCAGCCGCCCTGAACCGCAGCCCAGGTCCAGCACGCTCGATCCGGCCGGGATGAGCTGCTCGATCATGTCGTAGTCGAAGCGGTGGCCGTGGAAGATGGAGGTGGGCTGGGGCTGGTGCGCGGCAGGATCGTCGGCGGCCGTGCTCGAGGGCGCCAGCAGGCTGTCCATGAAGCCGCGGATCATCTCGCCGTAGCGGTCAAAATCGTGCTCCAGCAGAAATGCATCATGCCCGCAAGGGCTTTCCACTTCGCAATACGTCACCGGGTGGTTGGTGGCCAGCAGGGCATCGACAATCTCCCGCGACTGGGACGGCGGGAAGAGCCAGTCGGACGAGAAACTCAGCAGGAGCCAGCGGCACTGCGATTCGCCCAGCACCCGGCGCAACGCGACCGGATTCCCGGCCAGGTTGAACAGGTCCATCGCCATGGTGATGTAGATGTAGCTGTTGGGGTCGAAGCGTTCGACGAAGCGGTGACCCTGATAGGCCAGGTACGACCCGACGGCAAAGCGCGTCTCGAATTCGGTTGCCAAGTCGCGCTTGGGTGTCGGCCGGCTGAACTTCTGGTCCATCGCCTGGGGCGAAAGATACGTGATGTGCGCCAGCATCCGCGCCACGGCCAGCCCCACCCGCGGGCCTTCCGGCAGGGAGTAATACTGGCCGTTGTTGTAGTGGGGATCACGCAGGATCGCGTTGCGCCCGACCACGTCGAACGCGAGCGCCTGGTGCGTCAGCCGGGCCGATGTCGCGACAGCCACCGCACCGGCCACGCGCGTCGGATGTCGCGTCGCCCAATCCAGTACCTGCTGTCCGCCCATCGACGCCCCGATGACTGCCAGCAACCGGCCGATCCCGAGGTGGTCGATGAGCAATTTCTGGACATCGACCATGTCGGCGATGGTCACGGTCGGGAAATCACCGCCGTAACGGTGGCCGGTCTTGGGGTTGGGCGACATGGGTCCGGTTGTGCCACGACAGCCGCCCAACACGTTGGAGCAGATCACGAAGAACTTGTTGGTGTCGATCGGTTTGCCGGGTCCGACACAGATATCCCACCAGCCCGCGTCGTCGGTTTCGTCGTGTTTGCCGACGTGCGAATCGCCGGAGAGCGCGTGGCAGATGAGCACGGCATTGTCGCGAGCCGGGGAGAGCGTGCCGTAGGTTTCGTAGGCGACTTCAACGCTCTCCAGCGTCTGGCCGCATTGCAGCGTAAACGGCCCGGCCAGTGGAAACGTCCGGGCAAACCGCAACGGCCTGGCGTTGCGGACATCGTCTGAGGATTCTGCTTGGGTAGTCATTAGTCAGTGGTCCGTGGTCAGTAGCGGGCAGCCGGTAGCCAGTCCGCACTACTGACGCATTCGTCAGCAGTCCGCGGTCCGTACTCAGTGGAAGATAATCTGTAGTCAATCTTAACTACTGACCACTGACTACGGACTACTGACTATCTCAACGCCTGATCCAGATCCGCCTTGATATCCTCGACGTCTTCGAGCCCGACGGACAGTCGGATGTACTCTGGGCGGACGCCGGCGGAGAGCTGTTCCTGTTCGGTCAGTTGCTGGTGTGTGGTCGAAGCTGGATGGATCACCAGGGTCTTGGCGTCGCCGATATTGGCCAGGTGGCTGGCCAGTTTCACGTTGTTGATGAACTTGATGCCGGCCGCCTTGCCGCCTTTGACGCCGAAGCCCATGATTGCGCCGGCGCCGTTCGGGAGATACTTTTGGGCGCTGGCGTAGAACGGGTGCCCCGGCAGGCCGGGGTAATTGACCCACTGGACGGCCGGGTGCTTGCTGAGCCATTCGGCGATCGCCTGGGAATTCTCAACGTGTCGCGGCATGCGCAGATGAAGCGTCTCGATGCCCAGCAGCGTCAGGAACGCCGCGAACGGGCTCATGCACCCGCCCATATCGCGGAGGATATGGGTGCGAATGTGAATGATGTAGGCGATGTTGCCCATCGGCTTGAGCGCCTCGGCGAAGACCATGCCGTGATACGCGGGGTCCGGTGCGCAGAACTCCGGCCACTTCTTGGGGTTCTCGGCCCAGGGGAACGTCGCGCCGTCCACGATGGCGCCGCCGATGTGTACGCCGTGGCCGCCGAGGAACTTGGTTGTCGAATAGACGACGATGTCGATGCCGTGTTCGATGGGCTTGAAGAGTGCCGCCGTCAGCACGGTGTTGTCGCAGATAAGGGGTATGCCATGTTTGTGCGACAGATCCGCGAGCTTGCGGAAGTCGGGTACATCATTCTTGGGGTTGCCGACGGATTCGATGTAGACGCAGCGGGTGTTGGCGTCGACGAGCTTCTCGATCTCCTCGGGCTTGGCGGGGTCGAAGAAGCGGACTTCGATGCCCATCTGCCGCAGAGTCTGCGTGAACAGTGTCCAGGTGCCGCCATACAGGCTGGTGGAGGAGATGAAGTTCTGTCCGGCGTGACAGATTGTGAGGATGGCGGCCGAAATCGCCGCCTGTCCGGATGCAAACACGAGCCCCGCCGCGCCGCCGTCGAGTGCGGCCAGGCGCTTCTCCAGGACGTCGTTGGTCGGGTTCATCAGCCGGGAATAGATGTTGCCGAATTCCTTGAGGGCGAAGAGATTGGCGGCATGCTCGGTGGAATCGAAGTTGTAGCTCGTGGTGGCGTAGATGGGTACGGCGCGAGCATGCGTTGCCGGGTCGGGCACCTGCCCGGCGTGAAGTGCGAGGGTTCCGAGACCGGGTTTGCGGGGCGCAGTGCTCATAGTTTCTCCTTCAATACGAGAACCTGTAAAGGGGCGTAATCTTGACGAAGGCGCGGAAGGAATGCAAGCGGGCGAAGTCTGCGAACGCAGGACAAGACCGTGGCCGTTCTTTGTGGCAGCGGCTGCAAATCCTGCGTTCGTGGGGACGGCTTGGTGAGCCGTCCGGCTTTGCCCCCGCAGCGGCGGTTTCGGAAAAACCGCCCTGTCTTTGCCAAAAGATAACGGGCACGCCAACACCATGGGCAACGTCCCACTCGGCCGCACTCACTGCGGCAGAACCATCCCGTGTCGTTGCATGACGGCCACGATCTGCTCCAGCGAAGCCTGGGGACCGAGTCGCGAGGCCTCTTCCAGGAAGTTCTCCAGTCCGCACGGACGCAGGACATTGATCATGCGCGCAGGCCGGGTGCTGGTGTTTCGCAGCGCATGAAACGTGCCATGGGGTAGATGGACGGTCGTGCCGGCCGGCGCGATGACCTGGCGATCGACGACGTCGAATTCCACTTCACCTTCAGTCACGTAGAACACCTCATCCTCGCGCTTGTGTGCGTGCATCGGAATCCCCGAGCCGGATGCGATGGTCAACTCCGCCACACAGAACTCCCCGGCCGTTTGTGCGCCGGATAGTTTCAGGACGACGTCGATGCCAAGGACCGTCATTCGTCGGCCGTGGTCACGGGCCTGGACTTGTCGCGTGGGCCGGTGTTCCGGGTGCATTTCCACGCCGAACGTCGGGATCAGATCCTGGATCCGCTGGATATCCGCGGGGGATGGCGGCGGCGGATTCTCGCCGTACACGGCCACGGGGTGGCCGGCCGTGGCGATGAACCGTTCAAACCCGCACGGCGTTGCGAGGACCAGGAATCGCAAACTGTCCGGACCGACATTGCGAAATCCGTGCATGACCCCCATCGGCAGGAACTGCACATGTCCGGCCGAGGCCCGGAACGCGGCCTCCGCCAGTACAAACTCGATGTCGCCCTCGAGCACGCAGAAGAGTTCATGCTCGCGCGCGTGGATATGCGGTGGTGGCCCGCCGCCAGGCACGCTCCGGTTCTCCGCCAGCGAAAACGCCCCACCGGTTTCACCGGGACCCAGCTTGAAAGTGATCCGGTCACCCAGAATCCAGAACGCATCGCCCTTGCCGGGCGGCACGATGACAGAGGTATTTCTCGCGGACATGGTGCAGAAGGTTAGGCATCGATCGCCGGAGGATTCAAGGGCACGGCACGGGGATCAAGCGCGTCGGTGGTCGCTGAGCACCGACGCAAGGCAGACGGCGTCTCTGATGGCGCACAAAACCAGATCGGCGCGTTCCGAAATGTCGCGGATTGCGCGATGATCGCGATCCAAGCTTCAGCATGGCTCCGACGTCGGAGAGATCAAGCTATCGAGCGGCCGCCACCAACGTCCGCTCGCGCGGCGCAAAGGTGCGGACCAGCCGGATGGCCGGCCGACTGACGGTGTGCGAATCTTCCTCATCACGGACGACCCGCATCATCGGGATGACCTTCTGCCAAAGGATGAAGTCCTGGCCGTACCAGTGGTTCTCCAATGTGCATACCGGTTCGAAACCCGCGTGCGACAGGACTCTTGCGGACGCGCGATTCTCGGCATTCGTGTCACACCAGACTTTGTGGCAGCCTCGCCGGCGGCCACTATTAATCAGGTGCTGGAGCAGCCGCTGGCCCATGCCGTGCTGGCGGTGGGCCGGATCGACGCCGTACCATTCCAGTTGGAGCACGCCGTCGTCTCTGCAATTGACGCAGAAGCCGACGATGCGGCGGTCGCTGATGGCGACGAACACGGCGTCGCGGTCGCGTTTGATCCGCGCACGCAGTTTGCTCGGGGTGTACTTGGCCGACTCGCCAAGTTTGGCCTTGGGATGAGACGCATAGCAACCAAGGATGACCCGGCGAATAAGCCGACTGACGGCCATTGCTTCGGCCGGTCGCATCCGACGTAGCTGTTGTGTGTGGCACATGGGCAGGTTGGACCCGCTCAGGACAGCGCCGCAGCGCCACAAGAGCCGATCCGCCTTCAGCGTGGCGGCTGCCGCGGGAGCCCTTCCAGGGCTGGCCGGCTGTCGAGTGGCAAATACCTCCGCCACACGTCCAAAGCCGACGACCACGACAACACCACAAAGAAGACCCCAGTATTGTCTAACGTCGCCGGAAAGATTCAATCGGTGCAATAGCGGGTTTGTCTAGCGGGTTTTAAACGGCATCATGCCATACACTAAATCTTCGATAAGATGTTATTATTAAACAACTTAGATTGATGATACAAAAAACCTCAAAGCCCCTTGACTGTCGGGCGTGGCTTGCAAGTCGACCATCCGCGATTGCAGCCGTTCCGGGCTGCTTGCCGTTGGCTGTGGAGGCAGTACAATCGGTTGTAAGATCGGGGCCGTAGCTCAATTGGGAGAGCACTGCCTTTGCAAGGCAGGGGTTGGCGGTTCGAGCCCGCTCGGCTCCATTCAGTAACCATGGCCGGCAGCGATAGTTATCGCTGTCCCGCAATCCGCGGAACGGCCGTAACCCTCAAGTGGAGTGGGTAGTCATACCCAGTCATGGGATGGCACCCATCCAGGGAGACGGCCATGATTGCGGAAAATTCCCCCCCCCACGAAATCCGAAGTTGTGCGTCCATCAGCTCGTGGGTAGGCGTAAATCGTCACCAACGGCAAACGCCCCTACGTTCGGGCTGCGTGACCGTCCGCTAACGATGCAGAAGCATCATGAGCAGTCCGACCCCATTTGTACCGCGGCAGGTTTGGCAGCTCCTGACCCACGATGAAACCAACGCCCTTGAAGCGCCGGCGGACAGGCGGAAGGAATTGATGCTCGTCGCGAGAATAGTCGCTGCGGCGGGATACGGCCGGGACACGGTGATGAAATCAATCAACCCGCTCACCGATCCCGGACTTAATCGCTCGCGCGGGTCCCGGTGCCCGCACGGGCGTCGCCACATCTGAAGCGGGATTGAGACGTGCGGGCTGGCTGCGCAAATGAGCAGCACACCGTCAGATGATATAGGGGACAGGTATATATATCTACAGGTAGTCCCCTGGCGCTTTCGGAGAGAGCCCGGGTGCGATGCACGTAAAGTCGGCACGTTCCATCGCGCTGCCCGGTTGCACGGCAGGACTCGAACGGGAGAAGGGTGATTCCATTGCAGGCGCGGCCTTCTCGACCATGGCACAGCCATTGCAGGGTCAAGGGCAATGGTGAGGCTCCCAGAATTATTCAGTCAACACGAAAGATTTGCGGCGACGCGCGGCGTCGCCGCTCTACAAACACGAAGGAGAGTGAGATATGCGTCCATACAATCCAATGGTTGCTGCCGCGTCGGCTGCGGTTGTTGTCTCGATGTTGGTATTTCCCAGTCAGGCTGCCCCTGTCAATGTCGTTGAGCTGTCGGCTGCTCAAATCAAGACCGATCTGCTGAATCACATCTACACTGAGAGGTCCCTCGTCGAGGCGTATCTGGCCCGGATCACCCAGTACAACCCCACTTATAACGCCTTCACGTTCCTGGACACCGCGGGCGCACTGGCGCAAGCCGATGCGCTGGACGCATTGCTTGCCAATCCCGCGAATATCCCGGCGCTGTCAGCCGAGCCGTTGCTGGGATCCGTGGCCGTCATCAAAGACTCCATGAATGTGGCCGGCATACGGACGACCAGCGGTTTCAGCGGCTTCACGTCTGAATTCGTGAGCGGCACCACTCACGGCGTCGATCTGATTCCGCTTGCCGACGCGCCCATCGTGGCCCGAATGCGCACGGCCGGCGCGATCATCCTCGGGAAGACCAATCTCCCGGTGTTTGCCCGCAGCGGCGCCAACGCGAACAACAGTGTATTTGGCCCGACATTGAACTCGTACAACATCACTCGCGCTCCCGGCGGCAGCAGCAGCGGCACGGGTGTCAGCGTGAGCGCCAGTTTCGCGACGCTGGGCACCGCTGAGGAGACCGGCGGATCGATCCAGAATCCCGCCGGCGCCAACGGCCTTGTCGGCATTAAGACCACGTTTGGACTCGTGCCCACGACCGGCGGTGTTCCGCTGTCGGGATCGACGCGCGACGTCTTCGGGGCCCACGCCAAGAATGTCCTGGACGCGGCCAACATGCTCACGGCAATTGCCGGCGTCGATCCTTCCGATCCGAACACCGCCAACTCCACCATCGCCAGTGGCCACATTCCCGCGGCCGGCTACGCCGCCGGGCTCAGCACCACCTCGTTGCAGGGCAAACGCTTCGGCATCTACCAGCCAGGCCCGGCCGGAAGCACGTCCGGCTATTTCAAGAACACAGCATTGTCAGCGGACGTCCAGACGCTATATACCGCCGCCGAGAACGTGCTGGTTGCCCAGGGCGCTACGCTCGTCTCAAACGTCTTCAGCGGATCGAGCTTTGAGTCGATGGGTGGCTACAGCATCTGGGGCGGCACCAACCTGCCCCATGAACTCTATTCGTGGATGCAGACCCTGGACCCGGCCAAGTCACCCACAACGCCCGATCAGTTCAAGACGGCTACCAACGGCATCGACCTGCTCGCGCCCAGCAATCCCCTGCTGGGCTCCTTCACGCCCACCGTGGCCAACCCGATCGCTCCGGTCTCACTGGGGACCAATGCGGCCAATCCATCAGTCAACGATGCCGTCAGTGTCCAGAACTTCATGGACGGCCGGGCGCTGCAGCTTGCGGAATTCAGGGCCATCATGGCCGCCAATAACCTCGACGGACTCTTCTTCCCTCAGCAGACCTCCGAGCCGACCGCGACCGGGTATTCGGCGCTGAGTGTCTCCGAAATCAATCTACTCGGTGTTCCGCAGGTCAATCTGCCTTTTGGTTACTATGCGGCCAGTGGCGTGCCCTTCAGTGTTGCGTTCATCGGCGATACCTACACCGAGGCGCAGTTACTCTCATACGCCTTCGACTTTCAGGATGCCGTCAGCGGAACGGCCTTCGCACGAGTTGCCCCGACACTCGTGCCGGAGCCGGCCAGCCTGTGCCTCCTGGCTGCGGGCGGCGGCGTCCTGATGCTCCGCCGGCGAAGGCGCGGGCCCCTATAAGGATGTCCTTCCAAGTTGTTGCGGAATGGTCCCGGCCATGACGGCGGCAATTACTTGATGGTCATTTGGTCTCTGGTGGTATCCTGGACGACGTTTCCGTCTTCCATGGCGATGATCCGCCGGGCACGGTGGGCCAAGGCGACGTCATGCGTGACGATGATGATGGTCTGCCCGGCCGCCCCGATCTGATCGAGAATCTCGGCCACCATCTCGCCGTTGCGCTTGTCGAGGTTGCCGGTGGGTTCGTCGGCCAGCACAACGGCGGGCTCGTTCGCCAGGGCGCGGCAGATGGCGACGCGCTGCTGTTCGCCTCCGGAGAGGCGGTTGGCGCGGCGGTGGGTCTTCTCGGCCAGGCCGAATTGCTTGAGCAGGTCGGCCGCCCGGTCCATGATGTCGCTGCGCGGTAACTTGCCCAGTTTAAGCATGGGCAGGGCGACATTTTCCTGGGCGGTAAACTCCTTGAGCAGGTAGTGGAACTGGAAGACGAAGCCGACTTTCTCGTTACGCAGCAGGGCGAGTTGGGCGTCGGAAAGCGTGAGCGTGTCCTGCCCGTCGATGAAGACCCGGCTGAGCGGGTCGAATCGCCGGCCGTCCGGATCGGCCTGTGATGGGCGGTCGAGCCCGCCGAGCAGATAGAGCATGGTCGATTTACCCGACCCGCTGGGGCCGACGACCGAGACATATTCGCCGCTGGCGATCTCCAGCGTGACACCTTTGATGATGTGGTTGACGGTGTCGCCGGAACCGAGCAGGCGGTGGATGTTCTGGGCGCGGAGGATGGGCATCAGAAGGCCTCCAACTCAGCAGGCACAAAGGCACGGAGGCACGAAGGCACGAAGGGGAAGACGGCGGAAGGGACTGAGGTACTGAGGCACGAAGGCACGAGATGACACAGCGGGCCGCCGCCCCGCCACTTCGTGCCTCCGTGCCTTTGTGCCTTCGTGCCTTTGGCGATCATCAGTGTGCCCCCCGGATGACGTCCACCGGGTCGTATTTTGCGGCTCGCCTTGCGGGATACATGGAAGCCAGGGCCACGACAACCATGGCGCTGATGAAGGCCATGATGTACTGGGCTCGCTTCTCGGACATGAGCAGGCCCTCGGCTTTGACGAGACCTTCAACGGAGATTGGCAGGCGACTGAGAATCTCCACGCCGATCTTGGCGAAGAGCAGGCCGAGCAGCGAGCCGATCAGTCCGATCACCAGGCCCTGCATGAGATAGATGATCGTGATGTCCGTGCGCGAGAAGCCGAAACTCTTGAGGATGGCGATGTCGTTCACACGTTCGAGGACGGACATGATGAGGATGTTGAGGACCCCGAACGCGGCCACGATCAGCAGGGCGCCGGTGATGAAATTGGTGATGACGGTCTGGATCTTGAAGATCTTCAGGAAGTTGGCCGAGCTTTCCTGCCAGCTCTCGGTCTTGTAACCGGCCAGCGATTCGATCTGGGCGGCGTAGCCTTCGGCTTTGGTGTAGTCGTCGGTGCGGATGTTGATGCGGTTGATGATGTTCTTTTTGTCGAGCAGCGTCTGGGCGTTGTTGATGAGCATGTAGGCCCGCGAGTAGTCCACGGGTGTTACGCCGGTTTCGAAGATGCCGA
Source organism: Phycisphaerales bacterium (assembly GCA_025361735.1). Lineage (GTDB taxonomy): Bacteria > Planctomycetota > Phycisphaerae > Tepidisphaerales > Tepidisphaeraceae > JANYKD01. The sequence goes on from JANYKD010000250.1 coordinate 23,887, forward strand.
CGATCTTGGCGCCCGTCTGGCCGCCGGTTGAGCTGGCGAGAACGACGGTGTCGCCGACGCGTGCCCCCAGGACCAGCGCTATGCCGCGGCCCAGGATCAGCCCGTTGGCCGTGGTGCGCAGGCGTGAGAAGTCGCCTTCGAGAAGCTTGTCGCCGATGGTGGTGACGCGGGTCTGCTGCTCGGGATCGACGCCGAGGATAGCCACGCCGACGTGCTTGGTGCCGTAGGTGGCGATCGCCTCGCCGGTGACTTCCGGCGAGACGGCGACGATGCCGGGCAGGGCGCGCAGTTTGCGCATCAGGCCTTCGGGGTTTTTGATCTTCTTGATCGTCTCGCGCGGCTTGGGGCGTTCGAGGACGAGCAGGGCGTTGGGGTTGGTGTAGACCTGTTCAAGGATGGGGGTCTGGGTTTCGCGCGGTTCGTCCTGGATGGTGAGATGGCCGGTCGATTCCACGGTTTCAATGATGAACTTGTCGGAGAAGCCCTCCATCATGGCGCTCATGATCACGTACATCATGACACTGATGACAACGCCGGCGATGCACACGAGCGACTGGCGCTTGTGTGAGAGAAAGTACCGCATGGAGACGAACCATCTCATCGTAGTTGATGGTTGATAGTTGATAGTGGATAGTTGATGCTGACTATCAACTGTCCACTATCAACTATCAATTTCCTCAAAATCCACCCTTAAAAATCTCCTGCTTCTTTGGCCGGTTTAGCTGGGCGGCCTGGATGGGGTCGGTGAACACGGTTCGCACGCGCGTGCCTTCGGCCAGGCCAAGAACCGGACTGATGACCACCGATTCGCCGTCGGTGAGACCCGTGGCGATCTCGGTTCGCTCGACGCTGCGCAGGCCGATGGTGGCGTCGCTCAGCGTCAACCGTCCATTCCGCACGATATACACCTTGCCGCTCTGCACCGCCTGGCTGGGCACGATGCGGGCACTGTCCTTCTCCCGGACGATGAAGGCCAACTCTCCGGTCATGCCATCGGCGAAGGCCGGGTCCTTGTCGCTCATCTCGACGTCCACCTCGAACGTGCGCCGGTCGGGGTCGGCTTTCTCGTAGATCTTCTTGACCGTGCCGCGGAACTGGCGATTTTCGTAGGCGTAGAGCGTCATGCGCACGCTGCCGCCGAGCTTCACACGGGTGATGTCCTCCTCGTCGACCTGCGCCCGCATGATGAGCGTGTCGGGGCGGACATCGGCCAGCACCATGAGTTGGTCGTTGACGTTGATGCGCGTGCCGATAGGCAAGGGGCGCGTGAGGATCGTGGCGCTATCGATGGGGCAGCGGACGGTCTGCCGGTCGAGGTTCCACTGAGCGATCTTGAGGGCGGCCTCGGCCACTTCCAGGTCCTTGTCGAGTTCGATCTTCTTCGTGGCCCGCTGGGCCTTGAGGGCGGCAAATTCGCCAACGAGTGTGCGGACGCGGTCGATGGCGCGATCGAGGTCGGCCTCGGCGGCGGCCGCCCGCTCGATGGCATCGCTCAGTCGCTTCTGTTGTCGCCGGGCAATCTCCAGCAATTCGCCGGTGGAAGTCATGCGGGCGTCGAAGTCGGCCAGAACCGGCGAGGTTTTCTCATCGGCGAGTTTGGCTTTCTGGTCGCGCTCGGCTTTGGCCTGGCTAAAATGGAACTGCACGGCGTCCTCGGCGACAACGGCGAGTGCCTGGCCGAGGGAGACGCGATCGCCCTTGTCGGCTTTGACTTCGACGAGGGCGCCCGGATTGTTGGCGCGGATCGGGTATTCGCGGTCGGGCTGGAGAGTGCCCGTGGCATAAAAGGCTTGAACCACCGGGCCGTCGACCACTTTTGTGACGGTGATTTGAGGCTGAAAATATTCCGGACCCCAACGCCACGTCGTCCACCCGGCCGCGCCCGCCAGGGCGAGCAGGACGATCCAGCGAAACCAGGCGGTGGCGCGGCGCTTGCTCATGGGCCGCGATTATAGACGAAGATGGTTCACTTGACAGTTGAGCGTGGGCTTTCTAGGTTCTAAGTGATTGACATCGCACAAGATGGAGGCCGCTATGCCGGTTCAGATGGAATTATCCAAGATCATTATCAGCGAGATGCAGGACCGGCAGCTCATCTGGCTCAAGGAAGTCGATGGCGAACGGAAGTTCACCATTGTTATCGGCCCGGTCGAGGCCATGGCCATCGACCGGCGGCTCAAGGGCAGCGCCATGCCGCGCCCGATGACGCACGACCTCCTGGCTAGTGTGATTGAGGCGATGGGGGGGGCATTGGAACGAATTGAGATCAACGATCTTCAACAAGGCACGTTTTTTGCGAAGCTGCACATCCGCCAGGGCGAGAAGGTGATCGAAGTTGACACCCGGCCGAGCGATGCCATCGCTTTGGGCATCGCCACCATGGTTCCCATATTCGTTGCGGACCATGTGTTGCGGGATGTGGCAGTATAGAAAATAGGCATCTTGGATGCCTGCAGGGGGGTCTTGCCGCTTGATCGGGCAGATGACGGTTTCGTAGGACGCGAAACCTGTATGAGCCGGCCCGCATTGGCGCAGGCGATACCTCGCTTTCGGCCGGAACAGATGGAAACAGGCACGCATGTCCATGTTTCTGGCACGTCGCTTGTATCTCGGAATTCCAACGTGACTCTGGTAGGGACGGCTCGCCGAGCCGTCCGTCTGCGGTTTCGGCGAAACCGCCCTACCTTGGGGTTGGCCCCACGCGATTGTAGTGGTAGATTGAGGACGTGGCTGAGAACGAAACGAACAAGTCTGGAAAGATTGGGAAGGAGCATCCCCGATGCAGATGATTGAAGCGATCATCAAGCCTCACAAGCTTGATGCCGTGAAGACCGCGCTGGCGAAGTTGGGAATTCTGGGCGTAACAGCGATTGAATGCAAAGGCTTTGGCCGGCAGATGGGTCACACCGAGCGCTACCGCGGCGCGAAGATGGATGTGGGTTTTGTACCCAAGGTCATGTTGAAGATCTGCGTGAAGTCGGTCGATTGCGACAACGCGGTCACGGCGATCGTGGAAGCCGGCCGCACCGGCGAAGTGGGCGACGGCAAGATATTCGTCTACCCGATCCAGCAGGTCGTGCGGATACGAACTGGCGAAAGAGATGAAGCGGCCCTGTAGGAACGCGGCCGGAACAACTTCCCGATTTGGCTGGGTGGCATGCTACGCCGCAAACTGTCTTGGCCGAAAACAGTGATTTTGGCCGAACAATCGCATCATTATGCGATTTTAGTTTCAGCGCGAAAAAAGTGGCGCAAAACGCTGGGAAATCAGAGG
>JANYKD010000266.1 GCA_025361735.1 Phycisphaerales bacterium
GCCATCTTGAGTTGATTCGCCATCTGACCGTTCGCTCCTTTTTCGCGAAAAGAACGAACCGTAAACGGCAAATCTCCTTGGTCTCAAAGTGGCTGGTTTTGAAGCGCCCACGACTGGCTGGTTTTCAGCGCCCGGTGACACTATATACTGCGGCGCTGCGCGCCAGAGACACCCGGCGCGCAACAGCGCGCAGCGCGAAGTGGAGTGTACGCTGTGGGGGTTGTCGGAATAATTTTTAGCATTTTCCCGGCGCGCAACGGGCGAGCGCAACACTCAGCCCATAAGTGACTGGGCGCTCGGGAGTTGGCTGCGAAATGGGCGTATGGTCACCCTAACATCGACGAGAACGAAGTGAAAGACCCGGCCTCACACCCACCCTCACGCAACGACGCAGCGAGGGGACACGAGGCGGGAGCCCACTCAAGAGTTGGCTTCTCACTGGTTCACCTTCATCACATGCCCTCTTGGCACCGGATTCCCACACTCCGGGCAACGCTCTGAAGACGCCCGGAGATCGTATCCGCAGGTGGGACAGAACCCAAGGCGAGGCCGTTTACGCAGGACGTGTTTAAGCCAAAAAGCCGGGGCGATTGCGAAGAGAATGCACAACGACGCATGTGGCAAGTACACCGCTCTGCGTACACGCTTCCCATCGGACGTGTAATCGATGCGGGCGTAGGCGAAGCCGGCTCGTCTCAATGGGCCACCATATCTGTCACGAGCGGCAACCTCATCCCAGAGGCCGCCTGCAGGGGTCGGGTAAGCGACATAAGACCAGCCGAGATGAGTGTCCGCATAATTGGCATCCTCAAAGCGGAGGAGGCCACCCATCGATAGTATGCCGCACCAACCACTCGGGGTTGACCGGCCAACGAACTGTGTCCCCCAATAACTCCTCAGCCATAGGACCGCAGTCACCACGAACAGCACCAGCGACAACGCGGTCAGGCCATTGACGATCATCTTCCTCAGTTGCTTCATGTGAGGGCCTTGGCTGGGATGGACGTCCCGCATTCCGGGCACCGTTCCTCGCTGGCTCGTAGATCGTAGCCGCAGATGAGACAGAGGCCGGGTGTGGGTTGCTGCTTACGCCGAATGCGACTGGCAAGCCAGCGGGCAGGAAGGATGATGGCGGTGATTGCGACGAGCAGGTCCGGGGATGATGCCGCCAACGCTCTGTCGAAGCGCGACTGCGGTGGTGGGGGCAGCCGACGCCAGACGAGGTTCTTGATACTGCTGGGTTCTGCACGCTTCTTTAAGGACATTGCGACCGAAGGACGGCTCGCGTATTGACACAACCAGTGGCCCGCAGCCACGATGGCTATGGCGAGCGACAGGGCGGCGAGGATGTTGAAGAACCATCTTCTCACAGGTCCACCTTCATCACATGCCCGTCTGGCACGGGGGTCCCACATTCCGGGCAGCGGTCGGGGGTGGCTCGGAGGTCGTAGCCACAGGTGGGGCACAGGCATCGCAAACGGCGAACGCGTGCGGCGATCCAGTGAGCTACGACCGAGACAGGTTTCATCAGAGCCACGAGACCGAAGAACACGGCCACATTCCAATATGGAATTGTCACCGACCAGAATGAGAATGGGGGCGACCACTTCACCGTGGCGATCGATTCGAGCACAGGGATTACTGGTGAATCCCAATCGACGGATCCATCCGACCTGATCGCCACGCAGGTCGATCCGTATCCACCAGAGATACCGCAATGTTCCCACTTCATGCGGCTCGCTCCCGTGAACACGGGAGTGACGCTCTTGGTCACGTCTGGCTCGGAGACATGGTAGTTCCAGCGTGGTGAATTCGGCCAAGCGTTGAACTGTTCAACTGTCAGTTTGCCGAGAGCGGAATCAACGTGCCAAAGCGAGCCCCCCATTCGCAGATAGGCACGATCCCATCTCGATGTACTCCTGACGCACATCAACACCGTCGCCACGCACAGCAAAAGCGGTACGATCACGAGCGTCATGACGATGATCTTCTTGAATCGCTTCACGCTGGTCCCTTGGCTCGAATGAGGGTGCCGCATTCGGGGCAACGATCTCCACTGGCCCGTAGATCGTAGCCGCAAATGAGACAGAGGCCCAGCCGCACTCGCCGGGCCTGCCGCCTCCAGCGACGCAGCCAGCAGAGGGGAGCAATCAGCGTCAAGACCATGGGGAACCAGAGGGGGATGTATACCTTGGTGACATGCCATCCCCCTCCCCGAAGCCGAGCTTCCCCACGGAATAGAAGGAAGCCAAACCACGAATCCTTCCATATCGTCGCCAGATACCCGTCTACATCCTGCGGATCCCATTGTCCGGATCGGTAATCCCAGCCCATCGGATCCATTACAGGGCGACCCCAAGGGATATACACGAAGAAGCAGAACTGTCGTGGAATTGTGCCGAAGCAACATTGGCCCGACGAACGAGTGTATGTGAACCAATCGTCTACCCGCATCGACCGCTCCCACAAGCAACCCAACCCGATGAACAGCAGCAACGACAGGGCCGTGAGAAAGGAGAGGTTAAACACGCGGCGAAGGCAGGAGCGGAGGAGTTTCACAGGATGTATCGTACCCGTTTGTTGACACCCGACAATTGCCCGGCTGGGACATCGAGTAGCTTCTCACCCACAGCACCGCCGTCGCCAGGCACAGCAGCAGCGACAGGGGCGAGGCGAAGGTAAGGACGCGGCGTTTCACGGGGATTCTTTCGCGGTATGACCAGCCGGAACGGGTGTACCGCATTCGGGGCAAAAGTCGGCGGTGGCCCGAAGATCGTAACCACAGTGAAGGCACGAACCGGACTTGGACCGCAATTCCCGCTGCTGTTCACATCCGATTCGCCGCAGGCAGTATCCAGCCACGGCGAGCCAAAATAGAAGAGAACCCATCAGAGGGCATACCACCAGCATCCGGTCTCGCAGGGGAAGGGACGGCTCGTAGAACAGGAACCATCGGAATATCGGCCAACTGAATGCAATCAATGCCAGGGTTGCAACCAGCATGAGCCACCAGAAACACTTCAAGACCGTCCACTTCCTCTTCTTAATTGCAGCGGCCAAGTCCCCAAACCATCGCGGCATCGGCACCCGGGCATTCGCTGTGCTCGCTACCTTGGAAAGCCAACGTGGTCGGCCGTTCATAAGCTGGCATTGTACACACTGCTGAAGCCATCACGGAGGGGCCCGCCTACGCCAGCCAGAGTCCTCGTTGTCCGTCATGGCCGCGCTCAGCCGATCCGTCCGCTCTGTCAGCCGAGCCGTCGGCCAGGGGGCACAATACCGATTCCTGCCCCACGGTGCCATGCGCACGCGCCGACAGGCTGGGCCAATCGATCGCGCGCCCAGTGACGGGCGGTCGAGCGCCGCAGTGAGGCGCGGCCGCGGGCCACCATTGTGGTACACTGACTGTCCGAATTGGGGCGCTGCCCTGGTAATGACGTGGTTGTGGATTACGCGATGGAGTGTGCCGTGATTGAGCACTTGGCAGCATTAGAGTCGGCCATCTCGGATGTAGGATGCTGGGCGTGGTGGACCTCAAGTCTGCCCGAAACGTTCCAGGTCGAGTTCAATGGAGCCCAACTCTGGAACCCGCCGGACGGAGAAGGCAGGCCGCCGTCGAGCCAGATTGCGCTGCGATTCCACAAGCCTCGCCTCGTCTATTTCCTCACCCTGGCGGATTCCGTTCCCAAGGATTGGCCGGACCGGCTCCAACGGGACGAGTTGGAGCCCTTTGGTGTTTGCCACGATGCATTCACACTGACCCGCGCCGAGATTTGTCTCCAACTCGTGGCGAAGGCCAGCGCCATCCAGGCGTTCGTGGGCGAGCCTGGCAGTACCCAATTGCCGGGCGGCAACGAGGCGATCCTTGGTTTCGAGGCCGGACCTGTCGCCCTGGTTGTGGCTGCCGAATCGATGGGCGTGTTTGGTCACCAGGGTGAACTGGAACCGCAGGCGGTGCTGGAGAGCAATCGGCAATGGTGGAAGTATTGGCGCGAATATTGGCGACGAAAGGACGCACCCGATCCGCTGCCGAGGGACTATTTGTGCGAGATCGTCATCCCCGCGGGCCCGTCGGTGTAAGGCGGGATCTGATGTGGCGCACTGCCTGGCCAGCGGGGACGCTGGCCCTGCTCTTGGTCGCACCGGCAACAAGATGCGTCGGAGTACCGACAACACAGGCGGGACGCCTGTGCTACGAACGTCTACTTCGCCATCATCACTCGCTCGATGAAGCCGGTGTCGACGTCGCCGGCGATGAAGCGTTCGTTGGAGAGGATCTGCAGGTGGATCGGGATCGTGGTCTTGATCGGGGAAATGTGGAACTCGGAGAGGGCACGCTTCATGGTGGCGATGGCCTGCTCGCGCGTGGGGCGATGGACAATCAGCTTGCCGATCATGGAGTCGTAGTTGGGCGGAATGCGGTATCCGGCGTAGGCGTGGGTGTCCAGGCGCACGCCCAGGCCGCCGGGGGCGCGCCATTCGAGAATCGTGCCGGGACAGGGGGCGAAGTTGCGGGCGGGATCCTCGGCGTTGATGCGACACTCGATGGCGTGGCCGGTCTGCTGGACATCCTTCTGCTTGAAGGAGAGCGGCAGGCCGGCGGCGACGCGAATCTGCTCCTTGATGAGATCGATCCCTGTCACCATTTCGCTGACGGGGTGCTCGACCTGGATGCGGGCGTTGACCTCGAGCAGGAAGAAATTCTGGTCCTTGTCGACGAGGAATTCGACGGTGCCGGCGTTGTAGTAGCCGGCGGCCTTGACCAGGCGCACGGCCGACTCGCAGAGCTTCTGGCGGGTTTCGGGCTTGAGGCCGGGGCTGGGCGATTCCTCGACAAGTTTCTGGTGGCGTCGCTGCATGGAGCAGTCGCGTTCCCAGAGATGGACGGCGTTGCCCTGCTGGTCGGCGATGATCTGGACTTCGATGTGCCGGCCGAATTCAATGTACTTTTCGAGGTAGACGGTGGAATCCTTGAAGGCGTTCTCGGCTTCGGCCTGGGCCTGCTTGATGCCGGCGCGAAGGGAGACATCGTTGTGGGCGACGCGCATACCGCGGCCGCCACCGCCGGCGGCGGCCTTGATGATGACCGGGTAGCCAATCTTGTGGGCGATCTCCAGAGCCTGCTTCTCATCGTCAACGGCCCCTTCCGAACCGGGCACGGTGGGGACCTTGGCGCGACGGGCGAGACGTTTGCACTCGACCTTGTCGCCGACGGCCTTCATGGCGGCGACGGGCGGGCCGATGAATTCGATGTTGCAGGAGCGGCAGACCTCAGCGAAATGATCCTTTTCGGCCAGGAAGCCGTAGCCGGGATGGATCGCCTGAACATCCGTGACCTCGGCGGCGGAAATGATGCGGGGGATGTTGAGGTAACTCTCGGCCGGCGGCGCCTCGCCGATGCAGATGGCCTGGTCGGCAAGGGTGAGGTAGGCGGCGTCCTTGTCGGCGGTGGAGTAGACGACCACGGTCTGGATGCCGAGTTCCTTGCAGGCGCGGATGATCCGCAGGGCGATCTCTCCACGATTGGCGATGAGAATTTTTGAAAACATGAGAATTAGTTGATAGTGGATGGTTGATAGTTGATAGTTTCTTTAGTTGACAGTTGTTAGTTGATAGTCGCCGGCGAGGTCGCCGCATTTACTATCAACTATCAACTATCCACTATCAACTGGTCCTCACGGCTTTACAAGGAACAGAACCATGCCGTACTCCACCGGCTGGCCGTCCTGGATGCAGACTTTGGCGATGGTGCCGCGGCATTCGGCCTTGATGTTGTTGAAGACCTTCATGGCCTCGATGACGCAGACGTCGGTGTCTTCGTTCACGTTGGACCCGACCTGCACGAAAGGCTTGGAATCGGGGCTGGGCTTGGAATAGAAGGTGCCGACCATCGGGCTCTTGATCTCTTTGAACCCGGCGGTGTCATCCTCGGCCTTCTTGGCCGGCGTGGCGGGAGCGGCGAATGCCGTCGCTGGAGCGGCCATCTGCATGGACTGGGCGGGGCCGGCAACCATCACCGGCGCGACGGCACCGCGTTTGAGCACGACGCGACGATCGCCGTCGCGCAGATCCACCGTGTTCAGGTCGTTGGCCGCCATGAGCTTCACAAGCTCCTGCAGCAGTCCAGGGTCCATCGGGCCACGCGATTTCGCCGGGGTATTGCCGGCGGCCGGGTTGGTCTTTTTCTTTTCTTTCAACGTTGTGTCCTCGTTCAATTTCCTTAGTACCCACGGAACTGTTGTTCGCTTCGGCCTGAGCCAGGGACGCTGGTGAAACGCGCCCTGCCAGGGATCCAGGCTGATTACGCGACCTGTGCCCAGGCGATATCGCGGGGCATGGCGCTGAGCACCTCGTGGCCGGTCGGGGTGACCAGCACGTCGTCCTCAATGCGAACGCCTCCCTCGCCGGGGAGATAAATGCCGGGTTCGACGGTGATGATCATCCCGGCCTTGAGTTCCTCCACGACCGCACCTTTGGTGCTGCGCATGAAAGGCGACTCGTGAACCAGCCGGCCGATGCCGTGGCCGATGCTGTGGCCGAAATACTTGCCGAAACCGGCCTTCTTGATGAGGTTGCGGGCGGCGAGATCAATCTCCTTGCCGGTGACGCCGGGGCGAATGCGGTCGATGGCGGCCTGTTGGGCATCGAGCACGATCTGGTAGATCTGGCGCATGCGCGGGCTGACCTTGCCGATCAGCAGCGTGCGCGTCATGTCGCTGGTGTATCCCTTGTAAGCCACGCCCCAGTCGATCAGCAGGACGGCGCCGTCGCGAACGGGAACTTCGCCCGGCCGATAGTGACAGAGGGAAGCGTTCTCGCCAACACAGACGATCGATGGAAAGCCCATTCCCGAGCCACCGCGGCTGCGGACTTCGAGATCGAGCAGCCCCGTGAGCTGGTTTTCGGTGATGCCGGGCTTTAGCTTCTGGCGAAGGGCGTCGAACGAGTCTTCGGCGATCTTGACGGCCTGGCGGATCAGGCCGATCTCGTGGGCATCCTTGATCTTGCGGATGTCGGCGGTAATGCCGCTGACCGGCAGGAGTTTCGCATCGCGGAGCTTCCGCTCGGCCAGTGATTTCTCGATACCCTGAAGCGCGCCGACAGTCAGGTGATTGGCCTCGAAGCCGATGCGGCGGACTTTTGCCTTGGCCAGCGCGTTGCTCAGGGCCTCGCTCATGGTGCCCTTGCGGATGATCCGCTTGAACCAGGGGGCCTCGATCTGCGCCTGCTCATCAAAACGAAAGTCGGTGAGGATGGTAAGGCCCTTGTCGGTCACCAGACCATAGGAATCCTCGCCGTCGAATTCGGTGAAGTATGCCAGATCGGTGGGGTGTATAATAAGGAAAGCGTCGAGCTTCTTATCCGCCATGGCCCGGCGCAAGGCGCACAGGCGCAACGGAAGAGAGTGCGGAATTGGCCGATTGGTTTGCTGCATCAGAACGCGCCTTTTCTCGGTTGCCATATGAGCCCGAGACGGTTAGCAATATAGGCAGAGGGGCGAGCGTGTCAACCGGCGCGCGTTGCCTTGCAGTGTCTGGCTACATCTGGTAGTAGGCTCAGGCGAAAGTACGCTACAGATTGTATAAGTAAACGAGGTGTAAGTTGGCTGAAGAACTGAAAGACAAGCGTGGGCGGATCGAACGGCAGATGCGGGAACTTGGCAGGGTGATCGTGGCATTCTCGGCCGGGGTCGATTCGACCGTGGTCTTGAAGCTGGCAATGGACACGCTGGGAGTACAGAAGGTGCTGGCAGTGACGGGTGTGAGCCCATCGCTGGCGTCGCGCGAGCTGAACTCGGTGCGGAACCTGGCCGAACGGCTGGGGGCGCCGCTGCGGCTGGTCGAGACCAATGAGATGAACAACCCGGCGTATACGGCCAACGCGGCGGATCGCTGCTTCCACTGCAAGAGTGAGCTTTATACGAAACTAACAGAGCTGGCGGTCAGGGAAGGCTTCGGGGCGATTTTGAACGGGATCAACCGCGACGACCAAGGCGACTGGCGGCCGGGCATCGCGGCGGCGACGCAATATAAGGTGATCGCCCCCCTGCTGGATGCGGGCGTGACCAAGGCGGAGGTGCGCGAGTTGGCCAAACAATTGCAGCTTCCCAACTGGGACAAGCCGGCGCTGGCCTGCCTGTCGAGCCGGATTCCGTACGGCACGCCGGTGACGATCAAATCGCTGGGCCAGGTCGAACGGGCGGAGGCGTTTCTCTATGAAAAGGGGCTGCACGGGTTCCGCGTGCGCCATCATGGGCAGGTGGCGCGGATCGAGGTGGCGCCGGCGGACCTGGCGGTGTTCTGCACGGACCCGCTGCGCTCGGAAGTGGTCTCGCGGTTCAAGGAACTGGGCTATACGTATGTGACGATCGACTTGCAGGGGTTCCGCAGCGGGAGCGGGAATGAGGTATTGAAGAAGTAGTGGGTAATCGCCTACCGTCCCGGGTCGGAATTATCGGTGCTGCCGACGGCGGTTGGCGCAGGTCGTGCACCATTGCCTATCGCTGGAGCTCTGGGATCGGTGAGCGCTGTTGCCGGGGCGTCCGTGTCGATTCTTACGGACCAGATGTTTTCCCGGCCGCCGCGGTCGGTGACGAAGAATATCCGGTTGCTGGAAGCCCAGGTGGGAGACGCATTGAGGCCCACGCCATCGGTCAGCCGCTGCCGGCCGGTGCCGTCGGCGTTGACGACCCAGACGTCCTGGGCGCGGGCGGTCGCGGCATCCGTGCCGCTGGGGAGCATGATCGTACTGAAGCAGAGCTTGGTTCCGTCGCGGTTCCAGCAGGGCGAAACGACGGCGGCGTTCGCGGCGGCCACGACCTCGGTCAGCCGGTGCGGCTCGCCCTCAATCAGGTCCACCGTCCACAGGCTGAAGGCGCGAGATCCGCGCTGGCGTGCTTTCTGGAAGGCCACGCGATCGATGCCTTTCTGCGGCGAGAAGCTGGGGAACAGGCCGGCGCCCACCATCTTTCGTGTGTTGGAGCCCAGGTCCAGCAGCCACAGTTCCCATTGGTCGCTCCTGCGGGAAAGGGCGCTATACACGAGCCGGTTGCCGTCGGTGCTGAATGAAGGATGCAGCGCTTGCGCATCGCCGTTGGTGAGTTGCTGGACGCTCTTGCCGTCGATGTCCATGAGGTAGATATTCCAGACACCCGAGCGGTTGGAGGCAAAGGCGATCTTCTTGCCATCGGGCGAGAAGACCGGCTGCGCATCGTCGGCGGGGTCGCTGGTGAGTTGCACGACGCTCGAGCCGTCCACACGCTGCAGGTAGATATCGGCGTGTTCGCTGTGGCGCGTGCTGGTGTAGACCATCCACTTGCCAGTGGGGTCGAGCGAGATATCGGCGTCGTAGCCGTCGTCACAGACGGTGTGCTGCTGCAGGCCGGTTTCGCTCGCCTGCGTGATCCCCGGACGAGCAACGCCGGCCAGATCGCCGAATGAATTGATGGCGCTCGCGCGGGAGGAATTGCGTTGAATCTGTACGAAGTCGCCGTCACCGGGCAGCGCCGCCATGGGCGCCGATGGCCGCGATGTGGCGGTCGGAGGCGAGGGAGGCTCGCGCGTGGTTTTTGATCCCGAGAACATGCCACACCCGGCGGTGTGCATTGCCACGACCGAAGCAACCGCGATCGCGACCAAACGGACATTTCTGCTGTGCATGGGTACCTCTTGCAAGCGACGTGGCGGCCGTCACACGTGTTACAATCCTCGCCACCGTCGTTATCGGCAGAACCTGTCATGGTTGTGAGCAACAACGTCCTCTTGTGAACACAAACGGTTTATAGGACGACTCGCCGATTGCGGAAGGCGATCGGCTTGAAATATCGGACGTTATCGGCCCTGGAGAAACGTCGGCCCACTGGCCAGTTTTCGCGGCTCCGGCTACGATTCCGATATCGATCATGACGCTCCCACGCAGCATTTATGCCGAGAAGTTTCGTCACCTCGCCGACTTCACTTTCAGCGATCAATCCCTGGGCGAGCACCGCGGCCGGTGGCGCGACTGGTTCCAGCGACGAATCGGCGCGACCTTCGACGGCCGCCTCATCCTGGAAATCGGCTGCTTTGACGCGGCGTATCTTCGCAGGATCGCGCGCAAGTTCCCCGACACTGCGTTTATCGGACTCGATTGGAAGTGCAAACCTCTCTACGACGGTGCTCGGGCGATTGCCGACGAGAACCTGCGCAATATCGCCCTCCTGCGTGGCCGGGCCCAGGATCTGCCCGAACTGCTCGCCCCCCTTGAACTCGATGAGATCTGGATCTTCCATCCGGACCCGTGTGACCGTCCTGTCGAATTGAGGAACCGTCTGATGGCCGAACCGTTCCTGCTCGATGTCCACACAGTTCTGCGAGAATGCACATCCGCACTGACGCTCAAGACCGATCACCTCGGCTACTACCAGTGGACGCTCGCCCTGCTCGGCCTGCCTCCGCTGCCTTCCGTTGAAACTGCGTCGGCTCCACTCCCACAGCCCAGCCAGGCCGTCCAGGAGCGCTTCGCGGTGACCATGAACTCCCCCCACTTCTGGCACGATCCCGTCGCTCAGGCGCACGCCGCGAATCGCTGCTTCTCCGGTGAGGTCACGCTGTTCGAAAGCCGATTCGTCAGGAAGAAGCTCCCCATCTATTACCTTGACCTGCGCAAGGCGTGTCCAAAAGCGCTATCGAGAACGATGCCGGGCGCGTGACGATTCCCGTCACGTTCCGTTTCGCCTTTGGCACTTACGGTGTCGCGTCTTCCTGATTCAGCGCGCTGTGTTCGGTGTCACCGCAAATCGCTGGATAATCGGAAAGTCGCCTGCAAGTTGGAAGGCGTACTCCTCGCGGCCGCCGGGACGCCGGATGGAGACGTTGTCGACACCCTTGTTGTGCGGATTGCAGGCGAGAACAAGGAGGGTCTTCCCGTCTGCCGACAGTTTGACGCGGACGAGAGGTTCCTTGTAGAAGTTCGCGTAGCTGGGGTAGAGTTCATCGCCAACGCGCCAAACGCCGTTCCTGGCGGTGCGAATCTCCGGCATTTCCCATGCCGTCGCCGCGTCGATGATGTCCTTGTTCTGGCTGGCCTGCCACATGCCCAGCACATGGAAGTTGTAGAACCCAAAGTATTTCAGGTAGTAGTTGAGCGGGGTTTCGACGCCATTGATGGTGCGTTTGACGATCGGCTCACGGACGCGCCAGTCGGAGTAGTCCGCAAGGTCTTCGGAGTGGCGCGTGCCGATCTCCCAGCACTGCAGGCCATCCATCACGCAATGGCCGAACAGGGACAGGGCATAGGTTGAAGATGCCGGCACCTGGTGCTTGATGTCCTCGCGTCGCGTCTTGCCATTGGCGTCGGTGAAACGATATTGGGACAGTGGGTAGTTGTCGACAAATTCAACCTGAATCCAGGTGGAAAGGACGTTGGGCGTTTTCGGGCGGGCAAGTTTTCCCTGCTCCCATTCCTGCATGAAGGCGTAGAGTTGCGAGGGTTTGGAGTTGTTGATCCAATACACCGAGGGATTGCCGAAGTTCAGGTTGCACCGATCAAACACGGCCGCCAGGTCGACGGCGGGATTGTTGTATTTCTCACGCCACTGTCTGGCGCCGTTAAGATCGATCACGCCGGTGGGCTTTCCCTCCCACAAACTGTCAAAGATCCGAAAGGACGATTTCATTACACCCACGCCCCAGCAGCCGATAAGCACATCGGGGCGGCGGGCGCGGACATCGCCGATGAGTTTGGCAAAGGCCTCGTACTGGTGATCCTTCCACGAGTGATAGTTGGGCGCCTCGAAGTCGGGAATGACGATGGCGCAGGTCTCCGCATGATGGTGCAATGGGGCGATCTGCCAGTTCTTCGGATCGGTGGGGTCCACTGCGAATGTATCCTTGGCGCCATCATGCGCAATCCATTCGTTGTCTCCGAAAAGATACGCCCGTCGCTCGCGCGTGCCGCGGGAGCCATTGTGGGTCATGGCGTTGGGCGCGACATGAGTGAAGCCGAAGTCGTACATGGGGCATTCGCCCTGGCGATCCTGCTGACGGGCCTTGGCGGCACCCTGCCAAAGCGCGTATTTGCCGCGGGGAAGCGTCCAGCCGGAGGGAAACCAGGTGCCCTCATCAAAGTCGTAGGCGAGCCGGTTGGTTGGTATGTGGAACCAGTCCGGCAGCCCGATGCGCGGCTTGCCGCCAAGCAGAATGATCTCCTGGTAGTTCTGTTTCACTTCCCACGGTTTGGCCGGATTGTAGAACTCGACCGTGAGATTGACCGGAAGCCCCGAGAACTCGGGGGCGAATCTGTAATTCTTGAGCGGCCCGTCCATGGGCGACCCCATGTTGAGGGTCCAGCGTTTCCCACAACCGGCGACCTTGTAGCTGTCCCAGGCGGCGTCGGTCACGGTGAGGCCGTCATCGGCGACCTCGCAATTCATGACCAGTTCGTTGGCGTGATTCTGGATCCCCGTGGTTATTTGCGGCCAGAGTTTAACGGTGCGGGATTGGGCGTTGGCGGACAAGCCAAGTGTCAAGCCTGCCAACAAGACCGCGAGCCAGCGGGTGAGTTCGACAATCGCCCGGCCATCCTGATTGACGCTTCGGCGACGCTGGCTAAACGCCTTTGAATCCGGAGTATTTGCTAGATCCATTCGCGGATCGTCCAGTCTTCTCACGGGTTCGTCAAGGCATTCTCTCTCGGAATTGGAGGCTGACTCGCGGCCGCAAATCATCCGACGAACCCCACGAGGTCCGGATGCACCAATCGTCCACCTGGCGTGCAGTGCCAGTGGTGCATGCGGACCTCGCGCCAGAACGGCGGAGGCTCGACGTGCAACACGGGTTCTTCTCCATCCCAGTCCAGGATGGACCACCCGGCCAATCCGGGCGAGCCATCCTTGAACGCCAGGTCGCCCAAGGGAACGATACACGTTCCGTTGACGGTGGTCGCCGTGGGCACGGGCGTTGCATGCCCGTGAAACCAGAAACGTGCGATGTTCCGTTCAAGGAGCAGATCGAGAGTGGGGCTGCCCATCGCTCCCTGTATTCGCGCCGGTCCCTGATGGGTTAACAATATGTCCACGGCGGGTCCCGTCATGAGTTGCTCCACGGCATGGTCCTCGATGTACGCCATGTCGTGGTATCGAGCCCGCCGCTGGCCGGCCTCCATTCCGCCGACACCGGCAATCGTGACCCCATCGGCTGTTACCGTGGTCCAGCCTGGCGGCAGAAAGAGAATGTGACCATTGGTATCCACAGTTGGAAGTGATTCCACGGCGACGGGCGACCCGGGACTGCGCCGATGCGGGTAGAGCGTGGTCAGATGGAGAAAGCCCTCGTGATTGCCATGCACCATGACGACGGGGCATACCAGCCCCAGCCCATCGGGCGCGGGTCGGAAGATCACATCCAGCCACGGAGCCTGAGGCACCATGCTCCATTGGGTCAGGAACTCGAGTTCACAAGGATTGTCCCGCGCGTGCTTTCGGGTGGCGCTGTCCAGTTGCGCATCGTCAGTAAACGTGCCCACGTCGCCACACAACAGCACGGCCGAGAAAGCCCTGCCACGTTCGCGCTGCCACCTCGCCAGCGTACACAGCGCCAATTGCAGGTGCCCGTGAACGTCCCCGACGATCGCAAAGGAAGCCGAATTGCCCGATGCCATGCGATAATTCTACCGAGCGGAGCACGTTCTCAACAGCCACGATGACGCCAGGGCCGATACAGCGCGGCCACTTTGGCTACTCTTCCTCAGCGGGAAGATGCTTCTCCTCCGCAATCGCCGTCTTGGCGGCCAAGCCGAGTTCTTCGAGAATCTTCGCGGGGACTTCAGCGGTGTTCTTGCACTTGGGGTAGCCCGAGCAGCCGAGGAACTGGCCGCGTTTGCCGTTGCGGATGATCATCGGCTTGCCGCATTCATCGCAGTCGATGTCGGTCGCCATATTCATCGGTACGGCGGGCGTCGTCGGCTTGAAACCGGACTCGGCGAGGATCTTGGCGACCAGGGCCTGTGCGTCGGCGGTTCCGGCCTTGAGCAGCGGCACCAGTTCGTCAACGTGAGCCTTCTCTTCAGGCGTGAGTTTCGAAGGATAGCGCGTGTTGCGGCACTTGGGGTACTTGGCGCAGCCGAGCCATGGGCCGCGTTTGCCGGAGCGGAGGACCATGGGGCCGCCGCACTTCTCACAGACAATGTTCGTGGGGATGGGCTTGGGCTTGGGCGGCAGCGGCTGGCCGCTCTTGTCGAGGTTGATGATGGTCGAGCAGACAGGCTCGCCCTTTTCGTTCTTGACCGAGTAGCCGGAGCATCCGAGGAACTCGCCGAAGCGGCCCTTGCGCTTGATCATCTCGCGACCGCAAACGGGGCATTTGAACTGAGTGACCTCGCGAAGTTGCGGCTTGCCCTGCTGGTCGACCGGGCGCGTGGCCGAGCAGTTTTCGCGGTCGGTGCAGGCCAGGAAGAATCCGCCGGAGGAAATGCGGTACACCATCGGCTTGCCGCACTTCTCGCACATGTAGGGCGAGGGCGCGCCGCCGGCGTGCTCAATCTTGCCGAGCGCGCCGTCGACGATGGCGTGGAACGGGCCGTAGAAGTCCTGGAGCAGTTTCACCCAGTCGAGATGCTGTTCCTCGATCTGGTCGAGCTTGAGTTCCATCTCGGCCGTGAACTTCACGTTCATGATCTCGGGGAACGCCTGCACGAGTTTGTCGGTCACGACGGTGCCGAGCAGCGTCGAATGGAAGCGGCGGTCGATCAGTTCGACGTACTTGCGATACTGGATGGTCTCGATGATCGAGGCGTACGTGGACGGCCGGCCGATGCCGAGGCGTTCCATTTCCTTCACCAGGCTGGCTTCGGTGAAGCGGGCCGGGGGTTGGGTGAAATGCTGCGTGGGCTCGATCTCGATGGGATAGACCGGCTGCTTTTCCGTCAACGGCGGCAGAAGCTGATCTTCGGAGGTGACCCCGGCGACCTTCATGAAACCGTCGAAAACAAGTTTGCGCCCCGTCGTGCGGAAGAGGGCATCGCCGAGCTTGGTCGGGGCGACGATGGCAATGGAGGTCTGGTCGAACTCCGCCGGGGGCATCTGGCAGGAGACAAAGCGGCGCCAGATGAGCTGGTAGAGCTTGGATTCGTCAGCGCCCAACTTGGCCGAGGCGATCTCAGGTGTGAAACTGGCTTCAGTCGGGCGGATGGCTTCGTGGGCCTCCTGGGCGCTCTTGTTGGACGACGAGAAATAGTTCGGCTTTTCCGGCACGTAGCGGTCGCCGAAGGCCTGCTTGATGAAGCCGCGGACCATGCCGATGGACTCGGACGACAGATTCGTCGAGTCGGTTCGCATGTAGGTAATGTGGCCGGATTCATAGAGGCCTTGTGCAGCGCGCATGGTGCGCTGAGCGCCGAAGCCGAGCCGGGTCGAGGCCCCCTGTTGCAGGGTGCTGGTGATGAACGGCGGCTGCGGTCGAACCTGCGTGCGTTTGCGCTCGATGGCACTGACAGTGAACGTGCTGAGCGCGGAGTGCTGGGTGTTGAGTCGGCCTTCGTAATAGACCAGGTGCTGGGCCGGGCCCTTGCCCTCGCCGTCCTCTTCCAGGTCTTCTTTGGTGACCACGAAACCGAGCGCCTCGGCCACCCGACGCGCATCCCCGCGGTTGTTCGGCGAGAATTTCTTGCCGGCCAGTTCGACGAGTTCAGCGACAAACGAGTTGTTCTTCTCCAACCACTGATCGCGCTCGATCTTGGTGCGTTCGCCGTTGCCGGTATTGGCCAGGAAGTCGTGCCAAGCGTCGGCCAGTTTCACGGCATTGGCGCCGTCGGGTGTGAAGACGCTGGCGATCTTCCAGAATTCATCAGGAAGGAAAGCATCGATCTCCCGCTCGCGTTCGACAATCAGACGCACCGCCACGGACTGCACCCGGCCGGCCGACAGACCGCGGGCAACCTTGCGCCAGAGCAGTGGCGAGATCTCATAGCCCACAATGCGGTCGAGAATGCGACGGGCCTGCTGGGCGTTGACGCGATCGATGTCGATCTTGTGCGGGTGCTGGAATGCTTTCTGGATTTCGGCCTTGGTGATGGCGTTGAAGATGACGCGCCGCGTCATGTCGTCGGGAATGGCGAGCGCTTCCTTGAGGTGCCAGGCGATGGCCTCCCCTTC
>JANYKD010000267.1 GCA_025361735.1 Phycisphaerales bacterium
CGTCGCCCTGGCCGCCCTGGTGCCCATGCTCTTCGAGCCGGTGCTGAGGTTCGTCTCCAAACCCAAGCCGGAGCGGCCGCTCTATTTCCTGATCGACACCTCCGGCTCCATGAGCTTCCCGGATATCCAGAACGGCCCGACCCGCCTCCAGTCCGTCTGGCAGACCCTCCGGCCGCAACTCACCAAGATCAACGACAACTTCGTCCCCCAGTTCTACACCTTCGCCACCGATCTTGAGGATCTCAAGAAGCCCGACGATCTCGCCAAAAAGGCCGCCGATGGCAAGGCCACCGACATTGCCAAAGCCGTCACCAAGCTGATGGCCAAGGCCAGTCGCCCCGACGCCGCCACCATTCTCATCTCCGACGGCATCGACAACACCTCGCCCAACGTCGCCGATCTCGTCCGCGCCTCCCGGCGGCCGATCAACACCATACGCGTCGGCTCCGAACAGGCCGAACCTGCCAGCGTCGCCAACGTCGCCATCGACAACGTCGAGAACACCGACGATTTCGTCGTCGATCACGAGTCCAAGATCCGCGTCACGGTCAAGTCCACCGCCCTGGCCAACCGCGTCGTCGATGTGAAGCTTTCCGAAATTGACAAAGACAGCAAACCCGTCGGCAAGCTCACCAGTCAGACGCTTGTCCTGCAGCCCGTCCCCGAGGGCCAGGTCATCGAGATGCCCTTCAAGCCCAAGACTGTCGGTGTGCAGAAACTGGCCGTCTGGATCGACCCCATCGCGGGCGAACGTTCTCTCGTCGACAACCGCCAGGAGTTTCAGGGCCTGGCCCTCGATCCGCGCATCAAGATTCTCTACGTCGAAGGCCGCGTCCGTCCCGAGTACCGCGACCTCTCGCGAGCTCTGGCCCGCGATCCCAACATCGAGGTTGCCACGCTGCTCCGTGTCACCACCGACCAGTTCAAGTCCGGCGGCACCGTCAACAGCGAGCCCTTCGAAGCCATGCCCGTCAGCAAGGATGATTGGAAGAAGTTTGACGTCATCATTCTCGGCGATCTCGACTCGTCATTCGTCACCAAGATCCAGCAGGCCGCCATTGAACAGCGCATCTCCACGGGCGGCGGTTTGCTCATGATTGGCGGCCAGAACTCCTTCGGCCCCGGCAACTACAAGGACACGCCGATCGAGAAGGCCCTGCCCGTTTTCGTCGGCGACACGACGGCCGCCCAGGAAAAGACCCAGTTCGTCCCCGCCCTGACCAACGACGGCGCCACCCATCCCGCCATGGAAGGCCTCGAAGAATGGTTCGCCGGCGGCGATTCAAAGAAGCCGAAAAAACAACTGCCGCCCCTTCGCGGCAACGTCGTCGTGCCCAAGCCCAAGACTGGCGCCCAGGTCCTGCTCACGCACCCCGATCGTCCCGGCCCCGATGGCCAGCCCCAGATCATCCTTGCCGTGCAGCGCTACGGCGAAGGCCGCTCGGCCGCCCTGACCATCGACACCACCTACCTCTGGTACACGCCGCTTCGCGGCCTCGGCCAGGACTCGCCGTACAACCGTTTCTGGGGCCAACTCGCCCGCTGGCTGGCCGGTGAAGACACGCGCAATCGCTCCCGCGGCGCCGGCATCGACGGCCTGCTCAACAAGTCGCTCTATCAACTCGGCGAAAACGTCCGCGTCCGCGCCATGGTCCGCGACCAGCGCGGCGACGCCACCCGCTTCGCCCAGGTCTCGCTCAAGCTCAAACGCACCGGCGCCAAAGACGAACAACAGATGCCCCTCTCGCCCGTCGAAACCCGCGCCGGCCTCTACGACTGCACCATTCCCAACCCCGACAAGGGTGACTGGGTCGTCGTCCTCACCGCCGTCAAAGACGGCAAACCCATCGGCACCCAGGAGCTCAAATTCACGGTCATTCCGCCGGCCGAAGAAATGCTCAAACTCGCCGCCAACCCCGCTCTGCTCAAGAGCATCGCTCAGGACACCCAGGGCTTCCACTACGAACTCGCCCAACTCCCGACGCTGATTGACCAGCTCATCCGCCAGCGCCCCGCGCTCGAGGCCCGCGCCGAATCCGTCTCGCTCGCCAATACCTTTCGCACGTTGCTCTTCCTCGTCGGCAGCAAACCCGACTGGCCCACAAAGTACGACCTGCCCATGCAGGCTCTCTTGGTGCTCCTGCTTCTGACCACCGAATGGATCCTCCGCCGGCAGTGGCAATTACCGTGAACGCTTGCGTGAGTCCGTAGTCAGTGGTCCGTGGTCAGTAGCGGGAATAGTGCCGTTGGATTCGAGGGAGTCTTATGTCCAGCGGGAGCGTAACGCCATGTCTATTTCGCTACGAATCGCCAGCGTTAACGAGCACCAGGATTGGATACTTCCCGATACGCACGTGGAGACAATGAACGCACTGGACTCGCAAGAGTGCAAGCGGGCGTTGGTACTGCTCTTGGGACCCGATGACTTGGCTTTTGGCGGTTCGTGGCAGGTCAAACGCGAGGAGCTGATCGCCGGCATCCAGTGTCTATCGGCCGGTCGTGCGCGAGGTGGAGGCGGCTTCCAGGTGAGAGCGGCGACAGGTCCAGACCAGACGGATATGGTTGGGCGGAGTCTGTCCGGGCTTGAGATAGGTGGCGCGTATTATATTGCAACCTGTCGCGACGACTATTGGCTTCTTTGGCAATCCGAGCAGAAGCTGCCGTCGGGCATCATCGACAGTCCTAAGCGCTATGACACAGTTGAGCTTGTTACGGAGAACATCGGTGTCGTTCGGATAGAGCGGCGGAAGACGGGAAAACGGGATGTGATTCGTTTGTTGGATGACATACTTGCCTTCGTGCGTCGCCAGCAGACCGAATCGCTTACACGGACACTCGGATAAGCCAGCGCATCGTGTTGTGGGCAAACAGAGACGGATGCTGACTGCGGCCGAAAAAGCGACGAAAGATCGCAGCGCCGACCGATCCAACGGAGGCGACGTCCTCAAGGGATACGACAGGCAAGCCCGTAACCTTCTTGAGTCCGCGATCATTTGTAAGGACCATGCGGAGCCGCTGTACAAGCGAGCGTTGGTGATCAAGGAGAAGGCGCTGGGATCGGATCACCCGAATGTCGCCGAAACCTTGGAGCACTATGCCGAGCTGCTGAAGGCGACCCAGCGTACGGCCGAAGCCGAGGCGATGCTCAAACGGGCGGCGGTGATGCGGGCGAAGAAGTGAAGGCGATGGTGAGTGCTGAGTTGGGCGCGATTCATGCGCCGGCGGGGCGGTGGAGTTGGAGAAAAAGTGTGTTGGAAAGAGCGTGGAAACGGTAAACAGTTGTGGAACAAGGGGTTAGGCAATTTGTGCGGGCCGGTGCGGGGGGTGAAGAACCACGTCCTTTTCACGTCCAAACCACGTCCCGATCAGTCCCGTTCAGTCCTCTTCACGTCCGGCTGGGTGGCGTTGGGTCTGGAAGCGGATGATGGGTGATAGTTGTTAGTTGCCAGCGAACGATGCGGAATCGGCACTAACAACTGGCAACTGGCTATTCACGAACGGCAAGATGTTAAAGAGCCGGCCGCTTGCGCGGGGCGGGAAGCAAGTGCCTCCCTATATACGGTGGCGCTGCGCGCCAGAGACACCCGGCGCGCAACAGCGCGCAGCGCAAAATGCGAGTATACGCTGTGGGGGTTGTCGAAATCATTTTTGGAATTCTTCCGGGCGCGCAACACCCGCGCGCAACACCCCATGTGGAAGCAGTGGTGCCTTCACGAGTTAGCGGCGGAATTGGTGTATGGGCACCCTAACAGCGGCGTGGGGAATGACGAAACTGGAAATTCCAATTACGAATGACGCGGAACGTCGAATGGGGAAGTTGTCAATCATGCAGGGCCGCCGAGGGGCGCGAAGCAGACAGGCCTGCGAACGGCGGATGACCTGAGTATTCTCATGGTAGACGTTATAGTTGGCGGACGCCTTGCGTGCCCCGAACGCGGCTTGCTTGTGCCGGCGCTATGACAAACAAAGAAACAACATTGCTCGATCGATTTGTTAACCGCTTTCGTCTGGAGGATCGGTCATTGACTACAGATGAAGTGCCGCGTGAACTGATTGACATATCGCCTACCCGGGAGCGGCCGATGACGCGATGGCGGCCGATTATTCAGAGAACGGATGAAGCGGAGCTTCACCGTTTTTACGCGAAGTTACCAGGTCGCTTTCCCCGCTTATATGAGTCTCTCGTGCTTTCGTACCGGTGGCTGGAAGTCGACGTCGGCATCGTTACGCTCCTTGGCAATCCGCCAGGGCCGCTCGATGCCGGACTGTTTCACGAGATGACAGGGGATTTGTGTCTCGCCGGAATACTCCTCGGGCGCAGCCTTATTCAATTTGCCAAGGGTCCGGGCTGCAGTTATGACCCGGTCTGCTTCGATGCGGCGGAATGCACACGCAACGGAGACTCCATGATCCTTCAGTTTGATCATGAAGCAATACTTTGTGATGGACGACTCGGAGACCCCAAGGTTGTCGCGTCATCATTTGTCGAACTCGTTGAACGCAGTCTTGGATAGCCGTTGAGACAAGGCAACAGAACAAAACAAGGCGGAAATGGTGCTGACACACTCTTCCACGTTGTCGCGGCTTTGTGATCATTGGTTGCCGTAGTTGTTGGCACGAATCGTTGGCATGAGGCGGTTGGTAGCGTGTGTGCTTCGTCACTGTATGCCTGTGATGTGGAGAAGGCTGTGCGGGTCGCCAGCGGGATTGCGGCCGAGGACCGCACCAACGCGTAATTCGGTGCTGTGATGAAAGGAGCGATGAACGATGAAGGTCGACTGGTGCTGGGCATGCAAACGGGAGCACCCAATGCTCGACGAAGCGGAATTCGACGCTGTGTGGCGAGCCTATCGGGAGGCCGAGGGCGATCGCTTCGGGAAGCCCGTGGGGCTGGTTGGCACACCGCAGGAGAACCGTGAGCGGTTGCTGCGTCTGCAGAATTCGCACATGTCCTCGTCCATTCCGCCGGGCGCTACCAGTCGGCAGATTCGCTACCAGCCGCTGAAGGATGCCTACGAGCGAGTAACCGGCTTGAAGTTCGAGGGCGATGACCCGAAGGTCATCCTTCATTATCGCTGTTCGTTCTACGGCCCGCCGTGCCCGTATTGCGGCAGGCTCTTGAGAAACGAGCGAGCCAAGCAGTGTTTCGAGTGTGGGATGGACTGGCACGACCCCGCCAAGATCGTGTGCCACAGGAAGCCTTGACCCGTACAGTCAGAGCAAATCACCTTCGTGGAGTATCTTGCCCTCAACCGAATATCTTCCTCGTAAGGCTAGCAAGGCAAAGGCCGCACAAGTAATCTTGAAGTGTGGCGGGGTCTTGTTGTCGGAGCCCTTCGTGGTTGATGATCCGTTGCGAGCCGGACTATTGCATCGGCCGGGGTTTTCCGCATAATGATGGGTCTTGGCCTGCCAAGGGCCGCCCGAATGATGATGACGGGGCAAGCGATTGTCCCGGCCGTGTGTCACGGGCTCTTATTGCATCAGGTAAGCCCGTGGGTGGATACCGTGTCTTGGCCGCGATGTCCCGATCGGGCTGCCGGCCCAAAGTGGCCGTGTGAAGGAGATCGTCTCATGGGAATGACTCAGGCAGAACTCGTCAAGGCGCTGGTTGATGCCGGCGTCCATTTCGGTCATCGCGTCAGCCGCTGGAACCCGAAGATGGAACCGTACATCCACGGCAAGCGCAACATGATCCACATCATCGACGTGAAGGAGACCATCAAGGGTATCCTTCGCGCCAAGAAACTCATCGCCCAGACCGTGGCGTCCGGCCGCGATGTGCTGTTCGTCGGCACCAAGCGCCAGGCCAAGCACGCGGTCGAGGAAGAGGCAAAGCGCTGCGGCATGCACTGCGTCACCGAGCGCTGGCTGGGCGGCACGCTGACCAACTTCCGCACCATCCGTCTGCGCCTCACCCGCCTTGAAGAGCTCGAAAAGCTCTGGGAGACCGGCCAGATCGAGACCTATTCCAAGAAGATGAAGTCGACGCTCAATCGCGAGATGACCAAGATCAAGTCCAACCTGGAAGGCATCCGCCGCATGGACCGCATGCCGGGCGTCATGGTCCTGATCGACACCCGCCGCGAACTCATCGCCGTGAAGGAAGCCCGCAAGCTGGGCGTGACCACCGTCGCCATGATCGACACCGACAGCGACCCCGACATGATCGATCTGCCGATCCCCGGCAACGATGATGCAATGCGGGCCATCGAGCTGATCCTGCACGAACTGTCCGAAGCCGTCATCGAAGGCAAGGCCCAGCGGACGGAGAAGGCCGAAGAAGGCCCGCGTCCGGTTCGCCGCTCCAGCCGCGTCACGGCCCGCGCCGATGACGGGGCGAGCGAGAAGCCCGAGGCCATGCCCGCTCCGGTTGCCGAGCCGGTGGTTGCGCCGGCGGCCGCAGTTGAAGCGCCGGCGGCGCCGCAGGCTTGAGCGAGCACGCGTGACGGATCGGTGGGCAGTGCTCACCATTGACTCGTGCGGTAAATCGCAATTGGTGCGATGAATCGCACCCCACAGCCACAATCATTGGTGCGATAAGTCGCACCCTACAGCTACCAGGAGATATCACCATGGCGGAAATCAGCGCCAAAATCGTTAACGAACTCCGGTCCAAGACCGGCCAGGGAATGATGGAATGCAAGAAGATGCTCGCCGAGGCCAACGGCGACGTCGAGAAAGCGATCGAACTTTTCCGCAAGAAGGGCGTCAAGTCGTCCCTCACCGAACGCCACGCTTCTGAAGGCCGCGTTATCGGCGCCCGCTCGGCCGACGGCAAGACGGCGGCGATTGTCGAGATCAACTGCAACACCGACTTCACCGCCCGCGCCGAGCCCGTGCAGGCACTCGCCGCCAAGGCCGCCCAGGCCCTTGTCGCGAATCCCGCGGCCGATGTCGCCGCCCTGGTTGCGGCGGACATCACCCACGTGGCCCAGACCACGGGCGAGAATGTTCGCCTCGGCAAGACCGCCGTCATCACCAACGCGGCCGGCAAGGTCGGCCTTTACAGCTACAGCATTACGGGGAAGATCGGCGTGATCATGTCGATCACGGGCGACCCCAGTGATGAACTGATCATGGACCTCGGCGGCCACATTGCGTTCTCGCGGCCGCTGGCGTTGAAGCGGGAACAGATTGACCCCGTTCTCGTCGCCAAGGAAAAAGAAATCGCGGTCGAGCAGGCCAAGGCCACGGGCAAGCCCCAGGCCATCGCCGAGAAGATCGCCGAAGGCAAGCTGGGCGCGTTCTTCAAGGAAAAGTGCCTTCTCGACCAGGACTTCTTCAACGCCGGAAAATTCAAGGGCTCCGTAGAGCAGCTCTGCAAGGAAAAGGGCTGCACCCTCGAACAGTACTTCCGCCTCGAAGTCGGCCAGGCGTAAGCAGGCAATCGGACTACCAATAAAGAAGGCCCGTCATCGTGACAGGCCTTTCTTGTTGTCTGGTTCAGCGGCGGCCGCCGGACGATCCACCGCGGGATGGCGCGGACGGCGCCGGCGCCCGCGGGGCTGGAGCCGGCGATGGGGCAGGCGCTGACGCGCGTGGCGGTGGCGACGATGAGCGTGGGCCGTCGGAGCTGACACGCGCGGGGCTGGGGGATCGAGGTGCCGGCGGGGAATAAGCCTTGGGGGCATCAGCCGCGCTTCGAGCAACCAGCGGAGGAGCCTCCCGCGTCGATCTCGCCGGGTCTCGTTCTGCGGTTGGGTTGCGCACCGGACCTGGCACTGATCGCGCCGCATCCTCCCGGATGCTTGAGCCTGCGGGCTTCACCGTCCGGGAGATATCCATCGATCGAAATGCCGTGGGGTTGCTCTGATTCCGCGGCACGAAGCTCGGAGGGGTATTGCGCACGACATCGACATGGGATGGCGTCGCATGGACGCCGGAGCCGTACTTGAAAGTCGTCACGCCGCCTGGCCGGCCCTGGTGTGAGTCGGCCGGGCGCCAGCCATGGTGGCCATGGTGTCCGTGGTCGTCCCGGTCATAGAAGCCGCCGCAATAGCCGAAATACAGGCTGAAGAACGGTGGTGTGTAGATGTAGCCCGGTTCATAGGCGTACACGGGCGCATACGCGGGATAGTAGCCGTAGCCGGTGGCGGCGAGACTGGCGCGGGAGTAATCATAGGTTGGCCGGTAGCTCAAGGCCGGATCGGGCTGGGCGACGGCCGGTTCGACGGGTGTCGGCATTTCGGCAGCGGTCGGAGCCGTGGCGGGAGCTGTTGCCGGAGCGGGTGCCGCAGCGACGATGGCGGGAGCATCCAGTACGAGCCCATTGAGCTGGCGGAACAGGGTATCCTGCAGCTCGATGATGTCGCGGATATTGCCGGAGGCCTGGAGTTTTCCGATCGCAACGCCTGTGGCGACATCGGAAAGTTGGGCGGTGAAGCTGATCGCCTGGTCGTCGAGTTTGCACACGCCGAAGAGGACGAGGTCGGCCTGGTTATCGCGGGCGATGGCCAGTGCGTCGCGCTGCTGCCGCGGCGGGACGAGGCGATCGGGCGCGGCAATGGTGATGGCGATCTGTTTTCGCCCCGCCGTGGTTGAGAGGCTCTCCTGGAGGGACTGGGCGACCCAGTTGCGCGAGCCCCGGGCATCATCGACGGCAAATGGAAGGACGAGGAGCGTTGGCCGGCGGTCTTGCGCGAGCGCCTGGGGAACGATCATCACCAGTAACGCGATCATGCTGAAGGACCGGAACATGTGACACCTCCTACGCGAAGCTCGCCCTCAACCAGTATAGACCATGACGTCCGATAAACGTTGGGGGAACAAAGGGGAATTATTGAGGTGCGCGGCGATTGAATGTAAGACCGCCACGTGCAACAATTTGCACCGCTTGGTATTAGATTAGTAAGTCCGTATTAATTGGGCGAGAGCTTTTGAAGCCGAGTGCCGCCAATCGTTCTGTTGATGCCCTGGTCGGGCCGCCTGCGTTTGTCGGGTGTTACAGGCAGCGTAAATGAGCAGCAGATTCCGCAAATTACTTGATGGTCCCGTGTATCCGGATCAAGAGAAGACTCGCCAGGGCCACCTTGTGCATGTTCTTGCGCTGGGCATGGCGGTGGCCACCATCGTGCCAATCATCCATAATACGCTGGCGGGTAACTGGCCGGCGGCGCGGGTGCTCATGGTGGGCGAGGCGGGCGTTCTCATTACGCTCTGGCTCAATCGATACGGAAAACTGAAATGGGCAATACCGCTGCTCTGCTATGCCCTGTTGGCGGCAACGGTGGCCCTGCTGTGCGTGGCGAAGGAGGGGATTCACGACATCGCGATCATGATCTGTCCGGGGGCCCTGGTGGTGGCGGCCCTGCTGCTCGACACGCGGCGGTTCGTCATCTTCGCGAGCACGGTCATGGTCAGCGTGATTGGCGTTGTCGTGGCCGGGAGGGGCGGCTTGCTCGTGGTGCGACCCTGGTATGTTCCGTCCCTGCGGAATCTACTGGACGCCATGCTCATTCTGGCCCTGACGTCGCTGGCGGTTGGACTGCTGGCCCACAGCCTCCGGGAAGGCCTGGCCCGATCCCGCCGTAATGAAGCCGAACTGGCCGCGGCCAACAGCAAGCTGGAGGCGCAGGCGGAGCTGGCGCGGCTTTATGAAGAGCGCTATCGCGGGATCATTGAATTGGCGGTCGATGGGATTTTCTTGTGTGATACGCAAGGCCGGATCATCGGGGCAAACACGCGGGCCAGTGAGATGACGGGCTATCCAGCGGAGAAACTGCTCGGAGCCCACATGAGCATTCTGTTTGCGGCCGCGGAACTGGAGCGAGAGCCGCTGCGCTTCGACGTACTGAAGCAGGGAACAAGCGTAAGCGCACAACGTGCACTTACACGCCTGGACGGGACGACGGTGCTGGTGGAGCTGAACTCCAAGATGATGCCGGACTGCTCCTACCAGGTGTTCGCGCGGGACATCAGCGAGCGCGTGCGAGTGAACGAGGCCCTGCTCAGGAGCGAAGAACGGTATCGGTTGCTGTTCAACAGTGGAATGGATGCGACGTTCGTGCATCGCGGACCGCACGACGGGATGCCCGGGCGTTTTCTGGAGGTCAATGACGTGGCCTGCGAGAGGCTGGGCTACACGCGCGAGGAGTTCCTGACGATGTGCCCGCTGGATATTGACGCACCGGACACACTTCCGAATGTGCCGAGAATGATGCAGCGGCTGGCACGGGAAAGGCGGGCGGTCTGGGAAGGTGTTCACCTGGCCCGGGACGGGCGGCGGATCCCCGTGGAAATCAGCAATCACCTGTTCGATCTCGACGGGAAACCGACGATTCTTTCGACCGCCCACGATCTTACGGAGCGCAAGCGGGTTGCCGACGCTGCGCGCAAGAGCGAGCAGAGTTATCGTGAGATATTCAACGCAGCCAACGATGCCATCTTCGTGCACGACGCGGTCACCGGCGCGATCCTGGACGTGAACGAGACGATGTCGGCGATGTTCGGCTATTCGCGCGAGGAGGCGATGAGGCTCGGGGCCGATGATTCAAGCGAAGGCAGCCCGCCGTACTCTCTGGCTGAGGCCGTCGACTTGCTGCGCAGGGCCGTCAATGAAGGGCCCCAGGTGTTTGAATGGCGATCCCGGCGCAAGGGCGGCGAGCTCTTCTGGACTGAGGTTGCCCTGCGAAGCACCTGCATCGGCGGACACGGGCGCGTACTTGCCGTCGTCCGCGACATCAGCGAACGCAAACGAGCCGAAGAGGAAAGATCCAGGCTGGAGCAGCAGCTCAGGCAGGCGCAGAAGATGGAGGCCATCGGACAGCTTGCCGGTGGGATTGCCCATGACTTCAACAATCTGGTGACGGTGATCTGTGGCTACACGGAAATGACCATGGCGGGCCTGCCGGCGGATCATCCGCTGCAGCAGTCGCTGGGACAGGTCATCGCCGCCGGGGAAAGGGCTCGAGACCTGACCCGGCAGATTCTGGCGTTTGGCCGCAAGCAGATGCTCAAGACGGAGATCATCAACCTGAATGCGGAACTGCCGGCCACGGAGACCATGATTCGCCGGCTGATCGGCGAGGATATCGAGGTCAGCGCGCGACTTGCGCCGAACCTCGGTAATGTCCGCGCCGACGCCTCACAGCTTCAGCAGGTTCTGTTGAACCTTGTCGTGAACGCGCGGGATGCGATGCCCCATGGCGGAAAACTGGCGATCGAAACCGCCGATGTGACTGTGGCTGTGGCGGATCCGACTGCGCCGGCGGAACTGCAACCGGGCCAATATGTGATGCTTGCGGTACGCGATACGGGTTGCGGGATGGACCGGGAAACGCTTTCGCATCTCTTCGAGCCGTTCTTCACCACCAAGCCGCCGGGCAAGGGCACGGGCCTGGGGCTGGCGATGGCATTCGGCATCATTCATCAGCATGGCGGGCACATCTCGGTAACAAGCGAGATCGACAAGGGTTCCACGTTCCGGATCTATCTGCCGCGCGTGGAATCAGAACTGACAACCGCGCCGTCACAATCTTCAGCGGAACCGCCTCCCAGCCCGGCCGCCACCGAAACCGTGCTTCTGGTGGAGGACGAAGGAACCCTGCGCGAACTTGTCTTCCGAGTTCTCAGCGAAAAAGGCTATCGTGTTCTGAATGCCGAATGCGTGGGTGATGCACAACGACTTGCGGACGAACATGCCGCGCATATCGATCTGATGCTGACGGACGTCATCATGCCCGAGATGGACGGTCCGCAACTGTACGACAGGCTGGCACCGATCTGCCCGAGAATGAAGGTGCTTTACATGTCGGGGTACGCGGATGGGGTTCTCAATCGCGACGTCGACGGCCGGCACGGTGGCTGCTTCCTTGCCAAACCCTTCCGCATCCAGAAACTGCTGGACAAGGTGCGAGAGGCGATCGCAGGGACGGAGTGCTGAGTGCTGAGTGTCGTGCCCTACTCTCAGCACTCGGAACTCAGCACTGTCTTGACCCTCTACACAACCTCGCTCCATTCAGGTACATAGGTACAGTCACATGGTACTCGGCATCGCATTTTTGTTCATCGCGGCGCTGTGGGCTCTCCCTCTGGCCGGAGTCCCGGTGCTGTTGCACATGCTCTTTCAGCGGAAGAGTCCCATCGTGTTCTTCAGCACGTTGCGTTTCGTCAAGCAGAGCATGCAGCAGACGGCGGCCCGGAGACGCATTCAGAAATGGCTGCTGCTGGCCTGCCGAATGTTGTTGCTGGCGATACTCATCTGGGCGGTGGCGCAACCGGTGCGATTCCTCACGTCCGGCTGGTTCACGTCCGAGCCCAATATCGTCGCCGCAATCGTGGTCGACACGAGTTATTCCATGCTCCTCAAGCAGCAGGAGATGACGCTGCTGGACAAGGCCAATGACACTGTGCAGACGCTGCTGCGTGAGCCGCTGAAAAATGCCCGCGTGGCCATCTTCAAGTCTCAGCCGGCGCCGGCCGATGCTCCGGAGAAGCCGCAGTCGGCCGGCAAGATTCAGTCGGAATGGATCGATCTTAAACCAGGACCCAGCCCCAAGCCGCTTGGCGAGCGTGTCAACGAGGCCGTGGCCCTCCTCAGTCGTCAGCAGGCGAATCAGAAATGGCTGGTGATCATCACGGACATGCAGTCGCGCGAGTTCGCTACGCCTTTGCCCGAGATCAAGGACACGCGGATCATTTTGTTTGACCTGCAGCCTGACAAGGCCACGTCCAACGGGATCACCCGGATTACGATGAAGCCCGAGCAACCGATCGCGGGGGTCGGGAGCGAAGTCAACGTCGAAGTTTCCGGGCGGGCCGGCGACGCGGCGTTCGTCGACCTCACCATCAACAAACTCGACGGCACCGCGCTCAAGACCATCAGCAATCTGCCGGCGAACTTTGAAAGCACCGGCCGGACGAAAATCCGCGTGCCGCTGGAGCAGGGGCTTCCACCCGAGCAGTTTCTGCTGCTGGCCGCCAGGCTGCAGCGCGAGGATGACCTGCCCTGGGACAACACGCGATCGCACCTGGTCGAGCTGCCGCCGAAACAAAACGTGACGTTCATCGAAACGCCATCGCAGCCGACCGCGACCAAGTTCATCCGATTTGCGCTGAGCCCGTACGACGATCTGGCCCGTCCCTGGCCGCTGTACACCACGACTGCTCCTGATTTCAGCGGGCAGGAGAACGCCGTGGTCTGGCCGATCACAGACTGGCCCAACGAGCCGCACCTGGTCCGGCTGCGCACGTTCGTGAAGAACGGAGGCTCGGCAGTCCTGTTGCTGCAGCCGGGTTTGGAGAGCAGCTACGAGAAGCTTACGGCCGGGCAGAAGAGTGTGCTGGCCGAACTGCTGCCGGCCCGTCCGGCGCCGCTGCCTGTCGGTGGGGGAACACTCGGCTCCGGCCTGTTCCGCGTGGCGACGCCTGCCAGGCCGGATCCGATTCTCGAAGACATCGTCGATCCGACGGCGCGCCTGAATCAGCTTGTCGTGCGGCGTTTTGTTCCGTTTGAAGCCGCGGCCGATCCTTCCGTCACGACGTTACTGTATCTGTCCCCGAAAGATTCCGACGGCCGGGCGCAGCCATACGGGTTCTACTACCGCCGCACAGTTGGCGCGGGCACGGTGTATCTCTTCGCCACATTGCCCGACTCGAAATACTGTTCGCCGCCCACCCATCCCGCATTTCCGATCCAACTGATCAAGTCGTGCCTGCGCCCGCCACAGCAGCGTGATGTACAGAATGTCGAGATCGGCCGGCCGCTGATTCTTGCCGGTTCTCGCTATGCGAATATTGATGAATTCGAGGTGCAAGGCCCCGGCGACACTCGCATTCGCGTGAAGCCCGCGGAGGACGCGGGCGTTCGCCGTTTCGTTTTCCCCAGTGCCAACGAACCCGGCCTCTACTACTGGCGTCAGCCCAATCAGACGGCCATCGTCGCCGTCGCCAACGTGCAACTTCCCTCCGACGAATCAGACCTCAACTACCGCCCGGCTTTGCAGGTTGTTCCGGCGGGCGAGAATGTCGTGGTCGCGCGAAGCTATGCGGATCTGCTGAACACCGTTGCCAAACTCAACGAGCCCGAGCCACATTGGACCCTGCCGATTGTCCTGGTGCTGATGCTGATTTGCGTCGAGGCCCTGCTCGCGAGTCTCGCGCATCTCTGGAAGGGCAAAACGCTCGGTTCCTGGATGCCGGCGTGGATGCGTGCGAAGGCGACGGCGGAGTGACGAAGAAACCCGCGAGCCCGCGGGTTTCTCTGATTGTCCAACACGATGCTCCCGATTACTTTCCCTTGTTAAACCGTTCCTCGGCCACGCGCCAGTTGAGCACGTTCCACCAGGCGCCGATGTAGTCGGGCCGGCGGTTCTGGTACTTGAGATAGTACGCGTGTTCCCAGACATCCAGGCCGATCACCGGGAATGCGCCGTCCATGATGGGCGAGTCCTGGTTGGCGGTCGAGGTGATTTCCAGCTTCCCCGCCTTCTTGATCAGCCAGGCCCAGCCGGAGCCGAATCGCCCGGTGGCGGCGGCCGCGAATTTCTCCTTGAACGTGTCGTACGAGCCGAATGTGCTGGTGACGGCGGCCGCGAGATTGCCGATGGGCAGGGGGGCCTTGGCGGCGGGATTGAGGATTTCCCAGAACAGCGAGTGATTGTGGTGTCCGCCGGCGTTGTTGCGAACGGCCGTCTTGATGTCGTCGGGCACGATGGCGCAGGTGTTGGCCAGCAGTTCTTCCAGCGACTTGCCCTCAAGCTGGGGAGCTTTCCCCAGGGCGTTGTTGACGTTGGTTACGTAGGCGTTGTGGTGCTTGCCGTGGTGGATCTCCATCGTCAGCTTGTCGATGTACGGTTCGAGGGCATCTGTGGCAAACGGCAACGGGGGCAGCGTAAATGGCATGTGTGTCTCCTTTGAGTTCCTTGACTATGCAATGGATTAATACATCTTCCGACTCCAAACCCTAGTCATGCCGGGGGCGAAGGTCAAACAGCCGACTGTCAGAGCCACGGATTGACGATCTTCACTCCAGTGCCTTCGAAGTCCGCCTGGTTGCGCGTGACCAGATCAAGATCCCATGCCCGCGCTGTCGCCGCGATGAGCGAATCCGCCATTAGCAACGACCGGCCTTTCGCTTCGACCTCGGCCATCAGGCGGCCCCATACGTTGATGACGTTCACGTCAATGCTGAGAATCCGGCCCGCGAACCGGCTGGGGAGATCGCGCTCAAGCCATGCCTCCAACTTCCGGCGGCGTGCCGACGCGACAAGTCGTTGGACACCATGACGGATTTCGCCGATCGTCATCACGCTGAGGTAGGTTTCGTCGGGATCGAGCGAGTCGAGGAAGGCAAGCACTGCGGGATTCGGCCGGGCGATGGTCGCCTCGCATACTGCCACGGTGTCCAACAGATACGCCATCGTTCACCCCAGTTTGAGGCGCGTACGGTATGGCTCGCGGGATCTCGCCGGTATCTCCAGCCCGACCAGTGGCGACGACCGGAAAAACTCAACCAACGACTGCTTGCGGTGCTTGAATTTGCGGTATTCCTCGGGCGAGATCATCACGGCCACTTCCTTGCCGTGCCGGGTGATCGTCTGCGGCCCGCGATTGGCGACGCGGTCGACCACTTCGCTCAGATGGCTCTTGGCATGTTGCAACTGCCACTGGTTCTTCATCTGTCGCTCCTGACTAGACTGACCAGATTCTACCCCATCGTTCCCGGCAACTCAATCCTTCGCTTCCGCTTTCTTCCGCACCGATTCCTTCACCTTCGCCAGGGCCGTCTGCGCGTCGGGATACCCGTGATAGCGCATCAATGCTCGGGTGACCTCCAACATCGCTTCGTCAGTCAAGCTTTTGTCATCGACACACTTGATCAGGAACGCGCGGATCGCATCAGCTTCGTAAAGACTCCCGATCGCCTTGATGATGGCCGTCGCGGGAATGTCCGGATTCGCTTTCCGGAGTTGCTCCAGGTTGAGCAGCGACGGGTCGGCCGACACCAACTCCCGCACACGGCGGAAATATTGGTTGCGCTGCTTCGCCGGCCGGTCACTGGTCAGCCCCTGCAAGCCGATCCGCATCAATTCTGTTTTGGGCAGGAGCGGAACCACCGGCTTAGGCTCCATCGTGTTGTATTCGAGGTAGTTGGAATTCCACGCGAGGTTTGCGGCAAACTCACCCATCGTCATGATCTCGCCTACGCACCCATAGTAGCAGACTCCGAGTTCCTCTCGCTCGGCAAAATGCTCCTGCAGGATCGGTACCGCTTTCTCGCCATCGGATTTCACCAGGCAATACAGCCCCATCGCCCGCAGCGCCTTGCTCTCCTCGTTCAGCAGTCCTTCGAAGTCGGCCCGGCGACCATTCTTGACCATGGATGTCGCGTACCGATGCCATTCGCTTTCGCACGCCCCGCCGCCGTACACAGCCTCCGCCACATGCATATGCCACGGGTCGGCCTCGACGCCAATATCCTCGCGATAGTGTTCCACGATCTCTCCGATTTCCATCGAATAGGTCGGCTGTGTCTCGGGTGCCGCGCCTGCCGCTTGCAACGCGAGTATCGCCAAGCAGAGGATGACGACGATATTGCTGGGCATGATCAGTCTCCTGTTCATGTATAGGCCGCCCAACTGTGCCTGTTGCCTGCTGGTGCATTGCGCGCATCTTCGTTGCTCCGCAGCCAACAACTTCCGTATACTGTTTCCCGTCAAATCCAGAAGGAGTTTCACATGACCCGCCAATTCCTGCTCTCAATTGTCGCGGTGTTCTGTCTCGCCGCCGTGCCGACGACCGCTCAGGAGCTCAAGCCGCCGCCGCTGCCGCCGGGCGAGTTGTTCTTCACGATCAAGGGCAAGCAGCCGATGGGCTTGGAGCGCATTCATCCCGGACTCATCGCGGCGCTGAGATTCACCGACGAGCAGAAACTGGCGCTCGCCGAGGCCCGGCGGACGACGTTGCAAAATGAGGATCTCCAGGCGGCCGCGCAGGCGGTCAAGTCCAATCCCAACGCCACCGAAACCCAGCGAGAGAACGTGCGCATGCTTCAGGACGAGGCCCGTGACAAGCTCGGCGCGGTGATCGAACAGGTTCTGACGGCCGACCAGAAAGCCCTTATCGTCAAGATCCAGCAGGCGTTCAACGACGCCAGCCAGGCGGCCATGGCCGCCGCCCAGCCGGATTTCGCGGCCGCCAAAGGCGACGCCACCCGTTCCGCCGAGGCCCGCAGTGCCTACGAGGCGAAACTCAAGGACGAATTCGCCCGGCGGCTCAATCAGGTGTTCACCGATGCACAGAGAACCGCCGTGCAACAGGCGGCCAAAGTCCAGGCGGAACAGGACGAGCGCGCCGCGCAGAATCCGAAACGGAAATAAGCCGGCTACTCACGCCATCGCCGGGTTTGCCGCCAGCCGATGCGACTTGCCGGTCTTCTTCAGCCAGACCATCAGGCCGACTGCAACCACGAGCAACCCCACACCCAGGACCGGGCGGTAGACCAGCCAGCCGATACCGATCACGGTTATCGACATTGCCCCTCCCACAAAGAAGGTCCCGATCGCCAACCCCATCCCCAGCAGGTCGCCCATGAACGGAAGGATGTCGGCCATCACCGTCAGCGGCTTGAGGATCGCCATCAGACCAAACCAGATCGCCAGGAATCCCACCAGCCGCAGAATCCACGTCATCATCCGGTTGGCCGCCTCGGCGGCCTTGAACATGTCGGCGGCCGAAACCGTCCCCGTTTGCAGCATCGCCAGGTCGGTCCCGTTATCGCCGATGAACGAGCCGATGTGGTTCCCAAGCTGCTTGCCGATGGCGCTGACCGGCCCGGGTTTCACCACAGAAAACCCGATCTTGGTGTCGCCAATCTGCGGCGAGGAGGGATCATTGCCCAGGTAGTAACCCCCCTCGGAGACTTTCAGGTTGGGCGGCAAGGCCGGCGTGCTCTCGCTGGCCGGTCTTTCTGGACCGGCAGGGGACACGTCGGGCTGCGTCACCGGAAATGGCTCGAAGTTGTTCATCTTCGCGGTCAGTACCGACTCCAACACGAACGTCCCCGCATTGATCGGGTCGGCCACCTGATCCCGTGAATTGAACTTCATGCTCTGCGGATTTACATGGTCCGCCGGCTGCTTGAAACTCCTGGAGTCGATCAGTTTGTCGCTCCAGGTCTTGCTGTAGGTGTAGGTCGTCCTGGTTGTTTCGCCGCCGCCGAGATTCTTTTCCTTC
Source organism: Phycisphaerales bacterium (assembly GCA_025361735.1). GTDB lineage: Bacteria > Planctomycetota > Phycisphaerae > Tepidisphaerales > Tepidisphaeraceae > JANYKD01. The sequence continues at coordinate 18,178 of JANYKD010000267.1, forward strand.
TCCTTCTTCTCCGTCTCCTTCCACTGGTACATTTGCACCTGGCGTCGCAGTTTCAGGACGTTCTCCTTTGGCGAGACGGCAAATTGTTTGTCCTCGAGATGTTGCGTGGTGCTTGCCGCGGCCGTCAGGTGTACGAGCTTGCTTTCGTTTGCCGACACAACCGCGTCGCTCGGGATGCTGATGACGTTCTTGGCGCCGGCGGCCAGGTCCTTGGCGGTCTTCACCGCCCGGCCTTCGTTCCAGAACAATACCCCGGCACCAACCACCACCAGCACCAGCCCCACTAGTACGCCTTTGATTGAATCACCGATTCGTCCGAACCACCCTTGAGTCGTCACTTCCGTGAATGTATCCGCCGCCATAGGTTGCTCCCGTTTGATGTAAAACTCGCGTCCCACTGCGAACCAGCTTCCAGCATACATATCTGCGGGTTTCAGCCAAGCAGAAATATCGGATCAGTCCATAACGGCGACGGCGAGAACGACAAGGTAGCCGCCTGCTAAACGACACAGGTGCGGCGGAAACTCCGTCGCACCTGTGCCGTGATTGCTGGATCTGAGATTTGAAATTTCAGATCTCAGATGTGAAATCTAAAAACCCGAAATCTTGGGTTTTAGATCTCAACTCATTCCTCTTCCGGCTTGGGCTTGTACAACGCCGCAATCTGCGCCTGCACTTGCGGCGGAACCGGATCGTAATGGCTCAATTCCATCGTGAACGAGCCTTGGCCGCCGGTTACGCTCTTGAGCTGGCTCTGATACTGCATCACTTCCGCGAGCGGTGCCTGGGCCTTGACCACGGCCAATCCGCCGGGCAGGAAGTCCTGTCCCTGGATGCGACCGCGTTTGCCGGAAAGATCGCCGGTGATCGAACCGACCTTGTCCTCTGGAACCGTGATCTCCATGTTGACGATCGGTTCCAGCAGCACGGCCTTGGCCTTCAGCATGGCATCCTTGAACGCCATCTTGCCTGCGGTCCGGAACGCGACTTCCTTGCTGTCCACCGGGTGATGCTTGCCGTCATAGACGACGACGCGCACATCCTGCACGGGATAGCCCGCGATCGGTCCCTGCACGAGCAGGTCGCGCACGCCCTTTTCCACGGCCGGTACGAACTGGCCGGGAATGGTGCCGCCGAAGATCTCGTCGACGAACTCGAATCCGCCGCCACGTTCCATTGGTTCGATGCGCAGGAAGACTTCGCCGAACTGTCCGGCGCCGCCGGTCTGCTTCTTGTGGCGATGGTGCCCTTCGGCCTTGAGCAGGATGGTTTCCTTGTAGGCGATTTTGGGCGGCTTGGTGTCCACGTCGAGATTGGCGCGATTCTTGAGACGCTCAAGGATGAGCCGCAGGTGCAACTCGCCCAGCCCATAAATGACCAGTTCGTGTGTCTGCGGGTCGTTGATGATACGGAATGTGGGATCTTCCTCGATGATCCGGCCGATGGCGCCGGAAATCTTCTGTTCGTCGCCGCGGTTCTTCGGTGCCACCGCTAGGCCGTACATCGGCGTGGGATACGTCGGCTTCTTGAAATGCACGCCGTCGAGTGAGTGATCATCGTGGAGGATGTCCCCCATGTGGATTTCGTCGATCTTGGCGACGGCGCCGATGTCGCCGGCGATCAGGCAGTCGGTTTCCGTGTGGTCCTTGCCCATGAGGTTGAAGACGTGGGCGAGTTTGACGGTCTTCTTGTGGCCGGTGATGACCTGGGTGAGGCCGGTGGCCTTGCCCTGATGGACGCGGAAGATGGCGAGTTTACCGATGAACGGGTCGGTGGCGACTTTGAAGACGTGGGCCAGGAGCGGCTTGCTCGCGTCTTCGCTATAGGCGATCGGGTGCTCTTCCTCGGGTTTCTCGCCGGCGACGAAGGTGCAGGGGTTGCCTTCGACGGGACTGGGGTAGTGCTTGACGATGACCTCAAGCAGTTCCTTGACGCCGATGTTGT
>JANYKD010000274.1 GCA_025361735.1 Phycisphaerales bacterium
GCCAGTTCCGGCACCCGCGCCTCATCCCAGGACTTGAGGCGTCTCTCGTCCCCGAACCATGCCTTCCCAAGTGCTGCCGGTGTCGGATACCGCCCGCGCAGGTATTCGCGATAAGTCGCATCGGCGGCGGGACCGTAATCAAGCAGAGGGTCGTGAACATTGTGCAGCATCTCGGCATGCGGTTCGAGCCATTTGACGATGTTGGGCTCCGGCGAGAACCGCCGCACGATTGACTGCATCACTCCCAGGAGCGCCTCATCAGGCTCGGTGATTCCCCAGGGCATCATTCCGATGGAGCTTCCATCGTCACTGAGCGAATGGAATCCGCCCGTGAACTGCGGGGCCTTGGTCGCCAGTCGATCGCGGTATCGGTCGTAAATCCACTTGGGCGTGCTGAGTATGTTTTCCGCATTCAGATTGATTCCCGCAGTCAGACCTTTCGCTTTGGCCCACGTCTGCGCCCAATCCCAATAGGAATCCTGCGTCATGCCTTCGGCCGTATCGCACATGTTGGCGGACGCCCAGAATACGAAGCCGCTACCGCCGTGTTCCTTCGCATAGTCAAACTCTTTGGTGATGTCATACGTACTCCACGTTTCCGTCGGCGGATGTTCCCACGGACGATAGTAAAAGTGATATCCGTGCTTTTCCCAGCGATCCAGCCACATCGGCACCGGTGATTCGGGCGCCCAGGCCGCCTTGTCCAGCCCCGGCGTCCCGGCTATGAGCCAGGCCAGGTCAGCGGCGTTGCCGGCGGCAGCAATGCTGACGATCGCGCCGATTCGGCCTGCGGCGAGACATCCTTGGCCGGCCGCCTCCAGGGCTGCAATGGGTCCGCCCGCAGATTGCACGCGGATTCCGACCACCCCAGGCAGCGACATCGCATCTGAGAGATATTTGGCGCACAGCAGCCGCGCCGACGCCTCGTCGCCACAACGAAGTTGCAGGAACGACGCCCTGCCGGAGGGCGCGGCGACCATCACGAACTCTCCGGAAACGGTCCCATATCCGCGCAGCGTCACGCTCGTAAACGATTCACTTGTGACAATCCTCACGTCCTTGTTCAACCGTGTGGCGGCCGACCCGGCAACCGCCAGCCCGGCGCCGACCGACGGGAGAATTAGAGCGATCAACACTGCGGTCATTCGGCGGGCTATTCGTTCTGTCATGGAAACTCTCCGAGCGTAGCGTTTCTCCGATTCACTTGATCTCATTCCTTGCTCCTTGAGCAGAACCAAGGAGCAAGAAGCCCCATCAAGCTCCGATTATTCACCGGACAGCACCCTCGAATTGACTTTCGAGGCTCAATAGCACGGCTTGATGGCTCGCTGCCTACGCTTCAAAACGCCCTGGCTCTCCCGACGCGATGCAAGACTCGCTTCCGATTGCGCCGCACGCTCTATCGGGTGGATCTCACACCCACAGGGTCTGCTTTAATAAACTTCAGCTTTGTGTCAGTTCATATCGCATTCTCCTTTCGCGAGCTTACTTGGCGCAATCCCCGTGTCATTCCCTCAGCTTCGCCCGAGGCTGAATACTGAATAGTGGCTCTCGTTCCAGTTCGTTTTGCCTTCGGCCGCTATAGGTTCGATGCGAATGTGAATCTGCTCCTTGCCATCAGTATACGAGGCAGGAATGAGAAATTCGTCCTCCAGCCATCGGGAATTGGGGGTTTCCGTCTGGGCAATATCAGTCCCGTTCCTCTACCTTTTTACCGTCCACGTAGACGAAGGCATGCTGGCCGCGCAATAATTGATCTGATTGCCGACGGAGGATCACCCCGTGATTCTCGTGTACAATTGTGGCGATAGACTCACTCGGCCCAGTCAACGTTCGCCCTGTGTCGCCGATCGTCCCATGGTCAAACTCGCCCTCGAACGAGGACGTCAGATTCCACTGACGCGAAGCGGGAGCTTTGTATCTATGTTTCGTTTCGGATTCCAGGTTACCTACAGCCAGGGAGTCGGTGAGAGCCATGGCGGGAGCAGGTTCACCATACCAGAAAACCATTCCCGAGCGCAGATCCGTGCCGGACTCGTTCCCGGCTCCTCCTTCAAACAGCATGACTAGTGCATCGTCACAGAATGGTTTTGGCGTAAACCGACTTCAGTTTGACTCGGGCATCTCCGACTTTGAATTGCCAGTCCACGCCGCGTTGCTTGGCGTTGCTTGGCGTTGCTACGCTGGTGCCATGCGGCTGTTTCCGATCGCAATGTCTCGATCGTCGCGAAGCATCGGTCCTTCACACACTGTCGCGTCATCGAACTCAGCTCGTTCTCGGCGATGTTGAGCCAACTGCCGTGCTTGGGCGTGTGGCGGAACTGCAGGCGGCGGACGATCTGCCTCGCCTTTTCCGGTTCGAACGCTTCATAGAAAACGCCTTTCGTGTGCGTGTTGAGGTTGTCGCAGACCAGAATCACTTTCTGGGCCGCCGCGTATCGCGTTCGCAGCAGTTCCTCGACTTCCCGGACCCAGTCAATCTTGGTACGGCGCTCACGCACGGTCACTTGCCGCCAGCCCGACAGCGGTTCAAAGAACATGAAGATGCTCGCCGTGCCAGCCCTCTCATATTCATAATCGACGCGGCGCGGATGATCCTTGGTTGCGGAGATCGGCACGCGAGTCTCCTTGAGCAGCTGGATCGGCTGCTCGTCCATGCAGCTCACCGGGTGTTTGGCATCATACGGCTGGGCGTAGGTCTCCAGCACCTCTTCCATGCTGACCGCGAATTCACCGTCTGCCTCCGGCGGAATCACACAGTAGTCGATCTTCCGTTTGGTCATGCCATTTCTTTAAGCGTGCGACGCACCGTTTCATAGCTGATCGACTCCACGAGCTCCAACGCCACCACCTGCTCGGCCAGCAGTCGCAGCGTCCAATTGGAGAGCCCCGGCGGCGGCGAACCCAGACGCATCGCGATCAGCTTCGCCTCCTGTTCTCCCTCAAGCAGCTTCTCACGCGGCGGCTCCAGACGCGGCTGGCCGTTGAGCGTCAATTCCAATCCCTGCGTGACGAACCGTTCCCGGATATTCTCCACGGTCTGGGTTCGGCAATCGAACGCCTCGGCGATTTTCGCATCAGTCCAGTCCGGGCCGTCAGCATCAGTTTTCAGCAGCACTTGGGCTCGGCGCACCTTCTGCGAATTCCCCTTGCATTTGCCGACGATGTGCTAGAGCATTTCTCGCTCGGCATCAGTAAGACGAACGACATGCTTCTTTGACTTCTTGGGCATGGCACAACCTTCCTTGGTTAATGCCATCTATCGGCCTTGCCCGCCGCTCGGCGTTACCCTTGTTTAGGAATGTGACATTGCATTAGGCCGGGAGTCGATGGCGGAAAGAGCACGCCGTTTTCTCGGGAAGTGCGAAGGTCGGGTTAGGTTCAACAAGGTGCATCCGACCGATGAGACCTGCCACAACCCACTCCTGTTGATACCCTGCTACCTCGGACTTTGTCGTCCGATTCGCAAACAACAAACTGTGCAGACGCCGCCAGAAAATCAAGAGAAAAAATAGTCACGCGAGTGAACTCCGTGAAAGACCGCCGCGGATCCGAGCATCGGCAATCTCAAGCGACGGTGCCCGTCACCGCGTCGAACGCGCGCCGCTCCGGTGGCCGCCCCGTTGATTCCAACATATGTAGTGCTTCAATATACATACTAAGTTACCAAACTATTTAAAACATCGCAGAAACCGAATTGATCCCAAATGTCCTCAACTTCCGAGTAAGGCCAACAACCGCCAATTGCTCGGCAGCGGCCCAAGCAGATCATTGTTTGACCGCAATGCCGCTATCGCCACCGTACTGAACACCTTTCCATTCGCCGGCGCAGTCCGAGCGGGGACGGCTACCGTAAACTGGCCGAGCGTCGCGGCGGGGATCGACACGTTCTTGCTGTTCTTCACCTGGTTGGCCAGGAGCTTGATGACATAGACTCCGTTGTCGGTCTTGTCCCAACTCTTGCCGGGCGGGACGAAGGAATAGGTGGCCACGATCTTCTTGTTGTCGGTGGTTGGGGTCTTCTTGACGAATGTGGCCTTGGCGGTGAACTGCTTCTTGCCCGTCACCACCGGCCCACACACGGTGACATCACCCGCGCCGATGGTTTTGGCGGAAATCGCCCTGGCATCCGAGTAAGTGACCGTGAAGGTGTAGACCTTGGCGCCGGCTTTGGAAACCCTGGCGGCCGTCAGCGCGGCGGGCAGGGCCAGCTTCGTGGCGGCGTCGGGAGTTGCTGGCACCGCTTCGACATTCGACTGGTTGTCGGTGGCGATGCTGTAGAAGCGATACGTATGCCCGTTGACGCCCGTGAACAACGTCGAAGTGCTGGTCGTGTGGGTCAGTAGCGGCGTGTACGCACCACTGCTGTCGGAGACAAAGATCGTATAGTCGCGCAGGCCCGATCCACCGGCGTTGTCCTGGCCAGACCATTGGATCGTGAACTGCGCGGTGGTTTGCGTGGCTGGCAGAACGGCCACCTGACTGGTCGGGGCTATATTGTCGACGACTTGCGTGGTGGCGTCGGCGGAGGCGGGGGCGATCTCCACGTTGCCGGCAGCGTCGTGGGCCATGCTGTAGAACTGATAGGAATGGCCGATCATGCCGGTGAATGACGCGGAAGTCAGGGTGGTTCCCGTCTGGAACGGTGCGTAGGGGCCGGCGTTATCGGATACGTAGACGTCGTAAGAGGCGATGCCCGAACCGCCGGCGTCATCCGAGCCGGTCCAACTCACATCGAACGTGGCAGGTTTGGTGGCCGGCAACGCCGTCACCTGACTGGTGGGGCCCGCGGAGTCGATGGTATTGCTCACGGTGGGCGTGGCAATGGGAGCGTTGGTGTCAAAGACGATCGACGCCTGGTTCGTAATCGTCGTGCCGGTGGCCAGGCCGTCGCTCGTGCGGACAGTGTAGGTAAAGAAACCCTCGCCGTCGTGGTTGGCATTGTTGACCGGAAGGAAGCCGGCATCAACCGCTTCGGGCGGCAGGCCGGTCATTGGGTCGAGCGAACGATAGGTGGCCGACAACACCCGTGTGCCGGAATCGACACCCAGGGTTACTTCCACCAGCAGGTCGATGCCATTCGGGCGCAGGTCGATGGTTCGCTGATAGGATGAGAATCCGGCGGGAACGTCATAGCTGAACTGGCCAAAGGCGAACGAAGTGAACTGCACGCTCGACAGGTCCAGGTTGGCGTCGAGCGGGTCGGTGACGAAGACATCCTGGGCCGGCAGGGTCGCGCCGACGGCGGCGCTGTTCTCGAACTCCACTTCGTACGCCATCGTCCCCGGCTGGACGAAGCGGGCCGCGCCGGCGCCGGCCGGACCGATCTTGTCGTTGGGATCGCCGGAGACACCGTTCTGCTGATTCGAGCCGCCGCCAGGTCGGCGGATGGGGGGCCGCACCCCGGGCGCGCGCACGGGACCGATGACATCGCGATTGCGATAATTGCAGTCGTCGAGCTCGGCGCGCAATTGGGACTCGCGGAGGAGAGCGCGCCGGTAGGCGGCTTCGGCATTGCGCCGTGCCACGGCGCGGTCCTCGGCGCTGCCAACGGCATCCCAAATGTCGATGCCCAGTTTGACGGTATTCTCGATCACCGAAAGCCAGGTGAGGACCCGGCCCAGCGCCGCGGCCTTTGGGATGAGCGGGGAAAGGCTGTCGATCGTCCCCTTGAGGATCTTGATGGCGCCGAGCGTGTTGGTCGCCAGCTTGAGGATATCCCGGCCGACCTGCTGATAATCCCACAGACTGAGTCCGCCCTTTTGGGTCAGCTTGCAGAACGTGCCATAGATGCGCTTGAGATCCTTCGGGATATTCTGGCTGACCAATTCCCACTGCACTCTCAGCCCACCCATTTGTTCGGCGATCTTATAGTTTCGGCTCGTGGTGCTGCGGGTGATTTGAATGTAGTACTTGTCGACCGCTTGTTTGGCCGTGGCGTTGGCCTCGGCAAAGGGCCCGATGAGGGAGACCAGGTCCGAGGCGATGACCAGGGCCTGGGCGATGCCGCCGCCGATGTCGGCCGCGGTAACCCAGTTACTGGTGGCGTCGCGCGCCCGGCGGACGGCATCGAACAGCTGGCTCCGCAGAACAATGTAGCTGGCGGCGAGTTCGCGGATGCTCTCGCATCCGGGCTTTGCCGGAGGCAGCGGCGGACCGAAATACTCCTCCACCGGCGGGAGATCCACGAACTTGTTCTGATCGTAGGAAGGAGGCTCGGTCGAGGTCGGCGGCAGCCAGTCGTTGTTCGATGTCCCGGTCGGCTCCTGGGCAAGGATGTATGAATCGGATGGCGTGCCGCCGGCAACCATCACCGGGACAGGCGCGCTGGGCTGATAGCCCGAGGACGAGGCCACCATGACATACGGCTCCGGCGGAAGCGTGACCAGTTTGAACTTGCCCGTGCCGTCCGCCTGTACGGACTCCCGCGCCCGGCCGGCCTGATCATACGCGATGACGGTGGCATTCGGCGCTGCGGTCCCGCCGACGGATGTATCCGACGCCACGAGGACCGCGTTCAAAGTGGATGGCGTTGACTGCGCCTGCATTTCGCCCTTGGCCAGGACCGTCTGCCCGGCCAGGGCGGGTGTCAACGTGGCTGTGAATTGACGGTGAACGCCATCGCTCACCATGACGAAGTAGGCAACGCCGGGCGTGAGCCCGTCGAACGTATAGGCGCCGTTGGCGTCCGATGTAATGGTCCCGACGACACGGTTGTCGGACTGCCGAAACACAGTGATCTCCGCGCCGCTCAGCGGTTGCCCGGATGCCTGATCCGTCACCACTCCGGCAAAGCTGGTTTGTGGACCTAGTGCGGCCGACAGATCCACCGGCGCCGAGGCAGACAGGTTGACGCTCGCCAGCACAATCGCATAGTCGGCCGCACTGATGATGACGTCGTAAGCCGCCGGCGGCAGATCGGCCAACCGATAGGATCCATTGGCATCGCTGGCGATGTAGCGTGTGCCATCCAGGTCGTCAGACAGGTCGCTGCGCGAGAAGCGAATGAGGGCATCGGCCACCGGCGCTCCGGTCGCGGCATTGGTCAGTCGGCCCGAAACGACGGCGGCGGATGGGGTCAGATTCACGGTCAGAGCAGCGCCGCCGGCAAGTACGAGATTGTCCACGGTGGCATAGGCGCCGCTGGAGGCCACGGCGTAGGCGCCGGCCGGTAGAACTACAAATGAGTAGCGGCCATTTTCGTCGGTCATGGATTCGAGAATCCGGTCCGTCCCTTTGAGCAAGACCACCTTCACATTCGGCACAGGAGTTGTTCCATCGGCCGCCATCGCCACACCGCCGATCGTTCCGGCAATCGTGAGAGTGAAGCTGCGCGTGGCGGTCTCGGTTCCGGCGCCTAATGTGGCCTGTTGCTGCGTTATGGGCGTGACGCCGGCCCCGGGGGTGATCGCCACCGTGTAGTCGCCCAGCGGAAGGTCGCGGATCTCGTAGGTACCGTCGCTGTACGTGGATACTGACCCCATGACGTTACCGGCCGAAAACGCCGTGACATGCAACCCGGCAATGGTTACGCCGCCCGCCGCCGTGACGTTTCCGCGAATCACGCCAGAGGATGAGAGAGTCTGATTGAGCACTGTCGCCTGACCGGCGGTGATGGTGACGCTGCCGGTAGCTGAGAAGTACCCGCCGGCGTTGATTTCGTAGGTATAGGTCCCCGGCACGATATCGGTGGACTGAAAACTGCCGGTACCGTCGGCTTGGGAGACAGCAGCAGGCGAGCCGTTCTGCGAAAGGATGATGAAAGCGATCGGAACCCCGTCGCCCGTGCCGGTCTGCGTGATCCGTCCCCGCACCGAGCCGCTGACGCCCAGCGTCAGATTCTGATTCGCCACCGTTCCGCCGGCGGTGACCACCACGTTGCTCAGCAAGGCCTCGGCCTGCCCATCAATGTGGGCGCGCACCTGGTATGTTCCCGCCGCCAGCCCTGAGAGCGTGTAGTGTCCGCTGACGTCGGTGACGGAGCCGGCACCCACCAGGCCATCCCCGCTCGCCGCCACGGTCACGCCGCTGACGGGACTTCCGCCCGGGCCACTGACTACGCCCGCAATCCTCCCGCCGACCTGGAGTTGCAGGTTGACGTTGTGCATCTGCCCTCCCGCGTCAACGACGATTCCGAACACCGACGCCAGCGTGTACGTGTCATCCATGGCCTCGATGGTGTAGGTCCCGGCGGGAAGGGAATCGAAGTGGTATTTTCCATCCACATCGGTCAGGACCGACCGCGATGTGCCGTTGTCGGAGTCGGCCAGCACCGTCGCTCCCGGCAGAGGGGAACCGTCCGGTGCCAGCACTACGCTGCCGTCGATGGCGCCAGCCCGGCTGACGACGACGTTGACTCCATTCACGTCGTGGCCCGCTACCGTCACCTGCACGGGTATGGCCGGGACATAGCCCTCGATGAAGGCGGTGTAGGTTCCATCCGGCACTACGGGAATCTCGAACGAGCCGTCGTTGAGGGAGACGGCGTGTATGCCGATGCTGCCGTCGGCGGTGTAGAGCCATATCTTCGCGTTGCCCAGTGGCTGTCCGGTGTTGTCCAGATAGAGATGGCCCGTAACCGAGGTATTCATGGTAGAGAGGGCGTGATCAACGTCGATGCTCAGGACTTTCTCGACCCAGGAAGGCATGCCCATCTGTGCCGGCAGGAGGGTTGCATCGCGCGACAGGATTTGCTGGTACCCTTCATACGTGCTGCCGATCTGGGCCTTCAACTGGGCGAACCAGGGGTTCCATTGTGTGTCGGCCACGCCGTCCGGCCGAAGGGTCGGTTCCAGAGCCGTCCAGTTGATGGGGCCGGTCAGCGTGCCGGCGCTGAGCCGGAGTTGATTGGTCCCCGCAGCCAGCGCCCGGCCATGGATGACCAGGCGGCCCGAGGCGCCCGGGGGAAGAATCCCCGCGGGACCGTCGGGATTGGCTGCGATCATCTCGAAGGTCGAGGCCAATTCGCGGTACCATGGGCACAGCGTGACGACGGAAACACCATCGGTGCTCGTCAGTTCAAGTGTCGGCGCCAGCAGATCGTTCCCGCCCGCGTTGGCGTAATCGACATACGCAGTGAAGTTGCGCCCCACGCGCACCCGATCGGGGGCGATCAGATTGGTCACCAGCCGCCCCGGCTGGCCCGCATAGACTTCGAACGCGCCGGCCAAGCCGGTCGCGACACCACCGGTATTGATCACCTGCACATCCGCCAGACCCAGGGCAGCGCCGCTCAGGTTGAACGTCGCCGCAAGGTCACCACTGTCGAGGTAGTACGTCTGCACCGCATTGAGCGTGTGGCCGGCGCTGTCGCTCAGCCTCGCTGTCGAACTGGAGTCGAAGTGCGCTCCGGCAATGGAGATCGTCACGCTACCGGTATTGCTGCCGCGGAGAGGCGTCACGGCGGTGACGCCAAATCCCACGGCCGAGGCGGTCAGCGCAAAGGGCTCGGCGGCGGGCACAGAAGCACCATACACCAGGACGTAGTACGTGCCGGCGCGGGCGCTGGCGATGGAGACGGCCTGATTGGCCTGCTCGGACCGTGCCTCGCGGGCATCGAACGCCTGGCGGGTGGGCACATCGCCGTAGCGGACGTACAACTCGTTGGTGGCGCCGGCTGCGCCGGTGAGGCTGAAGATCAAATCGGAACCGGCCGCCGCAGCCACCTTGTAGAGAAGCCCCGAACCGCTCGTCAGAAGCTGATCCGACCAGGGCGTGCCGAGAGTCAGCACCGGCAGATCCATGTCGATCATGGTCGTTGTCGGGGCGGCGTTGTTGCCCAGATTCTGGCCTTCGAAGACGGCGTTGTCGCTGTTGGCCCGGACAATGACGTAATACGCGCCGGGTAGCACTCCCGGCAGGGTCAGGTCGGCCGAGCCGGCGTACGTCTGGCCCGCAGCCAGATCGCCCACATGCAATGCCTGGCCCAGGAAGATGTCGTCGGGAGACCACACCGGGTCAGCCGACAAGTAGATGGCGTCGTTCCAGCCGCCGCGAGCCGCCGCGCTGCCGGTGTTCCCGGTCGTCCAATGGACAGTGACCGTCTGTCCCTGCAGGCCCGTCGTCGGCGCGGTGACGTCCGTCGCCACCAGATCAATGGATGAAGACGCCTGCTCGACATACTCATACGCACCCATGTCCGCATAGGCCCCGCCGGATGCGGATACGCCCGTATTCGAGGCATACGGGTCGTCCCAGCGCGGCGCACCGGCCAAGTCGGTTACCGGAGCCGCCGTTCCGTCGGCCGAGTCGATTGCCTGAGAGCGGGCCGTCAGGTGGAAGTCGCCGAATTCCCGGGCCTTGTACTGTGGATCCTTGGAGATGTTCCCGTTCGATCCCGTCTGGTCGGCGTAGCCCCGGTAGTTGGTGCCGACGGCCGACCAGATGTCGCTGTAGCGAAGAATGATCGGCGAGCTGAGGATGTTGTAGATGCCGTTCTGGAGGCTGTTGCTGACAATTGTGTTGGTAATGTTGTAAGTGCCGTTGTGGCCGTAGATGCCAATGCGGTTGTCATCAAAGACACAGTTGAGGATGTTCACCGTCGAGGAGCCATCGGCGTTTGCGCCCCGGTCGGCCCCGATCATGACGGAGTTGGTGAAGTTCACCGTACCGCTGCCCCACGCGATGATGCCGTCGTAGAACGAGTTTTGGATGGTCGTGTTGGAAATGTCCGCCAGCCCGCCGTTCTGGATGGCCACCGTGCCAGACCACGAGTCCCAGCCACTGCCACTGCTGTTGCCGCCATAGTTGAAGATGGCGTGGTTGATCGCGGCCGAGCCGCCGTTGAGATAGATCCCCTTCCAGTCCCCGGACAGCGGCGTCGTGGCGCTGCCGTCGCGGTTGAGGTCACCGGCCACGGAATCGTCCAGCAGGGATGTGAAGCTGATCGGTTGGGCCAGCGTGCCGTTGGCCACGATCACGCCGCCGCTCTGGACGGTGATGCCGGTCAGGTAGTTGAACGCGACCACGGATCCGGGCTCGATGGTCAGCGTCACGCCACCGGCAACGTTGACCGGGCTGTCGACAACGGTGATACCACGCCAGGTCGTATTGGCGCTGATGTTTCCCGAGACATGGAGGATCTGCGACACGGTGAAACCGGCCGTGTACCAATCGGCCGGGCTCTGGCCCGCGCTGCCGTCGCCATTCTGGTCAAGCGCATTGCCACCCAGGTCGAGAATGTCCGGCCCGATGACCATTTGGTACGCGCCCAGCGTGCTCTGGGCCGGGATGGAGATGTTCAAGCGCCGGGCGTCGGCCCAGTTGAAGCCGGTCACGGCAATGGCCCCATCGGGTCCGGAGAAGCTGACCACATCGTCCGCGATTGCGAAGGTATCGGGGTCCATGGCCCGGTCGAACGTCAGTTGGACGCTCGTCAGAGGCCCGTTGACCGGCCCATTGGGCGATTGGTTAAGAATCGTCGGCGGTGTAACCTGGAAACTCGCGGTGTAGGCGCCGTCCAGCGGATTGCCCGACAGTTCCAGGATGTCGGGACCCAGCGTCATCTGGTGATTGCCCAGGACATACTGCTGCGGAAAATCCACTTCCAGCACGAACGGATTGGGCCAGACGAAGCCGCTGGGTGTGATCGAGCCGCTCGGTCCGGTGAAGCTGATGATATCCTGATCCAGCGAAAAGCTGGTCGAGTCCATCTTCGAGCGGAAGTAGAACTGGATGTGATCAGCCACGCCCGTAGGCTCATTGGGAATATAGACCAGCGCCTGCGGCGTTCCGCCATATTCGTATGCGCCCAGGTCATACCAGGCCGGCGTCCCCCCTGATCCCGCCCCAGTGTCGGCCGTGGCGACAGTGTCCACGCGGCGGTTCTGCAGGTAGTCCGTAGCCGGGGCGTCCGCGCTGTCGGCCGCGTCAATGGCCGGCGAGGCGGCGGTCAAATGATAGTCGCGGTTGACGCGATCAACATAGAGCGGGTCGGCCGAGATATTACCGTCCGTGCCGGTCAGGCTCGTCGTGCTTTCGTAGTTGCCCGAACTGGCGCCGGGGTTGTAGACATCGTTATACCGCGCGTGAATCACCGCACCGGACGTTCCATAGACCCCCGATCGCGAGTTGTGCGTGATGAGGTTGTTGGCCAGAACCAGCAGCGAAAGCCGGCCATCCGCCTCCACGCCGCGGTAGTTGGCGACGATGGTGTTGTTGGTCGCGGTCAGGTGCGAGCCTGACTCGGCGCGCAGGCCGCTCAGATTGTTGGCGTAGATCAGGTTGCTGGCGGCGTCGAGCGTGGCGGCACTGCGCAGCAGCACGCCATAAGAACTGGAATTGCGCGCCACGCTATTGGTCATACGTACCGAAGCGCCGTTTATGTAGACCTCGGCCGGGGCGCTATATCCGCCACCATAGCGAACCTCGACATGATCCAGCACATTGCCGATGCTGCCGATACCGAATTGGAGCCCGGCCCAAGTGCCATTGCCGGGCGTTGCAGGACCGTTGTTGTTCGTATCGCCTCCGGCGCTGTCATCGTCATCGGAGGTCAAGACGACCGATCCGCCGGGCGTCCCCTGTGCCACCAGGGTACCGTTGATGATGAGGCTCCGGTCGCC
>JANYKD010000302.1 GCA_025361735.1 Phycisphaerales bacterium
CACCGCCTACTGGAGCACCTCATGGCCTTGAACTCAATCTGCCGGCGGACGAGGTTGGTCGGGATGATGATAGCCGCGTGCTGGTCGTTGGCTGTGACACTTGAGGCTATGGCCGAGGTTCCCGAGCAGTTCACCGTGCAAGGCACGCGGGCGCAGACTCATCCTTACCTCGCCGATCCCGGGCTGTCCGCTCCGGGCACAGCGACAGTGGAGGCGCTGGGCGACGAGGCGAAACGTGGATTTATCGTTTTCGCAAAGCCCTCGTCGTTCGTCATACCGCCCGATTATGCTCCGGCCAGCGAGGAGCGGTGCGCGGCGCTGGCCGCACAGGATTGTCCGGGCCAGTACGGGCCAATCACCTTTGCGGTATTTGCGATTGACGCAGGCGACTTCGCCGTGTCGGTAACAGATCTCGCCGGGCCGGATGGCAAGGTGCTCTCGGCTGAGAATCTGGATGTGCGGTCGGTTCGCTACGCCAAGGTTACCGCTCGCGGCAAGACCGAGGTGGTCCCGCTACTGCTGGAGCGGGTTCCCAGCACACCGGTGGCCGCCAGGCGCGCGCAGCAATTCTGGATCACCTACCATCTGCCGCCGGGCCTGCCGGCCGGGGACTACATCGGAAAGGTACGCATCCTCGTCGGCGGCGTTGAGAAGTTATCGCTGCCGCTGACGATCACGGTGTACCCGTTTTCGCTCATCGAGCCGGAGAACGAGGCGTTCATCTACTACAACAATCCGACCGAGGCCCGGGCGCTGCCGCTGCTGCGGAAGCAACTGATCGACCAGCGTTGCCACGCCATGAACAGCGGCACGCTCACGCTACCCGTGACCACGCCCGGAGAACTCATTCGCGATGCCACCGTGCAGATCCTGGATGTGTATCGCGACGTTCGCTTTGCCCGGCCCGAGGTGCATGTCGGGCTGTGGAACCGGATCACGGCCGAGTGGCTGAACACGCCGGATAGATCGATCAAGATGTACGGCCCGTGGTTCCGCTACTACGCGTTCAGCGACAAACTCGACAATCGCTACGTGGAAGCAGTCCGCTTCATCCATGAGGAATGCCGCAAGCGCGGGCTGAAGCTGGTGTTGTCGGTGGCCGACGAAGCGGGCAGCCATCCGTGGACCGCGCAGGCGGCCCAGCACTACAACGACCTGATCAAGGGGAAACTACCGGAAGTCACGCGGGAGCTGACGTGCGGCGGCGGCTGGGCAATGAAACTCCCCGAGGACGAACTCTGGAAAGGCCGGCTGGATCTGTGGATGACCAACCGCTGGCTGACGGACAAGCTCGATCTGGTCCGCCACAACGAGCCGCAGGCGAAGTTCGGTATCTACAACATGTGCGGAGCCGGGTCGAGCCCCGGCGGAATCGAAGCCCCGCGCGTGGTCTACGGCTTCTTCACCTGGAAAGCGAGAGCGGCGGCCGTCGCGCAGTGGGTCTACTACCACAATGCGACGCCCGAGCACGAGTACGCCTGGCCGGCCGAAAACGCTGACGAAGGGAACGTACCGACGCTGCGCTGGGAGATGGTGCGCGAAGGCGCGAAGGACCGCCGGTATCTGGCGACGCTCGAATCAAAACTGGCGAGGGCGAAGGGTCCATCGGCCGACGAGGCCCGACTGCTGTTGGCGCGGATCGCCGCACAGGTGGAGTTGCGGACAGAAGACTACGACCCCATCGGCGGCGGCCGCGTGCCGGTTCCCAAGCCCGCAACCTGCGACCAGTGGCGAGGGCAAATCGCGGAGATGATTCGAACGGAAATCGAGGCCCACCATGAAGTCGTCCCAAGGGAACAGATACGGAGATAAGTCCATGCGAACCATCATTGTCGTGATCTGGGCAGCTTGCGCGTTCGTCATCATTGGGGCCGCCGCGCCGGTGGTTCCGGCTCAAGAGACCGTGGCCGTCCCCGAACGGCCGCTGAAGCCATGGGCCACCAACACTCAACCGACGGACGTGGCGAAGTCCAAAGTACAGGAGATCACCCAAGGGACACAGAAGTATACGGTGACGCAGGGTGGGACCATGGACGGACGCAACTGCCGCACTCCCATGGGGTGCGGCATGTCGCGAGAGGGGGCGTTCTACCAGACCTGGGAGTCCAACCGCTCGGCGCGCATGGACAACGTGGGCGAGACGGACGTGGTCAACCCGTGGCTTTCCAACGGCCGGAACAATTTCAGATCTGTCAATGAAATCGTAAACTCCGCACTGGCGCCGGGGATGACTGATGGCGAGAAGGCGTTTGCGCTGTGGTTTCAGGAGATCCAGTACCGGCACCATTCCGGCGGGGACAACAACGAACTCGGCGACCCCGTGAAGGTATTCAACATCTACGGATACAACACCTGTGGTAATGACTCGATCGCGATGGCAACGTTGTGGAAGGCCGTGGGACAGAAGGCGGCCCCGGCACGGGCGCTGGGCCACTGCATCTCGCAGGCGTTCTACGACAATGCCTGGCATTTCTACGATGGCGACATGCACAGCGTCTACCTGCTGCGGGACAACCGGACGGTGGCGGGCGAACAGGACATCGTGCGCGACCACGACCTCGTCAAGCGGACCCACTCGCAGGGAATTCTCTTTCCGGACACCTGGTGGCAGGGACAGGGGATGCCCTCAATGTACTGCTATGTGGGCGAGGTGACCGGAGAGCGGTCGGGCAAGGCCGACACGACGATGAACATGGTCCTGCGTCCCGGCGAGGCGATCGTCTGGCGCTGGGGACAGGTCTCGCCGATGAAGTATCACGGAGCGCTGCAGACGGTGCCCACGTATGAATCCGTGCCCCACATCATCTGCAACGGACTGTGGGAGTATCGCCCGGACTTCACCCGGGAAACCTGGCGCCAAGGGGCGAAGGTGGAGAACGTCGCATCGGGCCCACAGGGTCTGGCGGCGGAGAATGCGCAGATTGGGACGATTGTGTGGACAATGAGCAGCCCCTACGTTTTCGTGGGAGGACGGATCGAGGTTGAGGGGACGGGCGCGAAGTTCTTCCTGAGCCAGGATGGCAAGACCTGGCGCCCCACGGGCAACAACTTGGACAAGTTCTTCTCGATCGTGGGTCCGCCGTCGTACCGGTATCAACTCAAATGCGAGTTGGAGGCGGGGGCGCAGTTGAAGAAGGTGGCGATCATCAACGACGTGCAGATGGCGCCGCTGACGCTGCCGGAGATGGCCGTGGGCGAGAACGCGTTCACCTACAGTGACCAGACGCCCGGCGAGAGAAAGGTCAGGATCACGCACGAATGGGTGGAACGATCGACGTCCCAACCGCCCACCGCCCCGCCCGCAGTGTTGTATCCGCCGGACGGCGGGGAAACAAATGGGACGGATCTCGTGTTCCAGTGGAAGGCGGCGGAAGTTCCCGACGGCGGCAAGATCGGCGACTATCAATTCGAGCTGTCGCGGCGGGCGGATGTGAAGCTGCCGCTGTCGATGGATTTCTACAAGCTCATCTCGCGAACGGCCGACGCAAGCGTGCTGCGGGGCAAGGATGGCAACATCGCCAGCGCCACGGTCAAGAGCCAGTACACGCTGGCCCTCCCTGGCCTGCTGGCGCCGGACGAGAAGTACTACTGGCATGTGCGGGCGATGAACGACAAGGGTGTCTGGGGTCCGTGGGGCCGGACCTGGAGCTTCACCGCGCGAGGCGTGGCATATCCGACGGAGGTGACGCTGGCCTACGATCAGGCAAAGGGCGTGGGAATCCTCAAATGGAGCCCCAGCCCTGTGGGCAAGCGGCCGGCGAAGTACCGCGTCTACGGCAGTGATGAAAAGGGCTTCACGGTTTCCGACGAGAAATTCCAGAGCACCGTGGGAGTGACCAAGGAGGACATGGCGGCGTGGAACCCCTGGTTCCCGGCCAACTTCATCGCCGAGACCACGGCAACGGAAATGGTGGTATTGGGCAGCGAAGTGACATTGCCCGCGGCCAACAAGACGTACTACCGCGTCGTCGCGGTGGACGAAGCGGGCAAGCGCAGCGGGCCGTCCGATTACACGACCGCCCCCCGGCCGGTGATCTACAGCAAGCCCGAGGTGGCGGCCAAGGTCGGCACGGCGTATCGCTACCAGGTCTGTGCCACTCGC
Source organism: Phycisphaerales bacterium (assembly GCA_025361735.1). Taxonomy (GTDB): domain Bacteria; phylum Planctomycetota; class Phycisphaerae; order Tepidisphaerales; family Tepidisphaeraceae; genus JANYKD01. The sequence continues at coordinate 4,103 of JANYKD010000302.1, forward strand.
TCCCTGGGAGACCTGGGCGCACGCATGAAGGGCAACGATCAGGTCAGCGGCTACTTTGATATCGAGAAACCAAAGTTCGCGATCGTCCAGAGCCCGGCCTGGTTGAAGATCGACGAGGCCACGGGCGTGCTCTCCGGGACGCCGGCCCCAGCGGGCAAGGCGCAAGTGACGGTAAGTGTCACCATTGATCGCCAGGTGCGCAAGCTCGACGAGAAGGCGCTCACCTGGGGCAACGAGAAGGTGCTCGCCACGACCACCGAACGCGTCGGCGCCGCGACCCAGATGTTCACCATCGAGGTCAAAGATTAATTGGTCGCGCAAGAACAACTCCGTGCTCCTCCTGCTCCCTCTCCCTCCGGGAGAGGGTTGGGGTGAGGGCATTCTGCGAAGTTGTTTCTGCACGTTTCCTAATCAATCGCCCCTGCTGCTCCGCCATCCGCCGGACGTTTGCGGCCAGTCATGTCGTCGAGGAACGGCCCGCTGAACTCCCACGCGTACAGTTCCTCGATTGTTGTCTTCGCTTCGGCCAGCGTGCCGCGGGCGATGCGCATGAAGTCGATGGCGCCGTTCAACCTCTGGCCCTGCGGTGTGCCGCCCACGTAGAGATCAGCCTCGTTGGCCAGCGAAGCATCGGCACCAAGGCCAGGCCCGCTCGCGTCCTGCTTGCCGTCGATGTAGATCGCGAACGTCCCCGCCTTGCGGTCGGCCTCGGCGATAACGTGGTGCCACCGGCCGTCGTTGATCACACTGCGGCTGGCCAGGCTGGCGGTGGCATTGCCGGACTTGGCGGCCAGGATCACGCCCCCAGCCTTGTTGAGGGTCAACGCCCACCCGGCGCCGCCCATCTTCTGGATCAGCGTTGCCTCTGCCTGCGCCTGCGCCGTCTTGAAACAGGCTTCGATGAGGAAATTCGAAGTGTGAATCTGCGGGTTGCGCAGCTCCGCGCCCTCGATGGTGCGGCCTTTGCCCGCGGCGCCTCTTCCGGCAATCATGGTGATGGTCCGGTCGATGTCCGCATTCGCCAGGATGGCGTACTGGTCGCTCCCGTTCAGTTGCAGGGCGCCCGTGGTCCAGTTTTCCAGCGGGCCGCTCTGGTAGTCCTTCAGGGCGATGTTCACGCCCTTGAGCGGATACGTGGGGAATTTGTAATACTTATCCCGGCCGGTGTAATAAGGGGACATGCACCAGTGGTCGTCAAGGATGCGCGCCGGGTCTCCCTGGACGGGGCAGAAGTTCCACTCGGCCACCGTCTCGTAGAGACTCCACGGCACGAACACCCGGGCGCCGCGCCCGCGAACGGCCGGCTCTGCGGACGGGCGGAAATCGTGAGCGGCCGGATCGCGCAGGGGCGCCTGCCCGGCCATGATGCCCACCTCGCCGGCCAGCGACCTGCCGCTTTCCATCGCCTCGCGGAACGCCTGGAAAGTCCTGTGCCAGCGCCCGGATGGCTCGAACAATCCAAAACCCTCGCCGAGGCCGATGTCATAGAAGACGTTGCGGGCGTACGCGTTGGTATCCAGGGCAAACTGATTGCGCGTCGCTCCGGCGTCGGCCTCATTACCGGCCGCGCCTCGTGCCGGGTCGGCGTCGCGAAAGACGCTCAGCCCCATGCTCTGGAAGATGTTGCCCAGGAACATGACCCGCCCGGCCTGTGGCGCCTGCCGCCGCGAAGCCCGCACGAAGTTGTAGATGGTGTTGTTGAAGAACGCGTTCTGGTAACTGATGATCTCCTGGAACGCTGAGGTGTTGGCCAGCTTGCCGGCCGGCCCCTTGGACTTGCCCCAGGCGATGTTGTTGAAGTAGTAGTTCTTGAACGCCCCGTCCAGATAATAAGCGTGTCCGAAGCGGTCTTCCGTATCGGGGCTGAGCACATGGTCCCAACCGCGGTAGCCGCCGGGATTGCCGGAGATGTTGCCATAGACGTAGGCCGGCCCACCCTGCCAGGTCTCGATTCCGCCAAAGTCATCGTTGTTCAGCAGCGTGTCGACGGCTTTGTTGTGGTGGACAAGAATGCGCGTGAACGGCCGGTCGGTGGACGCCCCGCTCTGCTTGGCGCCGTGAACGTCAATCCCCTGGGCACAGACCCGCTCGAAAATGTTCCCGGCCACTTCTGCGGTCTGGGCGTATTCGACCGCCAACGCCACACCCTGCCCGAACAGGTCCGGCCGGATGCCGATGTGGTCGAACCGGTTCCGCATGACGCGTACGTCGTAGAGCCGGCCCATCGGGCCGTCCAGGTCCGAGTAGACCGTGCCGTCCGCAAGCTCCACGCCTCCGACGTCCGCGTCGGAGAAGACGTTGTCGCTCACGACGACCGCGTCGATGACATCCTGTTTGCCCACAGCCTTCATGCGCACGCCCCGATGGACATGCTCGAAGGTGCAGTTGCTGACCTGGATGTCGGTGCCACTGCCGAGCAGGCGCACGCAGGCGGGTTCCACATCGATGTTCTCATGCGACACCCAGAACGGCGCGGCGATCAGGTTCCAGTAGATGTTGGTGAAGCGGAACGTCAGCCCGCTGATGCGCACGTGGCTCATGCCCCGGCTCTCGATGGCGTGTATGCGCCTCGCCACCTCGACCTGCGCCTGGTTCGGATCCTGATCGCCGGGCAGGCGGACATAGAGCCGGCCACCATTGCCCTTCTTGTCGAACCAGAACTCGCCCGCGCTGTCCAGGTAGTGCGGCTTGTCCTCCAGGTAATACTGACAACCGCGGATGATCTTGTACGTTGGCGAGCCGCCCCACTGACACGGGAAGGTCAGCGAACCTTTGTCGCGATCGGCGGCCAGAACCTTCGCCTGGAACGGGCTGCCCATGACCCAGCCCTTGGTGGTCCAGACGATCGCGCCTTGGTAGTAATCCTGCGGCTTACTGGTGTTGATGTGCTCTTTGTCGAACGCCACATGCCGCTGCTGCCCGTTGATCGTCGCATAATTATCAAACGGCTTTTCCGGGTTCTTCCAGGCCCACCACTCGCTCTTAATGTCGTCCGGGTCAGTGATACTCCAGTTCGGCGTGCGAGCCAGGGCGATACGCGTAACGGCGCCGTCCTTGCCCACCATCCACAGGTTGCGCGGCGCCCAGTTCAGATCCACGTACCAGACCCTCTCCGGCTCCGGGATCGCCGCATTGTCGGCCCCCTTCTTCCAGCCTGTCACGGTTTCCGAGCCGCAGACGACCGCCGGCCCCGTGCCCCATGACGCGTCGCGGGTCAGGATGATGGGCGTTGCCTCGGTGCCCGATTCGTTGGCGTCCATTTCCCCGCGATAGACCACGCCCTGTTTGAAGACGTAGGTATTCTCACCCTTGCAGGCCTTCGCCTTGCCGCCGGCATTGGGATCCCAGGGGTGGTGCTTCCAGGGCTTCTGTTTCGAGAGGCCGTCGTTGGCATCGTCGCCGGATTCGAAGTCGATGTAGCGGATCGCCGCACCCGGCTTGAACTCGAACGCCTTGGGCGCCCATTCGATGTCGCCGGTCGGCAGCACCCTGGCCTGCGGCTCCTGCCACGACCAGCGGCCCGCGTTCTGAGCATTCACCGCGACGTGGGCCGCGATCAGCAGAGCCAGCATTCCCATGCATCGTCCCGGCTTGGCAGGTGTGATCATACTCATTGTAGACAGTGTACCCATCGCCGGTGGCAGTGTCGATGGGCAAGGCTTGCGGGTACGCCGTCGATCCGCGTAGGATAGGCCCCGGCGCAGCCCTCACCGGTCGTGAGTTCGCCGCTTAACTGCCAAGGAGCCAACCACCATGAACCGTCCATCCACATTCACGCGACGTGATGCCTTGAAGACCGCCGCAGTCACGGCCGCGGGAGCGGCGTTGCCGGCGAGCGGCGCAGCGGCCGCAGCCGCCGTGAAAGACGGCCCCATCGTTGTCGCTGCCTCGGCGAACGGCGCCAGGCCCGAGTATGACGGCGCCCGCCTCAACCGCGTCGCGTTTCCCATGGGCGGCATGGGCGCGGGCATGATCTGTCTCGAAGGCACCGGGGCGCTGTCGCACTTCTCGCTGCGACACAAGCCGGAAGTCTTCAACGAACCCTGCACATTCGCAGCCATCTGCATTAAAGGCAAACAGAACGTGGCCCGCGTTCTGGAAGGCCCCGTGCCCACATGGAAACTGTTCGGCCACCCGGGCGCCGGCAACGGCGGAGCCGGCCCGTCGATCGGCCTGCCGCGGTTTCGCGAGGCGGCATTCAACGCGAAGTTCCCGTTCGGCGTGGTGACGCTCCACGACAAGGACATACCACTGGCCGTCGAAATCACGGGCTGGAGCCCGTTCGAGCCCAACGACGCCGACAGCGCCAGCCTCCCCGTGGCCGCGATGGAGTATCGCTTCACCAACGAGTCCGCCGCGCCCGTCGAGGCGGTCTTCTCCTGGAACACCCGCAATTTCATGGCCATGCGCGGCAACCCCGACGCCGTGCGGGCAACCCCCGGCGGCTTTGTCCTCTGGGGCGATGCGGGCAAGGACAAGCCGCAGGATGAAGGCGCGTTTTCGGCCACGGTCACCGAGGCGGGGACGAAGGTGAACCATGCCTGGTTCCGCGGCGGGTGGTTCGATCCGCTGACGATGGCGTGGCGCGAGGTCGCCAGCGGCGAGTGCGTCGAGCGGGCGCCGCTGACCGAAGGCGGCTCGTCCCCGGGGGCGTCGCTATTCGTGCCGTTCACGCTTGCCCCGCGCCAGTCCAGGACGATCGTGCTGCGCTTCGCCTGGTATGTCGGCCAGTCGGCCGTGCGTACCGGCAAGGAACCGGCCGGCGCGGCGGCGGTGCCGGGCACCTATCGCGCGTGGTATGCCGGCAAGTTCGCCGACATCGGCGCGATCACCGACCACTGGCGCGAGCATTACAAAGAACTGCGAACCAATACACAGCGGTTCAGTGATTGTTTCCAGGACTCGACGCTGCCGCCGGTGGTCCTGGAGGCCGTCGCTGCCAACCTGACGATCCTGAAATCGCCGACTGTGTTGCGCCAGGCCGACGGACGGTTGTGGGCGTGGGAAGGCTGCGGCGACAACGGCGGCTGCTGCGACGGCTCCTGCACGCACGTCTGGAACTACGCTCAGGCGCTGCCGCACTTGTTCCCCGCACTCGAACGCACGCTGCGCGAGACGGAGTTCGGTCCCTCGCAGGATGACCGGGGCCACCAGACATTCCGCAGCGCCCTGCCCATCCGGCCGGTGTCGCACGATTTTCATGCCGCGGCCGACGGGCAGCTCGGCGGCATCATGAAGGTGCATCGCGACTGGCGCATCAGCGGAGACACCACCTGGCTCCGGCCGCTCTGGCCAAAGATCCGCAAGAGCCTGGACTACTGCATCGAGACCTGGGATCCCCGCCACAAGGGCTGGCTCGAGGAGCCCCATCACAATACCTATGACATCGAGTTCTGGGGGCCCGACGGCATGTGTACGAGCTTCTATCTCGGCGCGTTGCATTGCGCGGTGCGCATGGGCCAGGCACTGCGCGACGACGTGGCGCCCTATGCCGACCTGCTCGACAAGGGCCTGCGCCGGATGGAGCAGGAACTCTACGACGGCGAGTATTTCATCCAGAAGGTCCAGTGGAAGGATCTGCGTGCCAAAAGCCCGATCGAGATGAAGAGCATGGTCGGCAACTACTCGGCCGAAGCCGCGGCCCTGATGGAGAAGGAAGGCCCGAAGTATCAATACGGCACCGGCTGTCTTTCGGACGGCGTGCTGGGGTCCTGGATGGCGCTGGTCTGCGGCGCCGGACAGGTCCTGGACGCGAAGAAAATCGCCAGCCACCTGCGCGCGGTCCATCGTTACAACCTCAAGCGCGATCTCACGGCCCATGTCAACCCGCAGCGGCCGAGTTATGCGTGCGGCGCCGAAGGCGGCCTGTTGCTGTGCACCTGGCCCAAGGGCGGCGAGTTGGCGCTGCCGTTCGTCTATTCGAACGAAGTGTGGACGGGCATTGAGTACCAGGTGGCATCGCACCTGATTCTGATGGGCCAGGTGGCCGAGGGTCTGGAGATCGTGCGCGTCTGCCGCGACCGCTACAACGGCCGGGTGCGCAACCCGTTCAATGAGTACGAGTGCGGGCACTGGTACGCCCGGGCGATGTCGAGCTACGCGCTTCTGCAATCGCTAAGTGGTGCCCGTTATGACGCGGTTGAAAAAGTGCTGCATCTGGACCCCGCCATCAAAGGCGACTTCCGCTGCTTCCTCTCCACGGCGACCGGCTACGGAACGGTGGGCATCAAGAGCGGTAAACCGTTCGTGGAGGTCAAGAGCGGACAGATCGAAGTCCGCGAGATCAAGACCGAGGCTCGCGGCTGACACAGCGACGGTCCGTAGTCAGTAGTCCGTAGTCAGATCGTTCTTCAAATGCTTCCTGGCGCGCAACAGGCAAGCCCAACACACGATCTGGAAGTAACGATCTATTCGGGAGTCAGCGCGGAATTGGCAAATGGACCCCCTAACAGCGGCGAAAGGGACAATGCGTTGACACCGCGCCTTGCCAGCGATCTCAAATGGAGAATTGCAGTTGCCCGCGCAACACCCATTCGTCGTCGCCGGTGCCGCCCTGGTAGCCCAGGCCGGTCAGCGCCGGGGTTCCGTTGGGCAGGTAGTTCAGATCGAGCGTGAACTTGACGGCGTGCGGCATGGACGGAACAAAATAGTAGTTTCCGCCGACGGTGAGCTCATGCACTGTGTCCTTGTCCGGGACGAAGTCGGCGTCAAACTGCACGAGGCTGTAACGGGCGAAGAGTTCGAGGTTCTGGTTGAGAGCATAGGCAGCCTGGACGACCCCACCCCAGTCGGTCAGATTGTCAGCGCCGCCGCGGATGTCGCGATGCCGGACGTAGAGGGCGCCGTAAACGGCGAGGCCTCCCTTTTCCCACTGCACGTCGGCCGTGCCCGACCAGATGTTCATGCCGGTGGCGCCGGTCACGTCGAACGCAGCACCGAAGACCAGCAGATCCTCCTTGTTGCCGACAGCGGTGAAGTCCGTGTAGCTCGCCCAGTTGCCCATGGCCTTGGCCTCAACGCGGCCAGAAACGCCCCAGTCGGTGCGGGTGTCGTTTCCCGTAACCGGGTCGATCTTGGTATCGGTGAAATCGGTGTTCTTGGAGTTGGCCCCGTCGTGGAAGGCGAGTTCGGCGTTGAGCGGATTGTCCTTGCCGTACATGCCATAGCGCAGTTCGACGGCCTGCACGCGTTCACACAGTGCCCCGCCAATCAGTTCATTGGCGACGGAGACATCGGTTGCCAGCACCTTGCCGGGATACATCTGGTGTTCGTGCGACAGGGGATCCACGATCTGGCCCACGCGCACGCCCCAGTCCGGGTTGAACTTGTAATTGACCCAGGCGTCGAGCAGGTAGAGGCCGCCGCCTTCGCGATTGGTGTCCCAGGCAAATCGGTAGGTCAGGTCCTTGGAGAAGGCATTGCCGGCAAGCACCAGACGCAGACGTCGCACCTCGAAACCGTTCTGGGTATCGGAATCGTCGGAGTTCTTGGCGTCCTCACGGTAGTCGGTGATGTTGCGGAACTGGAACAGGATCCCCGGCTGGAACGAGAATTCGCCGGTGCGGATGTAGAAGCCGTTGTCGAAACCGGCGCCGGAATCGCCCGCGCCCAGCAACTGCGTGCGATGCTCGGCATCGCGCAGAACGCCCTCAATGGCCGCGGCCGTTTCCTTGTTCGCAAGCACAGACCGATTCTCCAGGGCCGCGACCTTCACCTGCAGTTCGCGGATCTGGGCTTCGGCCGCCCCATCATCGGCCAGCACATGCGAACTCCCCAGAAGCGCCATCGAACCAGCCAGAACAAGCAGGGGTTTTGTTACGCGAGCCATTTTCAGTCTCCTTGATTGTTGATCCGCAGCCATCGCCAAAACGACGCGGGATCCGCACGAGATCGTCGACAGAGGTCCATGCAGACCCAAATTGCGGTGCGCCTGTTTCCCTCTCATTCGGACGGTCGGCTTGCGTTGCTGAGTGAATTGTGGCCAGAATCGCGAACAATCGTCGTCCCCACGCATCTTCGCGTGGTATCGGACCACCGTGGCACGATTACCGGACGAGTGTCGCCGGGTTCGTGAGGGAAGACCAAGAAGGAGCTCGCGATGGGCGCACGCGGCATTCGGGTTCGAAAACGGGGCGTCAACGAATGGGATCGCAGGCAACGCCTTGGCGGTCCCGAGGAGTCGGCCCCGAGGAAATTTGCCTTCGACGGACGGCGTGGTAGAGTAAAAGAGAGCGTAGTCCTTTGAGCAAGGATGCTGGCAACAGGACGGGAGGATGTTCATGCATAGTTCATCCGGCGTTCGGGCGGGGCTGTGGGCGATGGTGTGGAGCGGTCTGCTGTTGGCGTCTGTCCCTTGGGCCGCCGGGGCGGCCACGACCTACACGCTGACCGACCTGAGCGTACTAAGGGGAACAACCTACAGTTTTGCCAACGGCGTAAACGCCACCGGCCAGGTGGTCGGCTATTGCGGAAACGGATACCACTCCTTCCTCTATGCCAATGGCACGATGCAGGATTTGGGGGGACTCGGCGGGAGCAGCAGCCTGGCCAACGGAATCAACGATGCCGGGCAGGTTGTTGGTTATGCCAGTAACAGCGCGGGCATCTACCACGCCTACCGTTCCACAAGCGGCAGCATGCAGGACCTGGGCGGCTTCGGCGGCAGCAATGGCAGCTTTGGCCGCGGCATCAATGCGTCCGGCCAGGTGGTGGGGGAGGCGTACACCGTCGGCAATGCGGCTGCGCATGCGTTTCTCTACAATAGTAGCATGCAGGATCTGGGGACGCTTGGCGGAACCAACAGTTTCGCGCTGGCGATAAACAGTTCCGGGCAGGTGGTTGGCAGCGCCGATACGAGCGGCAATGCAGCGAGACACGCATTCCTGTATGCCGGCGGCAACATGCAGGATCTGGGGACACTGGGCGGAAACGACAGCCACGCGCTGGCAATCAACGCGGCCGGGCAAATCGTGGGTGATTCATACGTCAGCGGCAACAACAACTGGCATGCGTTCCTCTACGCCGGCAGCGCCATGCAGGACTTGGGAACGCTCGGTGGGCTCTACAGCACGGCCTATGCCATCAATGCCTCCGGACAGGTGGTCGGCCACTCTGCCACGAGCAAGGGCGTCTTCGATGCATTTATCTACGCCGATGGCCAGATGCAGGATCTCAACAGCCTCATATCCGCCACGGGCTGGAGGCTGCAAGAGGCCGTGAGCATCAACGACGCGGGCCAGGTTGTCGGCGTGGGCTACAACGCCGCCGGGCAGACTCGTGCATATCTTCTGACGCCGGTACCCCTTCCGGCCGCGGCCCTGCTGGCACTCCCCGGGCTCGGTATTGTCCTTCTACGTTCCAGGCGATGGCTTTCGTCGAGATGAAGGCACCAGCGCGATGGGGCGGCCGAGCTGGACCGCGACCGTGCGCCTGGGTGGGCGAATGGTTGGCTCTGCGGGATACGATTCGAGTAGTGGGACGCGGGCGTCGCCAGGACTACACGGTCGCCCGGTTCGGGGCTTTCGCCTGCGTTGCTCATGTTCCCAACCGCTTGCGCGTATGGCTATCGACCTGCGCCGCTCCGCGGTGGGAGACAATCCGCAAGTTGTGACGTTCAGCTTGGAAGCATCTTGTAGGGGCACCATGACCGGCATACAATCGAGCCGAAGATGGTGCAAACGCAGCAACTCTAACGACTTGGGGAGATGTTTGTGGCTGACGCAGTTCAAAATCGGGATCGCGACAGGTTGCTGGGCGCAACCTCCAACAGGCTGCGCCTGATTCAGGCTGACTTTGCTGACGAAACCGAGCAGGTTCGGCGGGATTATCTGGCGGATGAGATTCAGCGCGCGCTGGCCGGACTGGTCCCCGAGGATCGCGGGGCGTTCCTTAAGGAACTGGCCGACCGGTTCCCGACGTGGGACCAGAAGGTCGACATATCCGACAAGCCCGCGTTGCCCGTGCAGGGAGCGATGGACCTGAAGGAACTGAAGGACCCGAGTTTCCTGGTGCAGCGACTGCTCGAGCTTGCGCCACAACTCTCGCCCATGGCGAGGGATGCGATCACGGCGCAGTTGCAGAAGGCCGGGCTGGCGCCCAAGGGCAGTTCGGAGTTTCCGGCGGAAGTGGTGGCGGCGGTGCGGCCGAAGTTACAGTTGGCGGCGGGCGAGACACCGGCGGCGGCAAACGTTCTGGAGCTGACGGGAATGCTCACTGAGTTTGCGGGGAGCCTGGACCAGCTCATCTGGCAGACGTGGAAGACGATCGCGCCGCGTACGAAGATCGGTCCACCGCGCCAGATGGTGCGCACCATGGGCAGGTTTGCGGTAGCGGATCGCGAGACGCCGCGCAGGCAGGTGGCGCAGGATCTGGAGCGAACGCGGCAGGCAGTGGCGTCCATCGTCGCGGCGATCGGGCAGACGGCCAAGATGTTTGCGCACAACTATGCGGCCAAATACGCCCCGGCGGAAGTGGAGGCGCTGACCAACATCGAAGGCGGCTGGGGCCTGGGCAACAAGGAAGCCAAGAACTGGAAGCGATACGTGGAACTGGCGCCGAGCAAAGACGCAGTGGGTTTCGAGACGGCCATCGAGAATGAGATCAAGCAGGGACTGGCCGATTATGCCGAGGCGTTGATGCGCGGACTGGCGAACAAGTGATTTCGACAGACAGGAATGTCTGTCCCAGCGAACAAGTACGGGAGCAACCGAATGCCGAACATTGGACAGGTTCACTGGCATGAAGGCCTATTCCTGCAGCCACATCACCTGCAGGCGACACAGCGGACATTGATCGAGCAAACCATCGCCGAACGCAAGCTGGCGTTCCCATACCCCTATGGGATGATCGACGCCAAGGTGTCTCCGGACGCGATGGAGAACCTGATGGTGCGGTTTGACCGGCTGCGGGTGGTGATGCCCTCGGGCCTGGAGGTTCATGTTCCCGACAACTGCGACCTGCCGGCGCTAGACATCAAGAAACCGTTCACCGAGGGCACGGGAACGTTCACCGTTTACCTGGGCGTGCCCCTGTGGTACGGCAGCCGCGGCAACACCATCGAGACGACCGGCAAGGACGACTGGAAGACCAAGCGCATCTACCGCGTGGCTGAGGTCAGCGTTCCTGACGAGAACACGGGCGACAACCCGCAGCCGATGCTGACGCGGCGGATCAACGCACGATTGATGCTAGAGGACGAGGACCGCACGGACCTGGAAGTGCTGCCGTTGATCCGCATCACGCACGCAACCGGCGCCGACGTGGGCATGCCACGGCAGGACCCGGCGTTCATCCCGGCGTGCTTTGTACTGACGGGATCGCCGACATTGCGGGACCTGTGCCGCGATCTGGCCAACCAGATCGAGGCCAGCCGCAAGGAGTTGGTGATCCAGCTCGCGCGGGGCGGATTCTCGATCGACACGATGCGGGGGGTGCAGTTTGAGCAGATGATGCGGCTGCGGACCCTGAACCGTTTCGCGGCACGGCTGCCCCACCTGGTGATGGCGCCGTCGGTGACGCCGTTCCAGATCTACCTCGAGCTGCGCGAATGCCTTGGGGAACTGGCCGCGCTGCATCCCGACCGCGACCAGTTCGAGGTGGCGGCATACGACCATGACAACCCGGCGGTGGCGTTCAACGAGCTGTCGCAGCGGATCCGGTCGCTGCTGCGTGGCGCGGTGTCGGCGCGGTTCATCAAGCTCGACTTCGTGCGCGAGGGCGCGCTGTTCACGGCGACGATGACCGACGAGCACCTGACGGCGCCGAACGAATACTACCTGGCAATCAAAACCAAGGAAGATGAAAAGGCCGTGGCGACGCTGGTGGAGAACGCCGACCAGTTCAAGTTCATGGCGCGGAGCCTGGCGGCGCAGCGCATCTGGGGCGTGAAGCTGGCCGAGGAGCGGCACCCGCCGCTGGAGCTGCCGTCGCAGTCGGGACTGCACTATTTCCGGCTCGGCCGCAGCGAATCCAAACGCATGTGGGACCGCATCCGCGACGAGAAGGCGGTGGCGATCTGCTGGCCGGACGTGGCGACATCGGATTATGCGATCACGCTGTACATGACCATAACCGGGGAGAAATAACCCATGACACTTCTGGAGCTCTGCGATCCCCTGTTCCAGTACACGTGCCGGTTCAACCGGTCGGCGCGAAAGCATGTGGCGACGGAACTCTCCTCCGCGCGTGCGGACATCAAGGCGATGCTGGCGGACATGCGAGCCCGTGCCAACGCGATGGCAAGTTCGCCCGGCGCGGCCATCGGGTGTTCGCCACGGCCGGC
>JANYKD010000322.1 GCA_025361735.1 Phycisphaerales bacterium
GGAACCCGAGGCGGCCTGTGTTTTGACACGAGAGTGGTGAAAACGTCAGAGCACGATCTCCGCCTTCACCAGCGGCTCGTCCATCATGCGATTGAGCTTGAAGCCGACCTTCTCGCAGACGCGCTGCATCTCGATGTTCTCCGGCAGGATGCCGGCCGATACGCGGGAGAGCTTCTCGGTGCGGGCGATCTCCACCAGCATGGTCAGGAACTGCGTGCCCAGGCCCTTGTTCTGCCAGGCGTCGTTGATGACCACGGCGAACTCGGAGCCGGTCGTGCCATGCACGCGGCTGAGCCGGCCGACGCCGATGATCTCTTCCTTGCCGGTCTTGGGGTCGGTGTGATGGGCCACCAGCGCCATCTCACGGTTGTAGTCGTTGAAGCAGACCTTCACCAGTCGCTCGTGCGTGGTGCGCTGGCTCAGCTTCAACGGTTGGAAGTAACGCATCCGCACTGAACGCTCGGACAGGGTGTGGTGGAACGCGGTCATGAGCGGCTCGTCTTCCGGGCGGATGGGGCGAAGCACCAGGGGCGTGCCGTCTTTCAGCTTCCATTTGCGGACATACTGAAGCGGATACGGCCGGATGGCGGGGCTGGCAAGTTTGTCGTCGGGCGTGTCCTTGTCGAAAATGACCACGCGGGCGTCCAGGGCAATGAGCTTCTCGGGCGAAGCCAGCAGGGGGTTGATGTCCAATTCCTTGATCCAGCGCTGCTCGGTGATCAGTTCGCTGAAGCGGATCAGCAACTGCTCAAGCTCGGCCATGTTCACGGACTTGCGGCCGCGAACACCCTTGAGGGCCTTGTAGATCTTGGTCTTGGACATGAGCCGGCGGGCGAGCGTGGCGTTGAGCGGAGGCAGGGCGAGCGCCGAGTCGTGGTAAACCTCGACGAGCTGTCCGCCGGAACCGAAGAGCATGACCGGGCCAAGCTGGCTGTCGAGCGAACTACCAATGATGACTTCGTAGCCTTCGAACTTGGCGAACGGCTGAACCGTGACGCCCTGGAAGTGCTGCGGGCCCCATTCCTTGTGGCTGGCGACGCCATTCTTGATCTGGTTGAAAGCTTCCTTGACGGCCGCCTCATCCTTGAGATTGAGCTTCACGCCGCCGACTTCGGTCTTGTGAGTGATGGTGAACGAATGCAGCTTGATCACCACGGGGAAGCCGATCTTCTTCGCGGCGGCGATCGCGTCGGCCTCGCTGATGGCGATCTCGGTCGGCACCGTGGGGATGCCGTAGGAGGTCAGCAGCTTCTTGGACTCGTATTCGGTGAGGATGGTCCGGCCGCTGGCGCGGACGTCGGCGATGATCTTCTCGGCGGCCTTGCGGTCGATGCCGGTATCTTCGGGAAATGCCTCGGGGGTTTCGTAGAGCGCCTTGAGGTTCTCGGCGTATTTGACCATGTAGCAGAAAGCGCGGGCGGCGGTGTCGGGGTATTCGAAGTTGGGGATGCCGGCGCGGGTGAGGATTTCGGTGCCGGCGCGGACAAACGGGCCCCCCATCCAGCTTGCCAGCACGGGCTTGCCTTCGATCTTGGCATAGGGCTTGAGCGCCTCGGCCGTGCCGGTGGGATCGGTCATATCCTGGGGCGTAAGGATGACGAGCACGCCGTCGGCGTTTTCGTCCTTGGCGCAGATCTCCAGGGCCTTGGCATAGCGGTCAGCGCCGGCGTCGCCGAGCACGTCGACCGGGTTGTTGTGGCTCCAGGGGCCGGGCAGGAAGCTGTTGAGAGACTCAAAGGCTTCCTTGGAGAGTTCGGTCAGTTCGCCGCCGCTCATGATGAGTTCGTCGGTGGCGAGCACGCCCGGGCCGCCGGCGTTGGTGACGATGGTGAGGTTCGGACCCTTGGGACGCGGCTGCTTGGCCAGCGTGTGGGCCATGGCGAAGAGTTCGCTGATGGAGTCCACGCGGAGCACGCCGACGCGGTCGAACGCGGCGTCGAGCACATCGTCGGAGCCGGTCATGGAGCCGGTGTGCGAAGCGGCGGCCTTGGCGGCGGCGGCGGTGCGGCCGGCCTTGATGACGATGATCGGCTTGGTCAGCGACACTTCACGGGCGGCCGACAGGAACGCCTGGGCGTTGCCGATCGATTCCATGTAGATGACGATGGACTGGGTGCGGGGGTCGTTGCCGAAATAGTCGATGAGGTCGCCCCAGTTGACGTCGAGCATGGCGCCGACGGAAACGACGGCGCTGAAGCCGACCTGTTCTTTGAAGGACCAGTCGAGCACGGCAGTGGCGAGCGCGCCGGACTGGCTGATGAACGCGAGGTTGCCAGGCTTGGGCGTGCCGGCGGAGAACGAAGCGTTGATGCCGGTGATGGGGTTAATGATGCCCAGGCAGTTGGGGCCGATGATCCGCATGTGGCCTTTGCGGGCCTCGACGAGGATCTGTTCGGCGAGCTTCTTGCCTTCCTCGCCGAGTTCGGCGAAGCCGGCGGTGATGACCACCGCGCCGGGCACGCCGCAATCGACGGCCTGCTTGATGATGCCCGGCACGGTCTGGGCCGGGGTGCAGACGACGACGAGGTCCACCTTGGCCGGGATGTCGGCGATCGACGGGTAGGCCTTGATGCCCAGCACGCTGGGGCGGGTAGGGTTCACGGGGAACACCGTGCCGCCGAATGGGCTGGAGATGAGGTTCCAGAGAACGGTCCGGCCGACAGCGCCGACCTTTTCGGTGGCGCCAATGACGGCGACGTTCTTGGCCTGGAAGATGGCATCAAGCGGGTTTTTGCCGCTGAAGACATCATGTGAAGGGTCCTGTTTATTCGCGTTGCTTTGAGTTGGGTTAGACATAGTCTTTTTCTCCTAGGGCGAGCAGGTTACGACGCGGAGCCCGGTAGGGCAAGGGATAAAACGACAAATACGTCCGATTTGAATTCAGGGGGGTAGTCAGTGGTGCCGTAGGCACGAGAAGGCAAAATGAAAAATGAAGAATGAAAAATGGAGAGCGTCGCCGTGAAAAACAGTGAAATTACGAGGGGGCGTGGAGATCTATAACGGACATAAGTTATTACAGCAAATTCTGTTACGGCACTTCGGTTGGCGGAAGGCGTCGCAGAAACCGATCCAAAAGCGGGCCAGAACCGATCCGCAAGCGATCGAGAACCGATCCGCAAGCGTTCTAGAATCGATCCGCAATCGACCCCAAACCGGTGTGACTCAGAGGCAAAGCGATAAACGAATAAGGAAAACTGGGCGGAGTGCGGAATCGGAAACGTGCAGGCGGATTGTTAAAGAGCCCGTCGCCTGCGACTATAACAAAAGCCGAATCTGCGTCAAGTGTAAAGTAGCGGATTCTGTGAGAATTGGAGTTTGTCTTGATGCCTATAGTAACCACGGCGTTCGTGTCACTTGTTTATGGAATACGACGTGCGACTTGATCGATCCATCGGCGCCAAACTGGCGGTCGTTCGGCTTTGTGCCGGGCGGCAGGAACTGCCCCGGGTGGTTCCCGCGGCCTGCGGCAAGGTGTGGGCCGAGCTCCGAGCGCTGGGGGTTAAAGGCGCCGGGCGCCATGTGTCGCTTTACCTGGACGACAAGATCAACCTGGAAGTGGGCGTCGAGTTGGACTCGCCATTTGCCGGCCACGGCGATGTGGTTGCTTCAGCACTCCCCAAAGGACCCGTCGCCACGGTGGCGCATGTCGGCCCGTATGGCGAACTGGGCAAGGCTCATCGGGCGATCCGGCAGTGGTGTGAAGCTCATGGCCACGCGTTGGCCGGCTCCAACTGGGAGATCTACGGCCATTGGCTGGACGAATGGAACCGCGATCCGTCCCGGATCCGCACCGATATCTTCTACCTCTTGAAGGAATAGCGCAACGGAGGTCAGGCGTATTTCTTGACGACTTTGTCAATCGCGCCGGCGGCTTTGGCCAGGTCGTCGGGCACCATGACTGGGTGGATCTCGACGGCGGCGTTGAACGCGAGGAACCACGGTTCGGCGATGGCCGGGATTTGCGAGGCGTCCGTCATTTCGAGAAAGAGGAATCCCGTTCGCTGGCCATTGGTGTCGGTGAAATAGGCGGCTTCCGGCTTCAGTTCGGCCAGAATGGATTGAATGGTCGGCCCGAGTTTTCCAGCCCTGGCGACCGCGTTGCCGGATTCAACGGGAATGTTGACCTTGACCATAAAACGCATTGCGTACCTCCCGAAAGGGTTGATGGCCGAGATTATCCAAAGTCACGTCGGGCGACTGTAGGCGCCGGAAGGGGGCAATTCCACTGAGTCAATGGCAACGAAGTAGCGCAGAAGAGGATCGCCCACGAAATTGCACGAGGGCGCACGATGGGGCGTGGATCCGCGAAATGCAAACAGCAATCGTAGACGATAGCATTACACTCCGAATTGCTTATGTTACATTACTACGCCAATATGTGCTAGTTTGAAGTTAGCGTTTCATCGTCTGTATTCTGCGTCCCTCATTCAGATACTACGTGTGTCCCCGTTTCACTCCGTGCAACCAAAATGCGTCCCCGTTTCGTTCACCCGGCGACGACGCGTACGACCGCGAGTTGCTTGGGGCCGGCGGGTAGATGGGATCAGGCGAGAAAGGGCGGTTTCTGGCTTTCCTGTAGCTGGAAAGTACCGGCAGCATGGCGCCATACGTACATGCGACAACATGCGTAGCACGATCTATGGGCCTTCATCGGGGCTATGACCCGCCTGTGTCCCCTTGAGTGGCCAACGCCAACGCGGTCACTGCCGCTGGTGGCGTTGGAACTCGATCACGCTCCGGACGTAAGGGACGTCCATTGCCGTGAAATGCGAGTCGTAGTAGAGCACGGCCGAGCGAGATTGGGGCAGGCCAGCGGGTCTGGACTTTCCTAATGCTGATCTCCATCTTGATCCTACTCTTCTGCGAATGTTGATGGAACTCGCAGCGCCGCACCAACAAACCGGCCGGGGAGGATTAAGAGTAAGATGAAGAGTACGATTGTGAAGAGGAGTAAGAGAAAGAGCATGAGTAAGATCAGGAGTTTGGAACGCGGGGAGTTGGAACGGAGCAGTCGATGGTGTTTTCATCCGGATGTGTTGTGGTGACTTTGATCGGACTCCTGCTTTGCGCATTGCAACTTTCATCCGCCGCTGTGCAGGAGAAACCGGCCGCCATGAAGATCGTTCCCGGCACGCACACATTTACGGTCACCGCCGGTGGGATCGAGCGAAGTTATCTGGTGCGCGTGCCGCCGGCGTACGATGCGGGCAGGAAATGGCCGGTGGTGATGATGTTTCACGGCGGCGGCGGCACGGCCAAAGGCGCTGTCCGGGATACGGGCTGGGCGGACAAGGCAGACAAGGAGGGATTCCTGGCCGTGTTCCCCGAGGGCACGTGCGCGGACCCGACGCGGCCGGCCCGTTTTCGTGACAACCCGCGGACCTGGAACGACGGCTCCGAGCGGGCCAATCTCGGCGCGGCGCATCGCGAGGTTGCCGATGGGGAGTTTGTTGTCAAATTACTCGCCGATCTGAAGACGCGTGTCAGCGTGGACGACGGCCGGATCTATGCCACGGGTTTCTCCAACGGCGCGTCGATGAGCTTCCGGCTGGCGAGGGAACTGTCGCGGACGATCGCCACGGCGGCGCCTGTGGCCGGGGCTGACTGGTTGGTCGACAAGGCGCCGGAGCGGCCGGTTCCGATCCTGTACATCACGGGCACGGCCGATCCGCTGAACCCGCTCGAAGGTGGGCCGATCCGCATCGGTCTGCGCGATCTGGGCCGGAAGCCCCCGATCCAGGAGGTGATTGCCCGGTGGGTGAAGCTCTGCGGCGCTCCCGACAAACCGCGCGTGGTGTACGACAAGGACGGAGCCAGGGGCATTGCCTATGGGGTGTCCAGCGATACGCCGGACGTTGTGCTCTACACGCTCGATGGGCATGGGCATCACTGGCCGGGCGGCGATTCGCTGCTTCCCGAGAATCTGGCCGGAAAGAACACGGCTAAACTCAACGCGACCGATGTGATCTGGGAGTTCTTCAAGGCGCATCCACTGGCCAAACCAGCGGCCGCCGAGTCGTTGCCGCACTGATTCGCGAGGCATTTCCGCAGGCAGCTCAAGTTCGTTTGCCTTCCCCGCCGAAGAAATCCCTATGCAAACGCGTAGCAAGGCCGACTTCCTTCGCCTGATCGACAAGCTTCTGACCCTGGACCCGGGCACGCTCAAAGGCTCGGAAAGCCTGGCCGACCTCGCTGTCTGGGATTCGCTTGCAGTCATCGGATTCGTCGCCCTGCTCGATGACAAACTCGGCATTACGCTTCCATCGGGTAAGATCGGCGGATGTAAGACTGTCGCCGACCTCGTCGCCCTTGCAGGCAATCAGGTCCAACCATAAGGAAGCTGCCCGGTGTTCCATCTAGTCGACCTGTCCGATCATCATATTCTTGTCACCGGCGCCTCGGCCGGGCTGGGACACGATACGGCTGTGCTCCTGGCGCGCTTGGGGGCAAGGCTGACCCTGGTCGCGCGCGATAGCGGGCGGCTCAATGAGACGCTGCGCCAGCTCGAAGGCCCGGGCCATCGTGTCTGCTCCTGCGACCTGACCGACTTCGACGCCATACCCAATGTCGTCAAACAGTCCGTCGATGCCCTGGGGCCACTTGATGGGCTCGTCCACTGCGCGGGCGTGCAGATCATGCGGCCGGTTTCGCTGCTCACGGCGAACCACCTCGAACAGACACTCAAGCTCAACGTCACCGCCGCGCTGGGACTGGTCAAGTCGCTGGCGTCGCCGGGGCAATTCCGCAAACCGGCCAGTTGCGTGCTGCTGGCGTCGGTCATGGGGCTGGTCGGGCAACCGGTGCAAGCCGCGTATTCGGCGAGCAAGGGCGCACTGATCGCCATGGCCCGCTCGCTGGCGCTGGAACTGGCACGGCAGCAGATTCGTATCAACTGCATCGCCCCTTCACTGGTTGCGGCCGGCATGGGTCTGGCCATCGAGAAGAATCTCACCCCCGAGCAGTTCGACAAAGTCGTGCAGATGCATCCGCTGGGCCTGGGCAAGGGATCGGATGTCGCCTCGGCGGCCGCCTTCCTGCTTTCCGGCGCCGCCCGCTGGATCACGGGAACCACGCTCGTGGTCGATGGCGGCTACACAGCGCAGTAGATTCCGGAGTGTGAGCGTATGAACGCCGTCATCAAAGCCATTGAGTATCACCTCCCGGAGAAGGTCGTGACCAACGACCAGATCGCCGAGCAATACCCGCAGTGGCAGGTTCCGCAGATCGCCGAAAAGACCGGCATCAACACACGGCACATTGCCGCGGAAGGCGAGCTGGCTTCGGACCTGGGCTTCCTGGCGGCACGCAAACTATTTGAATCCGGCGCCGTCGCCCCGGCCGACATCGACTTCATCCTCCTCTGCACGCAGTCACCCGATTACATCCTGCCCACCACGGCCTGCCTGCTGCAGTCGCGACTGGGCATTCCGACGACCGCCGGGGCGCTGGATTTCAATCTCGGCTGCTCCGGCTTTGTTTACGGATTGAGCCTGGCGAAAGGGCTGGTCGAAACGGGGCAGGCGCGCAATCTGCTGCTGATCATGGCCGAGACCTACAGCAAGCACATCAACCCCGAAGACCGCACGGTGCGACTGATCTTCGGCGACGGCGCGGCCGCCACGCTGATCCAGCCCGACGATTCGCCGCATGCCGGCATCGGCCCGTTTATCTTCGGCACGGACGGCACGGGCGCAGCCAACCTTATTGTCCGCAAAGGCGCCCTTCGCCCAGACGACCCGCCCAAGCAGACGCCGTATCTGTACATGAACGGCCCGGAGATCTTCGTCTTCACGCTCAATACGATTCCCAAGGTGGTCCACAACCTGCTCGCCGTGGCCGGCAAGTCGATCGCCGACATCGACCTGTTCATCTTCCACCAAGCCAACGCGTACATGCTCGAACATCTCCGCAAGCGCCTGGAGATCCCCACGGAGAAGTTCTTCGTGGAGGTACGGGACGTCGGCAACACGGTTTCGGCGACCATTCCGATCGCCATCAAACAGGCCCAGCAGGCCGGCCGGCTGCGCTCGGGGCAGCTCGCCATGCTGGTCGGGTTCGGCGTCGGCTATTCCTGGTGCGCAACGCTCATCCGCCTGCCCTGACCCCTTTTCCCATGCCCACCACACGACTGCTACCACTCGACCAATACCCGCTCGCGGCGGATTTCCTGCACCGATACTGGGCGCCGCATCACATCTACACGCGCGACAAGGCGCTGTTCGACTGGACGTTCCACCGCGAGGGGTTCGCCGGCGGCGATACGTATACTTTTGCTGTTGCCGAGCAGGACGGGGAGGTCGTCGGCGTCCTGGGTGGTATCCCATTTCGCTTCAACGATCGTGGTCGGGAGCGGCCAGCATTCTGGCTGGCCAACTGGAAACTCCGCGACGAATTCCGACGCGGCACCACGGGCCTGGATCTGCTCAACCACTTCTACGCGCCGCTCGATCAGGTCACCATCTCCTTCGGCATCAACCCGATCGTCGCCCGGCTCTATAACGCCATGCACTGGCAGGTGATGGAGAACATTCCCCGATACTTTGCCGTGCATCCGGGCCGCGCGGACGACTTCGCCCGGCTGCTGCACCTGGCAAATCCCGCCTGGCCGGTGGGCAAGGGACTGACCATGGCGCGGGCGCTGCTCGCCCAGCCTGCTCGGGCTACATCCGTGGCCGGTTTTGCGCCACCCGACCCGGCCGAATGGGATCAGCGTTCGTGGGCCTCGCTTCGCCAGGAACTCACCGGCCCGGTTCGCGATGCCGCGTACCTCCAGTGGCGCTACGCCGCACATCCAACGTTCCAGTATCGATTCATCCAGATCGCCGATAGTGCCGCCGGTGTCCTCACCGGCGGAGCTTGTCCCGGCAACGCCTACCAGCGGGAACGCCCGCGGCAGTCGATTGGCCTGCTCGTCTGGCGACTGGAAACCATCCGCCACAAGGTCGGCGATCAGTTGCACGATGTCGCCCGGATCGGCCGCCTTGTCGAGTTCTTACCCACCTCGCCGCAAAACGCCTCACACTTGCTCGCCCATCTCTGGGACTCCCTCGATGCCGCGGGGGCGTTCGGATGCGACTGTTACCTCTACCACGGCAAACTCGGCAAGTGGCTCGCCGACGCCGGCATGCACCGCCTCGACGATCATCCCGACGGCAACGCCGTGCCCTCGCGCTTCCAGCCGCTCGACGCGGCCGGCGGACAGATCCGCTCGGCCGTTTCGCTGCGTACGCCCCCCTTCCCGGCCTGGCCGTTTTCCCGGGACTGCAACTGGTACTGGACCAAGTCGGACTCGGATCAGGATCGCCCCAACTAAGCCAACCCATGCCAGACACCGTTCCGCCCATCTCGCCCGCGAATCCGCTCACGATCGTCATGTATCATTATGTGCGCGATCTGGCACATTCGCGCTATCCGCAGATCAAGGGGCTCAGCACCGAGCGTTTTGAAGGTCAACTGGACCACATCGCCCGCAACTACAATGTTTGTGGGTTGTCGGATCTGCTGGCCGCCGTGCGCGTCGGCCGCCCGTTGCCGCCCAGGCCGTGCATCCTGACGTTCGACGACGGCTTTGCCGACCACTACACGACCGTGTTTCCGCGGCTGATGGCGCGCGGGTTTACCGGTGCGTTTTTTCCGCCCGCGCGGGCCATCGTCGAACATACCCTGCTGGATGTTCACAAGATCCACTACATCCTTGCCTGCACGCAGGACAGCGCTGCCCTGGCGAGGGAGATGCTTGAGTTGCTCGCGCCGTTTCGGCGGGATTTCCCGGAGATTGCCACGGATGCCCAATTGCGAGCCGAGTTCGCGATCGCCAATCGCTTCGACAACGCCGATATCATTTTCGTCAAGCGGCTGCTGCAAAAGGGTTTGCCCGATCCCGTCCGCCTGGCGATCGCCGACGAGTTGCTGCGGCGGCTTGTGGGCATCGACCCGTCGGTGCTGGCCCGCGAGCTTTACATGGATCTGCCGCAACTGCGCTGCATGGCGAAAGCCGGCATGGAAATCGGCGGCCACGGCTGGGACCACCTCTGGCTGAACAACCTCACGCCCGAGGCGCAGCAGGTCGAAATCCGGCAGACGGTCGGCTTTCTCCGGCAGGTTCTGGGCCACGACCCGGCCGACTGGACCATGTGCTATCCCTGCGGCGGCTACAACAGCACAACGATCGCGCTTCTCCGCCAATCCGGCTGTGTGCTGGGCCTGACCACACGCGTCAGCCTGGTCACGAGCCTCGACACGCCGTACGAACTTCCCCGCCTGGACACGAATGACCTGCCGTTCCTGCATGGCTAGAATGACGCTGTCGCTTACGGAGGCTCATGACCATGATCCGCTTGACTCTCGCCTCGCTCGCGCTGGTTCTGCTCGTCGTCCCGGCGGCCGCACAGGCGCCGTCGCGCTACGGTATTGTGCTCTACCAGCCCCCTGCCGGGTGGGTGAAACAGGAGAAGGACAACCTGCTGACCCTGTCGCCGCCGGAGAAGGGCGTCGCCATCGTCTTCTCGCCGTCACAGCCGCTGGCGGGTCCGCTCGACAAGATCGCGGATGATCTGCTGGCGCTGGCGAAGGCTCGCCCGCAGTTCCGTGAGGAGGGCAAACGCGCGGGCGGCAAACACATCGGTTCCGGCGGGCAGTGGGTCAGCGTCACCTGTTCCTATGCCGACCCCAACCGCGCCGGCCAGTTCCTTTACGAGTGGGATGTGCTGATCGGCGCCGGCGGCCGGTATGTGATGCTCACCACGATCTTCAACAGCGTCGCGTTGTTCAATACGCACGCGCCCACGCTGGCCCGCATGGTCGATCGCATCTCGCTGACGACGACCGTGGTCGTGGAAACGGGCAACCCGCCGCTCAGCCGTTACATGCTCGATGAATGCAACGACTTCCTCGAGTGGCTCATGCAGACGCCGTTGACGGACACGCAGAAGGCGACCGTCGAAACCGAGGTCCGCGGCTACTGGCAGAAGAACATCCGCAAGGAAATCGATGACTTCGCCGAGCTGCTCAAGGGACGCCAGCAACTGGCGGCCATGAAACCCACCGAACGCGAGGTGGCACGGCAGGTTGTCCTGGACGGGGCGATCAAACAGTGGCGGACGGACAAGGACAGCCCGGCCGCGAAAATGATGCTGGAGATCTACGACAATGCCCACAAGCCCATCGCGGCCGGGTCGCCGCCGCTCACGCGACAGAACGTTGACGCCTTTGCCGAATTCCTCTGCTTCGCGGCCGGGCAGACGGCGGGTATCACCGCGACGCCAACCGCGGAAATCCGCGACAAGCTCGCGGCCGATGTCGCGGCCAACTACGCGACGCTCGCCAACGAGCAGCGGCAACTCATCGCCCAGATGCCGCTGATCTGGGCGTCGCTGCGCATGCTTTGGCCGGACATGCCCGAGGCGCAGAAGACGGAGTACATCAACGGCTGGAAACAGAACCCCCAACTCGTCGCGCTCGGCGGCCAGCTCAGCACCAATTCACAGAGCAAGCTGCTTGAGCTACAAGCGAAAATGCGTGCCCAGCAGGCGACCTTCCAGACCATGTCCAACATCATGCGCATGCAGCATGAAACCAACATGATCATCATCGGCAATATGGGCGGCAACACGCGATACGAGTACCGCTGGCGCTGAGTCGCTGATAACTCGGATAAAAGCCGTCCATCCAGTCTTCGGCTCGTCGGCGGCCGCACATGGCCTGCGCGGCGTCAACGTCCACCGGCCGGCGGCCCGTACCAGATCATACCCCGCCCCCCGACGATAACGGAGCCGTGATGGTCATTGATGTAGCCACAGCCCGCCTTGAGCAACTCGATTAGCGGGTCGTAGATTCCCAATGAGGCCCGTTGCTCAGAGTCGAGTGCATCCTCGATCACTTTGTATTTCAGGTACGATCGAAACACCATCGCGGCGGTCCGCGACCATCGTTTGCCGTGAACTTGCGTATCGATCCATTCATCTGCGTCGGAGCGCAGAGGCTCGGGCAGGTCAGGCGCAAGTTCCTGGGTCGCGTCCACGAAGGGTGTACCCCCTGACCGTCCGATCGACGCTTTATACTCCGCGGCTTTGGCCAGGAAGAGCTTCACGGTGGCGTAGTATTGGGGCAGATACGAATCGTCGTACGTGGCGGTCGATAACCGCATCTCATCCAATGCCTCTTGTGCTTCTTTCAGCCCCATCGCTAAATCCTCAGTCATGCACGTGTTGAGAGTCTAACGAGGCCGATCAGGAAAAGAAGCGGCGGAGACGGTGTGCAGCCAATGGATAACGAGCCACTGTCTGCGCCCTCGTCGAATTCCCCATGGTACATTCCCAACACGATCAGGAACCGGATCGTCCTCCTGCTGGTGAACGACATGCGCGACGATGCAGTTAGGACGTACCCCGCTCAGAGCGGAACGAACCCCGCGGATACCAGACGGGCCGGGCCGAAGCCAGCCAGCCGCGCATGCGGGTTTCATTCCCCTTGCCGATCATTGGGCCGGGAGCGGCACAGGAATGCCCATTGCCGACAATTTGCGGAGCGATTTGAGGCCTTCCTCGGGCTTGCCGGTGATCTGCATGAGCCAGTAATCCTCCATGGCATGGCCGCCACTTAGAGGCGCCAGCAACATGTCGATGGAGTGTTCAATCAGTTTGCGGAACGTGCCGCGAATGTTCTCGGCCGCCTTGTCCGCCTCGGCCGGGTCGGTTCTTTTGAGAAGCTGCCATTCATAGGGCGAGTGACCCTTGGGGAAAGCCAGGGTCTCTTCCTTCAGCAAAGCCACGACGGCCCGGATGTCCGGGTGCTGCAGGAGCTTCTGCTGGATCGGGCCGGACTCATCAAATGCATTGGCGACAACGGAAGTGACGCCGATGGAACGGGAATACTTTCGAAGCGACGCATCAAATGCCGGATCGCTGCGGGAGAGTTCCTTGCCGGCGCGGAAGACGTAGGCGGCCATCAGCACCGATGTGGTGCCGGTTGAAGCGTCCAGACGGCGAGCCTCTTCGGCCAGGGCGACGGCTTTGCCGGCATCGACGTTTCCACCGTACACGTCCAGTGCGAGCATCTGCTCAACTTCGATGCTCAGAGCCACGGCGGCCGTGCGCCCGCCTTTGGCGCGCAGTTTACCGGCCATATCTTCGCTGCGTTTGAGCATGGCGCCGATGCTTTGTCGAAACTGGGAGTCCTTGGCGCCTTGGAGCATCTCCATGTGAGTTGCGAGCTGGCCGGAAGTATCGAGTTCGGCCGAGCGGAGGCGCTGCTCCAGGTTGCGCAGCGCGGGCTCATTGTGCGTGAAGTGGTGGATCGGATAGATGGCTGCATACGCGCGGGTGTTCTTGGGCGAGAGCACCATCACCTTCTCCAGGTACGAGATGGCGCGGGCAATGCCCGGGTGCTCGTTTACGCGCTTCACAAGGGCGGCGCGGTCGGCGTGATCATGGTAGAGATAACCCAGCAGCGCCATGTCACCGGGCTGATGGAGGGCATGCAGGTCGATATCGCCACCGATCAGGTCCGCAACTGCGCCGTCCAGCACGGTTACACCCGCGTTGTACAGCAGAATGGAGTCGGTGGGGTTGAGTTCGACTGCCTGTTGGAAATAGTCCTGACAGCGTTCCAGTGAAGGTCGGTCGCCCGTGGTCTTGAAGATGGCGTAGTATGCCAGCGCGGTTTCATTCAGCGTGCTGGCGCTGCGGGGCATGGCGGCGTAAGCCTCGATGGCGCTGCGCGCCTGGTGGACGGCCTCATCGTCGCGGCCTCCTTCAAACGCCTTTTCGCCGAGCGCCTTGGCGAGCGAAGCTTTGATGCGCGGGTCAGCCGTGTCGCTCTTGTAGAGCCAGGCGATTTCATCATCGAGGTCCTTGTGGCACAGAGACCGCATGAGAGCGGCCTGCTGGCGCTCTTCAGACTTGGATCCCTTGCCGTACGCCTCCTCGGCCAGCGTACGGGCCTCACCATCGGCGCCCAACTGGCGCAGGCGCGCGGCGATTTCCATGATCGCCTCAAAGCCCCTGCTCTTCGCGGTGAGGAAGTCATTGAAAAGCTTGCGGCCTTCCGCCTGCTTGCCCAGCCAGTAGTACACCTGTCCCAGCGAGAGCCGATAGGCGTCGGACTCACCGGCGATGCCACCGATGGCGAGGAACACCTGCTCGGCAGACTCGAGTTGGGCCTTTCGCAGCTCGGGATTTGGTTGCCCCTGTGCCCGCTGTAGCATGACGATGCCCAGTTCCAGGGCGACCGGCACAACGGCCGCCTCCCGTTCCATCGATTGCTGGGCGGAGATGTACAGCGGGTCGTTCTTGATGCGGGGATTGATGTACTCGCGCACCATGGCCCGCTGCCGGTCCTCGCCGGCAAGCTTGTAATTCTCATAGAAATCCCGCGGGGCCTTGTCTTCCTGCAGCAGTTTGATCTCGCGATCCCACAACTGTTTCAGTGCGGACTCCGAGGACTGCTCGGCCGAATGCAGCCTGTCCAGGCGCGTCTTGGCGTATGGCCACAACAGGGCATATGCCCCGTCGAAGTCGCCGTGGCGGCCCAGGATGCGGCCGAGCACGCGGGCTCCTTCGCCATCGCCGAGCCTGTTCTTGACTGGCTGAAGCAGTTTTTCGGCCTCGTCGAGCTGATCCCGTTGTTCCAGGATCGAAGCGAGCGGGACGATGGCATCGAGATTGGACGGTTCGCCTGCCGCCCATTTGCGCAGGAGCGAGAGCGTGCGATCATCGAGCGGGCGCGTATCCACCACCAGCGGTCGAATGGCGTCCAGCGCGGCAACACCGGAGCGCGGGTCGGAATCGCCCTTGTCAGCCACGAGTTTGATGGCCTTGTCCGCCACCTCCGTTCGGGAAATGACCCGGTCACGACGCGCGACCTGGGCAGCGGCGCGGAGCACGTCCACGGTCTCGCTTAGAGGCGCCTTCTGGCACTCGTCACTCAGAAGAACGTTGAGCGCTGCGGCGGCGTTGTCGGCTTCGCTGGTCTCGCTGATGACCAGTGTCTGGTAAATCTTCGCGGCCTGGCCGAGGTGGCCCTGGGAAACGAGGGCGTTCGCCGCAGCCATCTGACGCCTGGCCTGATATGCGGGCGAAGAGGTGTAGATCGAATACGGGATCGCGCAACTCGTGACCAGGATCGCACAGAGAAGAGAGAGGTTCCAGCGTCTGGCGAAGGCGGACAAGGGTTCCCGGCCCAGGAAGTACCAGCCCTGCGACGCACGGGCGACACGGTAGGCCCGCAGGCAGAGCACTGGAATGAACAGCAATGACAGGCACCAGGTG
The DNA here is from genome assembly GCA_025361735.1 of Phycisphaerales bacterium. Classification (GTDB taxonomy): domain Bacteria; phylum Planctomycetota; class Phycisphaerae; order Tepidisphaerales; family Tepidisphaeraceae; genus JANYKD01. The sequence goes on from JANYKD010000322.1 coordinate 15,267, forward strand.
GCGACGTAGGTGTTCGTTTCCGGGTCGTGGTCGCGGCGGCCGTAGAGGGCAACGCCGAATCCATTAAGCCGGAACATGCCCGGCGGCGATTGGCCGGGCGTCAGCAGAGGAAACTTTACCTTTAGGTCGGATTGAGTAATCATTTGATATCAACTTTCTGCCCCTTCTAACAATTGCGGCCAAGTTATGTTGGGACCACAATTTGCAATCTTTCGGGCCGGTTTGCACCGTCGCGAAATTGAGCGACTGCCTGCTTTTATACTTGCGGAAACACAAAAGAGATTTCAAACTTGTAATGGTTGGCCTGCCGTGGGTTTTCGGCGCGATCGCTGGTGTCGGAGCGAGTGGCGGATGGGACGAGGTTTTACTGTTGCTTGTGGACACGCGGCGAGGAGTCCACCGAAACCACGCACCACACCGAAAGGAGAACACACCATGACACGGCTCTTTGTGTTCTGGGTTCTGGCGCTAGCGGTATTTTGCGCGCTGAGCGGGAAGGCGATCGCGGCCGGTGAGCCGCAAGCGGATGGTGTTCAGAAACTGGCGGGGCAATTGCAGTCGGATGATGCCTTTGTCAGGCTCAAGGCGGCCCGCGCACTGGGGGCGATGGGCCCCGCGGCGGCACCGGCGCTGCCCGGGCTGGAGAAGCTCCTCAAAGACCCGGACGACGATGTTCGGGGCGTAGCGGCAGCGGCCGTGCAGAAGATCAAGGGCGGAGCAGTGGGCGGGGCGGATATCGACAAACTCGTTGGACAACTCAGTGACCCGGATGCCATGGTCCGGCTCAAAGCGGCCAAGACGCTGGGTGAGAAAGGCGCGGCCGCGCAGAGTGCGGCCGGTGCGATGGAGAAGTTGCTCAAGGATCCGGATGAAGATGTGCGGCTCGTGGCAGGCGGCGCTCTGAAGAAGATCGGGGCCAAGGCTACCGAGTCCGCCGGTGCTGATACGGGTACGACGAATGCCGGAGCCGCGAAGGCCGCGGATATCCAGGTGGTGCGTACGGTGAGCCTCTACTGCAAGGGGTACACCGCCATCGCGGGCCTGAAGGAGATTCCGAGCCAGCGGTTTGTGATGGCCGTGCTGAAGAACAACGGCACGTCGGCCGTGCGGATCGGCGCCATGAAGCTGGTGTGGCTGGACGCCGGCGGCCGGACGCAGATCGATGCGGAGGACGTCGCGGCCGTGCCCGATGTCATCCTGCCGGGCGCCGAGACCGCGACATGGTTCAAGGTCCCGTGCCTGGACGAGAGCAGGAAATGGAGGCTTGTCGTTGAGCATGTGACCCCGGTGCCGCTGTCGGAAGACATGGCGAAGGAACTGCAGCAGAATGAGCAGCTTCGCAAGAAGCTGAAGATCGTGCTCGCCAAGCCCCTGAAGGAACCGACGCTGGGCGTGTACATCGGGGACGTGTTTACGATCAACAACCCGGAGGCACGGCTGGCGAAGAACGTGCGGGTGATGTTGTGCGGCTATGACGAGGACCGGCAGCTCGTGCGGGTGCTGGTGTACCACCTGGCGAAGGTCCCCGACGGAGACACGACGATTGACCTGAACATGACGGACTTCGTGAAGATGGAGAGGGCAAAGAAGCTGGCCAGCCTGGAGGATATGTCCGACGCGGCCAAGGAAGTCGATGTCGTGAAATACCAGGCCGAAGTGCTGGCTGTCGGCGTCGAACAGAAGCGCGACTAGCGCGTCGCAGGTGAGGAGGCAGCGATGCGAGGCGAATCATGGGTGTTGCGGTTGGTGGCCGCGGTCTGGGTGGCCGTGCTGATCGGGTCCGCGCGCGGTGCGCAGCCCGATC
>JANYKD010000324.1 GCA_025361735.1 Phycisphaerales bacterium
CCAGGAGTTGGATACCGCGCTGGCGAAGTTGATCGCGAAAATGCACGATCGCACGGATGACACTCTCCCGGCGCGTCGAATGATCTGAGGGCGCAATCCATGCGGTACTGCCGGCATCGATTTCGATGCGATCGGGCTCGACGACGTAGCGGACGTCGGGCCGGAAAAAGAACCAGTCATCCCGCCCGAGGATGGCCTTGGCGCCGGTGTCGTGGAGCGTGGTGAAGAGCAGTCGCTGCATTTGCGGGCGCAGTTGCTGCTGAAATGCCGAGTTCTCTTCGAGCGTGCGTTCGTACTCGCGCAGATTGGCGGCCGTCGGCCTGGTGCGGAAGACGTCCGTAGCCTGCACACGCTGGCCGCGGTGGAGTTCGAGGCAGGTCTGGGCCGCCGGCACGGCGAAGATGATCCCCAGGAAACCGAGGATCAAGGCGACTTCGCTTTTGCGTACACGACCGGACATGCATTGCTCCTAGAACTGAAAATAGAGGAACGGATTAAACGCCTGGGACGACATCACGACGAGTGCGAACACGAACACGGGAACGAGCATCGCCACGCGCGGCCAGGTCTGGGAATTCTTCGCCCACTCATGCGCCTGCGTCGGCTGAAAAACGAACAGGACGCAGAGGAGCATCACCAGCATGGCCAGGGGCGTGTAAATGTCGGCCGCCAGCAGGGCCGACGCGGGCGTGCCGGGGCACAGACCGAACATGGCGCCGAAATAATGGAGAGCCTCGGTGAGATTGTCCGCACGGAAGAGCACCCAGGAGAAGAGCACGAGCAGGAAGGTGATGGCGACGCGGAGGGCCGGCGGCAGTCGGCCATAGAGGCTTTGCTTGCCGCGCCAGCGCTCATACGCCAACAACAATCCGTGGTATCCGCCCCAGAGGATAAAATTCCATTTGGCGCCGTGCCAGAGGCCGCCCAGCAGCATGACGACGGCGAGATTGAAATAGGTCCGCGTCGGCCCGCGCCGGTTGCCGCCGAGCGGATAGTAGAGGTAGTCGCGCAGCACGCTGGAGAGGGAAATATGCCAGCGACGCCAGAGATCGGTGATGCTCTGGGCGAGGTAGGGCGCGTCGAAGTTCTTCAGGTACTCAAACCCCAGCATCCGTCCGAGGCCAACGGCCATGTCGGAGTAGCCGCAGAAATCGAAGTATATTTGAAAGGCGTACGCCAGCACGCCGACCCAGGCATCGAGCGCGCCTGGTTGTGCGGCATTGAAGACCGCGTCGGCGACGTGGCCCATGGGGTTGGCCAGCAGGATCTTCTTGGCAAAGCCGAGGATGAAGATGGCGATGCCGGAAGCGAAACGCGGCACCGTGTGCTCGCGATAGTCGAGCTGCGCGGCCAGCGTCTTGTAGCGAATGATCGGCCCGGCCACGAGATCGGGAAAAAGGGCAACGAACGCGGAGAAGTTGGTGAAAGACCGGGCGGGTTTGGCATCGCCACGGTAGAGATCGACAATGTAGGTCAGCGAGTGGAACGTGTAGAACGAGATGCCGATGGGCAGCACCACCCGCAGGACGCGAAACTGCTCGTGGCCGGCCATCGCCAGCAGGCGATTCAGCGTCTCGGCGCTGAACATGTAGTATTTGAAGAATCCGAGAAAGCTCAGATTGGTGACGCAACAGGCGATCAAGGCGATCTTCCGCTGCGCCGGCGTGGCGCCGGGGCGAGTGATGACTTTGCCCCAGAAGAAATCCATCACCGTGGTGAAGAACATGAGGCAGACAAACCACGGCTCCCACCAGCCGTAGAAGATGTAACTGGCAATCGTGATCCAAAGGTTGCTCCAGGCGTGGGGGAGATTGAAATAGACGAGCAGGAAGAGCGGCAGGAAGTAGAAGATGAAGATGTGCGTGGTGAAGACCATGCGGGGCTAATAAGTGGTGGGGTTGATCCAGATGGCGAAGAAACGGTTGACGGCCGGAGGAAAGCAGTAATCCAGCGCGCCGCTGGGCGCCAAATCCTGCATTTCGTAGTCCAACGCCAGGCGATGCGCCTCGCCGGCCACGAACCGGTCGAGCGACCCGCCGAGCGGGGCATCGCCCCAGTCGGCATCCTTAATCTGCGAGCGCGGCATCCACGGCTTGTAGTGGCCGACGAAGATCTCGTCGCCAGGGTTCAGACGATACTTGCCCTGCGGATCCTGGCGGTGGACCTTGAGCACCTTGTACTTCAGGACGTACGTGTAGCGGTAGGCGCCGAGGTTGGGGAACTGCTCCGGGCGATCCATCAGGCGTGCGGTAACTTCGATTCGCCCGAGGCTGGTGACAAACTCGTCCGCCCCGGTTTGTACCCGGCTGGCCAGCAGCCAGATTCCCGTGGCGACGACCACAATCACCAGCACGCCGCGCAGGCGGCCGGGTCCGCCGTGTCGGTGTGGCGCGTTTAGTGCCGCCGGTGTCCCCACGGGCGGAGGGGGCGCGTGCTCACCGGCAGGGATTCCGCCAGTGAGGACACTGGCGGCACTAAATGTGGCCGGGGCAGGACCGTCGTACTTAGTGTTGCCGGTGCCCTCACCGGCAGGCTCGTCCTTCGGGATTCCGCCAGTGAGGGCACTGGCAGCACTTTCAGCGGTCATCTACTTCCCTCCGACTTCCACATACGTCCAATGCGGCTCAAAACCCGGCTGCGTGAGCCGGAAGACCGGGCCGTTGTTGGCGTTGGGATAGAGTGCCTTGAGTTCCTTGTAGTCCTCGGGCACGATGATCGGCGTGTCGGCCATCCGCACGATGGCCATGGGAGAATCCGTGCCGCCATCGGATTCGGGGAACGAGAAGATCGCGTATTTGTCGTCGGGCGAGGTGCAGCCGTAGTAGATATGCCGGCCGCGCTCGCCATACACCAGCTTGCGGGTCTTCCCGTCGGCGGTCGCCTGCATGAGCATGGTTGAGCCGTAGTCGCCGCCAATACCGGGCGTGCGATGGGAGTAAATCGACCGGCCGGAATCGCCTTGGAACCAGTCGGGCGTGCAGTTCTGGCCGCGGGAAATCTGGGTCGCCTGGCCGGTCTCGATGTCGATGACCACGATATTCCAGTCCTGGCCGCCAACATTGGCAGTGCCCACCAGGCGCTTGCCATCCGGAGACCAGTACATCTGCTGGAAGATCCCCCGGCGGGGAAACTCCTTGACGACCTTCTTCGAGGCGATGTCGATGATGCGAACGCGGCCCTCATGCCGGTACAGGCAGGCGAACTGAGTGCCGTCGGGACTCCACGAAGCCCAGGGATACTCGCCGATACCGCCGGACACGACAGGGTTCGAGCCATCGGCATCGGCCACGACCAGTTCGCCCCTGGCGCCCCAGAGGTCGTGGTTGATCTCGGCGCCCTTCTTGAGCCGGCGATAGAGGATGCGTTTGGAATCCGGCGAGAACCGGCCGCCGAATTCGCTCCAATCCGGCGTCTGGGTGACGGGGCGCCTGGCCGATCCGTCCGGGCGGGAGAGGAATAGGTCGTAGTCGCCATTGGCGGTCTTGGCAGAAAAGAGGAGCCAACCTTTGGTGGCGACTTCCGCGCGCAGTTTCTCCACGCCCGCGTCGTCGGCGCGGACGCTGGTCACAAGTAGAACCAGGGCGAAGGCACGGAGCCACAGAGACACGAAGGCACGGAGTGCGGGAGTCTTACGCGGCATGCTGACCTGCCCGTGTGAGAGATGTGCTGATTGTGCCCGATTCAACGAAACTGGCAAGGGGAAAACAATGTCGCGGACAAGTGGGGCCGACGCCCTCGTCGGCCCACTCCATGCAATTGCCTCGTATGGGTACAATGCCACCTATGAGAACCACAACCTCCCTGGCGTGCCGGGCTGTGTGCGGTGTGTTGTTCATGCTGGGAACTCTGGCCGCCCCCGGCCAGACGCTGAACGTCGCCCCTTTCGGGCAAGTCATGCACTGGGAAAAGGATGGGCGTGACTATGGCGTAATGTGGGAAGATGCGCGGGATGTCTTCCGAGTCGTCGTGGAATTCGCGGGCGAAGCACCGAAGACGGACGCCGTGCTGTTGGAGTATTGGCAGTCGCAGTGGCCGCAGCAGCGGATTCCACGCGATCGGCCATCGGGTTCGGGCGGGTCGGGATGGATGAACGTGGGCGACTGGTATCAGGGGAAATGGCAGGTGGCGGATGCCGTTGCGGAGGCCAAAGGGGCGACGCTGACGTATACGTTCAACCCGATCAACGCCAGGGAGTTCAAGGGGCTGAAGGGTTTTGCGGCGAAGTATCGGTCAACAATGAAGCTGAGGCTGATTTCGGATAAGCCGCTGCCGACGATCAAATCGCTGGAGGCGTACACGGATTCGACGCTGGCCGGGCTGGAGTTTGAGGTGGAGTGGGCGGACGCGGGGCAGAATGCGCGCATCGAGGTGTTTAACGGCACGCTGGCGAAAGCGGCCGAGGCGGCAGGGAACTTGACGCGGGCAAACGTCGTCTGCGCCAAGCCCGTGGGCTTCAACTCGTTTGACGAGACGATCGTAACGGTACGGGCCACGGCGGAAAGGTCGTTCTCCTTCGCGGCATCAGACCTGAACAAGTGGGGCCACATCTTCCTGCCTGATCTGCGGGTGCTGGTGCGAAAGGCCGGCGAAAGCGTCACCTATGCGACGGCCGAGAAGACCTGGCGCGAGGCGAAGGCCCAAGAGAAGACGATGGACCTGTACTCGCGCGTGACGAAGATGCCCGAGCAGACGTTCACGCGGGCGTGGGCGGATACGCCGGCCAAGAAAGCCCAGTACATCCCGCTGAGCTTTGAGGGGACGCGGCAGCATTTCCGGTCCGATCCCAACGGGGATATCGTGCTGAACAAAAAATGGATTACGCGGATCAAGGGAAAGGACACGCCGCGGTGCAAATGGGACGGGGATGAACTTCGGTTCAGCTTTGGGTTACCGCAATCGGCGACGGTGAAGCGGGAACTGATGGATGGGTGTCTGCCGATCATCATCAATGAATGGGTGGATGGGACAGTAAAGTATCGGCAGACGGCGTACGCAGCGCCGTTCCCGATGTTGTCCGGAGAGCGAGTTCATGCGGACGACGAGAACGTGCTGTTGATGCAGATTCGGATGGAGAACACGGCTGCTGCGACAGCTGAAGGCAAGATCGAGTTCTCCGCGTCAGACGGACGAGGTCCTGACGAACTGGAATTGCGTGGCGAAAAGACCTGGGCTCACCTCGTCAGCAAAAAGCATGACGTGGTTCGCGCGTGGTTTGGCGGAACCGAGTTGACGCTCCGGGCGGAGAAAGGCAGGGTTACCTGCCGCGTGAGTCTCGAGCGAGACGAGCCGCAGGAGTTGCACATTTGCATTCCATTCGTCGCGACTGAAGACCCCTGCCATGGGATCAATCTCTTTGGCGCCAACCTTGCATCTGTCCGCAGTTACTGGCGCAAGCGCATCGCCGCTGGGACGCAGATTGTCACGCCGGAACCGATGATCAACGACTTCTACAAGGCCGATGTCTCGCATCTGCTGATCAACACCGAGCGCGAGGTCGGCGACAGCGACTGCTACATGGCGAAGGTGGGGACATTCAGCTACGGCGTGTATTCCAATGAATCGACGATGATGATCAGCGACATGGACCGGCGCGGGTATCACGACGTGGCCGCCCGGGCGCTGGAGACATTCCTCAAGTATCAGGGCACTGTCGCCCTGCCGGGGGATTATGCGAGCAAGGAGGGCGAGTTCTACGGGGCGAATGGCTACGAATCCGGCGGGTACAACCAGCATCATGGCTGGGTGATGTGGTGCATGGGGGAGCATTACTGGTACACGCGGGATGCCAAGTGGATGGAGCATGCCGCGCCGGGGCTGGTCAAGGCGTGCGAGTGGATCATCGGCGAGCGCGGCCGGTCGACCGAGCGCGCCGGCCGGGAGCCGATGCGGGCGCTCGAGAAGGGACTGCTGCCGCCGGGAAGCCTGGAGGATATCGGCGACTGGCGCTGCTGGCTGTCGAACAACGTCTTTAGCTGGTGGGGCATGGACAACACGGCGCGGGCGCTGGTGGCGGCCGGAAATCCGCAAGGGCCTCGATTGCTCAAGGAAGCGCAGGCGTATCACGCGGATCTGATCGCGGCGTTTACCGAGGCCATGCGACGGTCGCCCGTGGTACGGCTGCGCGATGGAAGCTGGGTGCCCAAGGTGCCGTCCGATGTGCATCGACGCGGCCGGTCGTTCGGGTGGATCACGGAAACCCTGGAAGGGGCCATCTACCTCATCCGCACCGGGGCGATCGACGCCAACAGCCCGCTGGCGACGTGGATCGTTAAGGACTACGAAGATAACCTCTATCTCTCCGAACAGTTTGGCTACAAGCTGCCGGATGCAGAGTTTGAGCGCCGCTGGTTCAGCCATGGCGGAGTCTCACAGCAGGCCAACCTGCTGCACAATCCGGTGGCGTATCTGCTGCGCGATGAGCCGCAGCATTATGCGCGGGCGTATTTCAACGCCTTTGCGGTGAGCTATTTCGCGGATACGCGGATGATGACCGAGCACGCTCTGCCCAACATCGGCGACTGGCGGGGCGATCACTACAAATCCTCCGATGAGTCCAACTCGACCTACTGGCTGCGCCTGATGTTCGTGCAGGAACGCGGCGATGAGCTGTGGCTGGGGGCGGCCATTCCTCGCTACTGGCTCGCCGACGGCAAGACGCTCGGCATCGACAAGGCCCGCACTTATTTCGGGCCAATGTCGATGCAACTGGAGTCGGCGCTATCCCGGGGCAGGATCTACATGCTCATCGACCCGCCGACGCGAAACGCGCCCAAGGTGATCCGGGCCAGGTTCCGCCACCCGGAGGGAAAGCGTATGGTGCGGTGCGAGGTCAATGGCAAGGCCTATGAGCGGTTTGATGCGGAAAAGGAATGGGTGGAGCTGCGCGATCTGGCGGGCAAGACCGAGGTTGTGGCTTATTACCAGTAGGGCCGGTGCCCTCACCGGCCTTCCGAAGGCGCAACCAGCCCAACGCCCAAGGCCAGCGAGACGCTGGCCCTACTTAAGCGGAGAATCTCATGCGGAATGTCGTTCGACTTTTGCTCGCTGTTGTGTGTCTACTCGGTCACGCCGCGCTAGCCCAGCCGGCGCCGGCCGCCGACACCGTGGTCGACGCCATCACCTACGCCAACGACCGCGAGGCGCAGGCGGCGTGGCAACCAATGTCAGGCACAGCGCCCGTCACCGGCACAAAGATCGACGGCCGGACGGCACTGCGGATGCGCTGCAATTTCCAGGGCACGAAGTTCGATCGAGCCAGTTGGGACCGCGCGGTCCAGCTCGACATGAGCGACTGCCGCGCTTTCCAGTTCCGCGTCCACTGCCGCAACAGTTCGCCGGTCTCGCAGTTCACGGTCTTCTTCCAGAGCGGCGCGGGCTGGTACTCAACCTCCTTCTCCCCGAGCCAGGGCGACGGATGGAACACCATCGTCATCCCCAAGGAAGACACACGCATGGAAGGGACACCCGGCGGGTGGGCCACGATACGCACCATCCGCATCTCGGCTTGGCGCGGCAAGGACCAGGACACGGAGTTCGCCATCACCGATCTGTCCCTCATCGGCGGCCGGGCCGACATCTGCCTCGTCCGCAACGAGTCGGCGGCCAAAACCTCACCGACCGAAGTCGAGGCGATTGGCAACTTCACGCGATCCATGGCGACACACCTCGGCGCCCTGGGGCTGGAGTACTCACTGGTCAGTGATCTTGACCTCACGCCACAGCGCCTCGCCGGCACGCGCCTGGTCATCCTGCCACACAACCCGGCCATGTCCAGCGCGGCCACCAGCGCTCTCAAGGCGTACCTCGGCAACAAGGGCAAACTGATCGCGTTTTACGCGATGCCGTCGGAGCTCAGCACCGTGGCCGGGATCGAACTCGGCCGGCATGTGTCGCAGAAAGCGCCGGGAACGTTCGCATCGATCCGTCTGACGGACCCGCCGCTGGCCGGTGGGCCGGCGGTCGTGCCACAAAGATCGTGGAACATCGTCGATGCCAAGCCGGTGGCCGGGCGAGGGCGCGTGCTGGCCGACTGGTTTGACGCCGATGGCCAGCCGAGCGGCCACGCCGCGATTGTCGGCTCCGACAACTGCATCTTCATGACGCATGTTCTGCTGGATAACGACCCGGCCGCCAAGCGCCGGTTGCTGCTGGCGATGGCGGGTCACCTTGTGCCGGAATTGTGGGCGACCTCGGCCAAGAAGACGGTTGAGCAAATCGGGCGATTCGGACCGTACGCCGATTGGGCGGCGGCGAAGGAGTCGCTGTCGCGGCCGGGCATCCCGGGTGCGGGCGAACCGCTGCTGCTGGCGATGATGGAGCGGGAGAAGGCGAGAAATCTCGTGAGCACGGGCAAGTTTCCCGAGGCCATCGAGGCCGCCCAGAAGGCGCAGGGCCATCTCCTCTCCGCGTATTGCTGCGCCCAGTCGCCCGAGCCGGGCGAACAGCGGGGATTCTGGTGTCACAGTGCCTTCGGCCCGGCCGGGATGAGCTGGGACCAGTCGATCCGCATCCTCGCCGACAACGGTTTCAACGCGATCTTCCCCAACATGCTTTGGGGCGGAGTCGCCTACTACGACAGCGCGGTGTTGCCCGTTGCGCCGGAGGTCAAGGAACGCGGCGATCAGATCGCGCAGTGTGTCGCGGCCTGCCGCAAATACGGCGTGGCCTGCCATGTCTGGAAGGTCAACTGGAACATGGGCGGCCGGGCACCGCGTGAGTTTGTCGAGCGCATGAAACGCGAAGGCCGGACACAGGTGCAGTTCAGCGGCAAGCCCAGCGACACCTGGCTCTGCCCGTCGCATCCCGACAACCAGAAGCTGGAAACCGACGCCATGGTCGAGGTGGCAAGCAAGTACGACGTCGATGGTATTCACTTTGACTACATCCGCTATCCAGGCCCGGACGGCTGTTTCTGCACGGGTTGCCGGGAACGGTTCGAGCAGAGCATCGGCCGAAGGGTGGCCAACTGGCCCGGCGATGTGCGGCGCGATCCGGAACTGATCGCCAAGTGGCTCGACTTCCGCCGCGACAACATCACGCGAACGGTCGCCGCCGTCGCCGAGGCGACCCGCAAGATCAAACCCAAGGTGAAGATCTCGGCGGCCGTCTTCCCCAATTGGACAGTCGACCGGGACGGCGTGGGGCAGGACTGGAAACTCTGGTGCGAGCGCGGCTACATGGACTTCGTCTGCCCGATGGACTACACGCCCCACAACGGCGCCTTCGAGAACCTCGTCCGCCAGCAAACCGGCTGGGCGGGCAAGACCCCCTGCTATCCCGGCATCGGCCTGAGCACCTGGACCGGCTCATCCGACAACCTCGTGCGTTTGATCGAGATGATCTCGATCACGCGGAAACTGGGAACGCACGAATTCACGGTATTCGAGTATCAGACCGGCGAGGCGCAGGAGACCGTGCCGCTGTGCGGGAAGGGCGTGACGAAGAAGTAGTTACGGCTGTTGCTTCCATGGGCCGGCCTTGGCGTCAATGTCCTCCTGATGCGCCCGGCCCTGGTGTTTGATCTGGCACGCCAGGTTGCCCGCGGTCTGGGCGTAGGGCGGCGTGATGGGGAACCCTGTGGTCCGCAGACCACGGGCGGTCCAGTTGTTGCAGGTCTGCAACATCCCATACTGGCCGCGAGCGACATAGAAACGGCTGAAGCCGTAAAGGCCTTCCTCAAGCTCGATCGGATTGCCATCGTCGCCGGGCCGGAATGAATCGAGGATGAACTGTTCCAAGCGCCGATAGCCTGCTTCGCTGACGCGCACGTGGTACAGATCGAATACATCGGATCGATAGTACCGCAGCGGATCCGGTTCGATCCCGACAACGTGCAGTACGCTTGCCCGGGACAGGAACATCGCCTGCAGGGCCTTGCAGGCCGTCGCTTCCGGCGCCCGATAGAAGCCATCGTCGCCCCAGCCGATCTCGATCCAGGGGTACTTGCCGAATCGCTTGAAGTATTGTTGCCCGCGCGGCGAAAGCTCACTCGTGTTGAGAACAAATCCAGTATGCCACTGGTTGTTGTAGATGTAGATCTCTCGCTGACTTTCGCCCGCCCTGGGCGGATACAGCCCATCGATTGACCCGCAGCAACCGGCGCAGAAGGCGCACGCGAGTGTGAGGCAACATCGCCAGAACACTACGCTGCCGGAATTCCCGACGGCGGACATCTGCGCCAGGGCATGGCCGCGAATCATGCGGCAATTGTACCGCAGACGCCCCGGGAGGCACGGGCGGCGCGGCGACAGGCGGCGCGGCGACAATCGTGACGGTGCCGAGCTGCGGCGATGCCGAATATCGACAGACCCGAACCGCCGTCCTACCATTGAGCCGCTGAACATGTGGCAATGGAACGGCAGATTGTGTTGCGCCCATTCGGGCAGGAGGTTTCATGTCCGAGTTGCCGACAGATGTGTCTGCGGGTGCGATCGAGGTTTTGCGGAGATTTCTCGATGCGTCGCTGCGCGAGGATGAGCAGGCGATGAAGGCGTGCCTGTCGCGGCAGACGCTGGAATCCGGACAGATGAACAGTGACGGGCCGGAGGGCGTCAAATACATCCTTGGGGATGCGCAGATTGAAGGGGACCATGTCGTCATCCCCATGAAGGCCGTGCCGATCGACGCCGGGGAGGGTGCGCCGGCGGCAATGGAGATGGCGTGCATCATGGTCCGGGAAGACGGGGCGTGGAAGTTCGACCTGGCGACAACCATGGAGCGATTGATGGGAGGCGGCCTGGGGACCATGATGGAGGATGTGGCCTCGAAGATGGCGGAGGCGATGCAGGGGATGGGCGAGGCACTGGCGACCGGACTGGGGGCGGCGTTCGGCGAATCGTCCGGCGAAGAACAGAAATGGGATCAGGCTTCGCTCGAGGTCGGTGAAGATGAGTTCCTGCCCATGCCGGAAATGACGCCGCTGCCGAAAACACAGGCGGCAATCACCGAGGCAGTCGGTTCGGAAGTGCTCGTGCTGACGGCCATGCCGGATCTGCTGCAGACCGTCGGCAGCAACGAAACCGACGTGCTTCTCAACTGGTTCGAAGACACCTTGTTCGCGGAGCTGGCTCCGAGCATCGCACGGGTGGCGGCGCAGATGCCGCTGGCCGGCCGGCTGCGGGCCGTGCGTATCGAGGCCGCCAAGTGGTCGGACGACCGGTGCATCGGCCTTGACGGCAGCGACCTGGTCTACCGAATGTACCTGAACAACACCGATGGCTACTACAGCGATGCGGGAGTATCGGAAATCCTGCCGGGTGTGCTGGCCGGGCTGCCGGAACAGATCGACGCAACCCTCGCGGGGCATCGGACGCTGGCCAACGATGACGAAGATCCACCCGTGGAGCTATACCGCGAGCGCGCGGTGCCGCGGTGGATGCGTCGGATCAGCGAACTTCTCGGGCGAAACATCCGCTTGGAGGCGAACTGGGACGATGTGTCCGACACCAGGACGATGGGGCGACAATTGTCGAGATGGGGACTGAATCGGGTCCATGGGGCAATTGCCCTGGCATGCCTCGATGCCGCATTGCGTGAATCGCTGAAAAGCGGCCTGACGACCATCCGCCTCGTGTTCGGCAACAATATCGGGGATCGTTTTGCGCATTACCGGGACGGGATCCTGGAGGTCGGGCTGAGCTGGTATCACGGGGAGAAATGCTGCTTCTACGAGCACGACATTGCCCGGGTACTGGGCGGGGACGAAATCAAATACGAGGAACCGGCCGCGGAGACAGCCGAGACGATCAGTGGGGACGAGACGGTGAGGGATGAGGACATCGAGGAGGAAGAGGACGAGACTGACGATGACAAGCGGAGCGGCGCAGCCGACGAAGAAGCCGCCAGCGAAGCAGAGCCCACGCCCGATGCTCAGAATGCACAATTGTTTGACAGCGCCGTGCAGAGTCTCCGTGAAGTCGAGCCAAGCTGGCGACAGCAACTGGAGATGGCGCTGGATCATCCGGTTGAATTCGAAGTGGACTACGACTCGCTTGGCGGGAAGTACGAGCTGGTGCAGCCCTTCGTGCAGCAGGCGATTGCCGGCACGCTGGGAGCCATCGCCCAGATCGGGTTTAACCCGTCATCGCAAGGGCCGCTGCGGGAATGCGTGCATGGTGTTGTCATCCGCGCGGGCGACGATGGAGCGGGATGCGAGGTGGAGTTGGAGGACGGGATGCTGACGGTACGAGCATCACTGGCGCCAAGCGAACGTCCTCCGGTGGACGCAATCACCGGCGCGATCAAGGCGATGCTGGCCCAGGCGCCCGCGGCCAAATCGGATCGCGGGCGGCAAGCCCAGGGGGCAGCATCGGCGAACGCCTATGATCGCGCTCAACGGTTCATGCAAGAGCTGGAGTCGGCCATGCGTGCCGCGGGGCTGTGGCCGGCCGAACCGCCGCCGGAGCCGCTGGAAGTGATAGGCGCCTTCGGCTGTGAAAACATGGCCTTCACGCAGTGGCTGGCGTGGGTGCTGATCCCGCGTGTGCGCGAGATTGTCGCCGGGAACGGGCGATTCCCCAGCGACAGCGCCGTCGCGGCGTATGCGGTACGCGAGCTTGACGGCACTGCCAAAGCGGAGAGAGTGGTCGAACTGTTGACGCAGTTTGACGAGATGGTCAACAAATTGAACGGATAACGAATAGCCTGGCGATCTGTCATCAATTATTGGCGAAAGGAACACAATGGGCCTGAACGAACGACGGAAGATCAAGGAACTGCAGGATGTCACCTTCCCCGGCCGGGTGAAGGAGATCGAGGAAATCTGCGGCAAGGCGATTCCCTACGAGGTCGACTGGGACAGCCTGGCCGATGACATGGAAGGGCTGAACTTCATCGATAATCTTTCCTGCCATCGCCTGAACATGGCTCTGCGGATGATCTGCCAGGACGACCTGGGCAAGGAAGCCGTGCGCGAGGGACTGAAGAAGATCAAGTTGAAGAACGTCAAAGACAAGGCGGCCATGAAGATCAGCTTTGACGGCGGCGTGCTGGAAATGCACTGTGCCTATGCCCTGCGCACCGACGGCATGTTCAGCGACGGGGAAATCCGCGAAATGTTGACCAAGAAACTCTGACGCGTTGTCGGGTGGCATGGGCAAGTACTCGTGCCCGTGCTCCGCGGGCACGCGTACTTGCCCATGCCACCCAATCGAAGTTGTCGCGTGCCCGTCCCTTTGCCACGGAACTCGGTAGAATCATCGACCACGCGAGGATGGTCATGATCACATCGCCGAATCGGAACTTCGGGCGTCAGAGAGCAATCGTATTCACGGTCGCCATGTTTTGCGTGGCCGCCATAGCGGCAGGCGCTGCCGATGCGCCGGCCCAGACCGCATCCCCGCGCACGGGGCTCATGTACGGCCCCGGCTACCTCAACCACAAGACCCGTACTGGCCACCCCGAACGCCCGGAGCGGCTCGACGCCATCGTGCGGCAACTCAAGGAAAGCAGGCTCTGGGACCAACTGATCCTCATCGAGCCTCGCGACGCCGAACCGCAGTGGCTGACCACCATCCACACACCTCAATACGTCGAGCGCGTGAAGCTGGCGTGCGAGCGCGGCGACGCACAGATCGATTCGGCCGATGTCTCCATCTGCAAGGATTCGTATACCGTGGCGGTGAAGGCCACCGGCGGCGTGTTGGCGGCCGTCGATGCGGTGATGGATCGCAAGGTCGCCAACTCCTTCTGCGCCGTGCGGCCGCCCGGCCACCATGCCCTGGCCGACCGGGCGATGGGCTTCTGCATCTTCAACAACGTCTCCGTCGCCGCCCGCTACATTCAGAGGAAGCACAAGCTGGCCAGGGTGCTGATCGTGGACTGGGATGTGCATCACGGCAACGGAACGCAGGCCGCGTTCTATGACGATCCGACCGTGTTCTACTTCTCGATCCACCGTTCGCCGTTCTATCCCGGGTCCGGAGCGGCCACGGAAACAGGCAGCGGCAAGGGCGAAGGCTTCACGCTGAACGTGCCTATGCCGCAGGGCGTCGGCGATGCCGACTACATCGCGGCCGTGAAGGAGAAGCTGATCCCGGCCGCCAAGGCGTTCAAGCCGGATTTCGTGCTGGTGTCGGCCGGGTTTGACGCCCACGAGGCCGACCCGCTCGGCGGTATGAAATTGACGAGCCGCGGCTATGCCGAGTTGACGCGAATCGTGAAAAGTATTGCCCGCGAGCATTGCGACGGCCGGCTTGTATCAGTGCTCGAAGGCGGCTACGACTTGCACGGGCTGGCTGCCTCCGTTGAAGCACATATCCGGGTGCTGATGGAAGCCGACGCCGCACGGCCGGAGCATTGAAGGATGATTGACATGAGAATTTCCACGCGGTTTGTTTGCCTGATGTTGTTCGTCGCGATGGCCGCCTCCGCCGCCGAAGTCGCGCCAGCGCCACAGACGCACCCGAGCGAACAAGCCATCATCTTCTCCAGCAACCGCGGCGGCGCCTGGAGCATCTGGGCCGTCAATCCCGACGGTTCGCAATTGCGCCAACTCAGCAAACCAACAGGCGAGGAACAGGATGTCGACCCGGCGTTCAGCCCCGATGGTTCGCGCGTTCTCTTCACATCGACGCGTGGCGGCACGGCCGGGCTCTGGCAGATGGGCCGCGATGGGAGCAGTGCCCAGCGCGTGTGCGACGGCGACCAGGGCGCCTGGTCGCCCGATGGCCGGCAAATTGCGTTCCGCCGTGGCGGCAAGCTGTATACACGTGATCTCGCGACCGGCAAAGACAAACTCATCAGCCCTGACGGCTGGGAGAAATGCTCCGGCCCGTCCTGGAGTCCTGACGGCGCCAACGTCGCCTTCGCCCATCTCAGCCCGGAGAACGCCAACGCCGTCTATCTCCTCCCGGCCGCCGGCGGCACGCCCACCAAGGTCTACGACAAACAGGGTGCCTGCCAGCCACGCTGGGCGCCCAGTGGCAAGATCCTCGTCTATGAGACCGAGACGCACCTTTGCACGGTTAATCCCGACGGCACCAAGAACCGCCTGATCACCTACTACGGCGGCGTGCAGCGTTTCGCCCGCTTCAGCCCGGACGGCACGCGGCTCGTCTTCTGTCAGGCCGCCTCGCCGCAAGGCCCGTGGGAGTTGTACATCGTCCCCGCAACCGGCGGCACGCCGGTGAAACTGACCGACGGCGGCTCGGATATGTATCCCGATTGGAAGTGACAAACTCGGAGGAGTTCCAAATGAGCGGAGTTACCCGTCTTCCTGGGAAGCATCGCTGGACGCCAGAATCTCGTGGCACGGGCGTCTCGCCCGTGCAGTCGGTACTCCGACACACATACGATTTCCTGATTCTGGTTCTGGTTATCTCGATCCCCAGCATTGCAGTCGCTCAGCCCGCTGCAATTCCAGACTTGCCACCCCCATTCGCCTGTCTCTTCGATACGACTGCATCGTCCGCGTCGCCGCTCTCGCCCGAAACACTCGTCGATAAAAAGGCGTGGGTGACCGTCCCGGAAGACAACGTAACCCGCGCGTTCGTCGGCGACGCCGTCATCCAGAACGATCGGATCGCACTGGTCCTCCGCCGCAATGCCGCCGGCGCTGAGTTCTACTCCCGGCCGTCCGCCGGTTTCAAGTATCGCGCCACCCTGGTGCCGCTCGGCATCAATGGCGAAGGCATTCTGTCATCGGTGAAGATCATCGAGAACTCGCAGGCTGCCGTCATGCTGGAGGCCGCCTTCAAGACCAAGGCCGGCGCGATCGCCACATTCCGTTTTCGCGTCACTGCCGGCGAATCGCTGCTCGACCTGCGCGGCGCCCAGGGAGCCGCCAGGATGCGCGTGTGCGACCAGGCCCAATACGTCGTCGTCCCGGACTTCTTCGCCGACGACATGGTGTTCGATCCGTCCGCGCATACCAGTGCTCGTATCGGCCTGCCCGCCGAAAACTCGCTCCTGGGCCTCGCCGACAACGGTGGCGCGATCGTCGCCTGCATCTGGCCATCGTCCCGCCAGAACGCGGACCTACCGCTGGCTGGCGAGGGTGCCGGGCGCACGATCTCCGGTTACGAAATCGACCTCCCGCCCGATGGCCGCCTGTGGATTGCGGTCATGGAAGGCAAGGGCGTCTGGCATGCCCGCCCCTTGACGGAACATAAGCCAGGTGCGGAACTGGCCCTCGACTGGACACCTCCATCGCCGGCCCGATGGCGTGCGGATTTCGCGGCGGCCGACGGCATGGCGCGGTCTTTCTACTTCGCCGACTCCGATACCGCGAAGACCGACACGCCCTGCTGTTTCGCCATGAACCGCCCGGTCGTCCGTATCGGGGACGCTCCGGGAACTGCCTCATCACGTCTGATCGTGGTCTACCCGATCGAGCGGACACGCACGACTCCCCTAAACGTCTTCTGCCTTGTCGACATCATGCGCAACGCCCTGGGTGTCGGCCCCTGTCAATATGTGCTGGACGCGGAGAAACTTGGCACCGGCGAAACCCTCACGCCCGAGCCTGTCACCCACTGGATCGAGAAGCAGTTCGAGAAGAAGGCGTCCAAACGCGATGTGGATGCGATCCGCGAACAACTCACCCAGATGGCACTTCAGGTGAAACGCACCGACGCCCGGATCGACCAATACAACAATTTTGCCTACGCCATGAGTCGTGCCTGTACCGACTATGCCAAGACCCCCGACAGTCCAGCCGGAGTGAAGCGACTTCTGGCCATCGCTGATGACATGGTGGTTCCCCCGAATGGCACAATCCCGGATATTAACGAATTGGCCCGCAACGTTGCCGCCCAGGCTGACCGCGAGGACGCCCGAGTGACTTGTCAGGCTTGGTTGTCGGGCATCCGGGCGTTCGGTGCCGGTCAGGATAGCGCCCTTGCTCATTTGCGGATGGCCGCCCGCCGCCTCAAACAGGAAGCCCGGACACTGGCCGCAATCGATCCGAAAGCCGCCGAATTTGCCGCCAGGATTCAGCAACAGGCCGAGCAGATGCTGGTTAAGAAGTAGTGCATCGCCATTGCCCCATACGAAGGAGGCGCAACGTGTCTCGAAGCAACGCAGCCGAAATGACTTCCCGAACGCCACGAGAGCGAATCTTAGGGTGGCATGCTACGCCGCAAACTGTCTTGGCCTTGAAAGCGCACAATTCCTCTGATTTCCCAGCGTTTTGCGCCACTTTTTTCGCGCTGAAACTAAAATCGCATAATGATGCGATTGTTCGGCCAAAATCACTGTTTT
>JANYKD010000336.1 GCA_025361735.1 Phycisphaerales bacterium
CGCGAAGAAATCGCCCGCAATCGGCAGGAGGCGGCCGAATCGGCCCGGCAGTCGCGCGAGGAACTCAGCACCTCGCTCAGGAGCGCAGTCGAGGCACTGGGCGCCAATCTCGGCGAGATTGGCCGGCTGCAGAAGGGGCAACTCGATGTTTTCGCGGAGCGGCTGGACCGGCTCACGCAGTCCAGCGACCAGCGACTGGCCAGCATGCGCGAGACCATCGAGCAGCGACTCGGCGCCATTCACGAGGAGACCGGCAAGAAGCTCGACCAGGTGCGCGTGGAGTCGGGCGCGTCGGCCCAGAAGGCGCGAGAGGAAGTGGCGTTGTCGCTGAAGCAGTTCGCTGAAACGATGACGCTCACGCTCAACGAGATCGGCCGGCTGCAGAAGGCGCAGCTTGACGTCTTCTCCGAGCGGCTCGATCGGCTGGCGCAGTCAACCGATCAGCGGCTGGGAACGATGCGAGAGACCATCGAGCAGCGTCTGGGCGTGATTCAGGAGGAGTCGGGCAAGAAGCTCGATCAGGTGCGCGTCGAGTCGGCCGCGTCGGCCCAGAAGGCCCGCGAGGAAGTCGCCCTGTCGCTCAAGCAATTCTCCGAAGGCATGACCCGCACGCTCAACGAGATCGGCTCAAGCCAGCGGACGCAACTTGGCAATGTCGTCGAGCAGCTCACGCGGCAGACCGAGGTCATCGAGAAGCGCCTGGAAACGCTGCGGTCGGCCGTCGATGAGCGGCTCAAGCAGATCCAGGAGGACAACGCCAAACAGCTCGAGCAGATGCGGGCGACGGTGGACGAGAAGCTGCAGGGCACGCTGGAGAAGCGACTGGGCGAGTCGTTCAAGCAGGTCAGCGAGCGGCTGGAGCAGGTCCACAAGGGGCTGGGCGAGATGCAGGTGCTGGCAACGGGCGTGGGCGATCTGAAGAAGGTGCTCACCAACGTCAAGAGCCGCGGCACCTGGGGCGAAGGGCACCTGCGGGCCATGCTCGATGAGGTGCTCACGCCGGATCAGTTTGTGGAAAATGTCTCGACCAAAGGAAACGATGACCGCGTCGAGTTCGCCATCCGCCTGCCCGGCCGGGGCGAGGAAAAGGATGAGGTCGTGCTCCTGCCGCTGGATGCCAAGTTCCCCATGGAGGACTATCAGCGCCTGCTCGAGGCCCACGACCGCGGCGATCTCGAGGCGGCCGAGATCGCGGGCAAGCAGCTTGAGAACCGTGTCAAAGGCTGCGCTTCGGACATCTACGAGAAGTATATCAATTCACCCAGGACCACGGATTTCGGCATTCTCTTTCTGCCCGTGGAGAGCCTGTTCGCCGAGGTGGTGCGGCGGCAGGGGCTGATGGACTACGTCCAGCATACGTGCCATGTCGTCATCGCCGGACCGACCACGCTCTGGGCCATTCTCAGCAGCCTGAAGATGGGTTTCCAGACGCTGGCGATCCAGAAGCGATCGAGCGAAGTGTGGAACATGCTGGCGGCCGTGAAGACCGAGTGGAGCAAGTACGGCGAGGTGCTGGAGAAGGTTCAGAAGAAGCTCAACGAGGCGTCGAACACGATTGAAGATGCGCAAAAGCGGACGCGGGTCATCGGCCGGAAACTCAAGGGAGTCACCGAACTCCCGGCCGGGGAGGCGGAGACGATGTTGCAGTTGGGGACGGACGCGGTGGCGGAAGAGGAGTAGATCACTGCAGCACTTCCATCGACCGCGGATAGCTGCCCAGCACGGTCAGTTGCAGGCAGTGTTCCTTGGCGCCTTCGACGGCGCGTTTCATGCCCGGGTCGTCCATGTGGCCCTGGGCATCGATGAAGAAGTAGTATTCCCAGTTCACCTTCTTGCTGGGGCGTTTCTCGATGTCGGTGAGGTTGATGCCGTTCTCCTTGAACACATCGAGAACCTCGGCCAGCGCGCCAGGCTTGTGGGCGGTGGTGAACATGATGGCCGTTTTGTCGTCGCCCGACTTTCTCGCCGGCTCGCGGCCGATGACGAAGAAGCGGGTGACGTTGTCGGGGTTGTCCTCGATATTGGCAAAGAGCGTCTGCAATCCGTTGAGTTCGCCCGCGAGGATCGACCCGATGGCCGCCACGCCGGGGGTTCGCGCGGCGAAGGCGGCCGCCTGTGCGGTCGACGCGGCCGCCTCGATCTGGCGGTCCTTGGCGACACTGGTGATCCAGTTGCGGCACTGGGCGAAGACCTCGGGCTTGGAAAGAATGCGGGTCACCTGTTCCCATGGTTCCTTGGCGAGCAGGATATGGTGGACGGTGATCTGCACTTCGGCGCAGATCTTGGCCGAGTGGATCAGGAACGCGTCCAGGGTATCTATGACGCCGCCGCCGATGCTGTTCTCGACGGGGACCAGGCCGTGGTCGATCCGGCCGCGGGCGACTTCCTCAAAGACAGAGGAGATGGATTCGAGTGGGACGTATTCGACGGATGAGCCGAACTTGCGCACGGCCGCCAGGTGCGAGAATGTGCCCTCGGGACCCAGGAAGCCGATGGCCAGCGGTTTCTCCAGGGCAAAGGAGCCGCTCATGAGTTCGCGCCAGACGGCCTCGAGGCAACGGTCGGGCAGGGGGCCCATGTTGAGCTTGCGGACTTTCTCGTAGACCGCGCGCTCGCGGTCGGGGGAATAGATGGGCAGGTTGTTCTGCTGCTTGAGGCGGCCGACCTGGACAACAAGCTGGGCGCGCAGGTTGAGCAACTCGACAATGCGGCCGTCGAGCTGGTCGATCTGGACGCGAAGCTGGTCCAACAGCGGCTGGAATGGGTCTTCGGACATTTACGTGTTTGTAACCAGAGGCGGGGGGAGGGTCAAATTCTCTGCTTTTGTTTGGAACGGATCCCTGCCGGCGGTTACCATACAACGGGGCTCGTGGGACGGCCTCTGTAGTATCCTCACTGTTGGACTTTGTTAGGACAAGGAGTTGTGTATGCCTGCCGAGACGATTCGTTCAGCAAATCCCAAGCCGCTAAAGCCCATTGTTGCCGCGCTGCCGAGATCCGAGGATGTTCGCATCGGCCTCAGTCCCGAGGACATCGCCGCCTGCCTGCTGGACAACCTGCGATATGTGCAGGGGCGATTCCCGCAGTTCGCCACGCGCAACGACTGGTACATGGCGCTGGCCTATACCGTGCGCGACCGCCTGCTCGATCGCTGGATGCGCACCATGGGCCATCTTTCCTCCCAGGTCCGCACGGTCTGTTATCTTTCCGCCGAGTTTCTCGTCGGCCCGCACCTGGCCAATACCATGGTCAATCTGGGCATTACCGAGAACGTCCGCAAGGCCTGTCAGCATCTTGATCTTAATCTGGACGAGTTGATCGATCAGGAGGAAGAACCCGGCCTGGGCAACGGTGGCCTGGGGCGCCTGGCCGCCTGTTTTCTCGACTCGCTGGCGACGCTCGATATTGCCGCGATCGGCTATGGCATCCGCTACGAGTTCGGGATCTTTGACCAGGAAATCCGCGATGGCTGGCAGCATGAGATCACCGACAAGTGGCTCCGTTACGGCAATCCGTGGGAAATCACCCGGCCAGAGATTATTCACGTCGTGCAACTCGGCGGCCGCACCTGTCCGTGGTACGACGAACACGGCCGCTACCGCGTGAAGTGGATCCCCCAGCGGCTGGTCAAAGGTGTGGCCTGCGATACACCGATCCTGGGTTACCGCACGAATACGGCCGACCTGCTGCGTCTGTGGAAATCCGAAGCGTGCGAGTCCTTCAACTTCGATGCCTTCAATCATGGTGACTACTACCGCGCGGTCGAAGACAAGGTGGTCTCCGAATCGATCTCCAAGGTGCTCTACCCCAACGACGAACCCGCCCGCGGCAAGATGCTCCGCCTCACCCAGCAGTATTTCTTCGTCTCCTGCTCGCTGCAGGACATGATTCGCGTTCACCTCCGCCGTGCGCAGCCGATCGAGAAGTTCCACGAGAGTTTCGCCGTGCAGCTCAATGACACGCATCCGGCGATTGCCGTCGCCGAACTCATGCGGCTGCTGATCGATGTCCACCTGCTCGAATGGGCCGATGCCTGGGAGATCACCCGTCGGACTTTTGCCTACACCAACCACACGTTGCTGCCGGAAGCCCTGGAGAAATGGCCATTGCCGCTGTTCAGCCGTCTGCTGCCGCGTCATATCGAGATCATCTTCGAGATCAACAAGCGATTCCTTGATGAAGTCCGGGCCCGCTATCCCGGCGAGGACGGCCGGGTCTCGCGCATGTCCATCATCGACGAAAACGACGAGAAGTACGTGCGCATGGCCCATCTGGCAGCCGTCGGCAGCCATGCCATCAACGGCGTCGCGGCGCTGCACACCAGCCTGCTCAAGCAGTCGATCATGCACGATTTTGCCGAGATGTACCCGGAGCGGTTCTTCAACGTCACCAATGGGGTCACGCCGCGGCGCTTCATGGTGCTGTCCAATCCGCGGCTGGCAGACCTCATCACCCGCCACATCGGCGACGGCTGGGTCGCCAACCTCGAAAAGGAGATTCGCCGCATCGAGCCGCTGGCCGGCGATGCCGCGTTTCGAGAACAATGGCGTGCCGCCAAACGGGCCAACAAGGTGGATCTCGCCCGTATCATCAAGCAGCGCACCACCATTGATGTCGATCCGGATTCTCTTTTTGATATCCAGGTCAAGCGCATCCACGAATACAAGCGACAGCACCTGAACATCCTGCATATCGTCACGCTCTACAATCGCCTGCGGCGCGACCCGGGGCTGGACATGCCCGCGCGGACCTTCATTTTCGGCGGCAAGGCGGCCCCCGGCTATTACATGGCCAAGCTGATCATCAAGCTCATCAACTCCGTCGCGGACGTAGTGAATCGTGATCCCGACATCAATGGCCGGCTCAAGGTCGCCTTCTTCCCCGACTTCAACGTCAAGAACGCCCAGGGCATCTACCCGGCGGCCGATCTCTCCGAACAGATATCCACGGCCGGCAAGGAAGCCAGCGGCACGGGCAATATGAAGTTCGCCATGAACGGCGCGCTGACCATCGGAACGCTTGACGGCGCCAATGTCGAAATCCGCGACGCGGTGGGTGAGGAGAACTTCTTCCTCTTCGGCAACACCACCGACCAGTTCCACAAGCTGCGAGATGAAGGCTACGACCCGCGTGATTGCTATGAAATGAATCACGAGCTTCGTCAGGCCATCGACACCATCGCCTCCGGCCTCTTCTGCCCGGCCGACCCCGGCCTGTTCCGCCCGCTGGTCGACACGCTGCTCAACCACGACGAGTTCATGCTGATGGCCGACTACGCCTCATACATCGAGTGCCAGGATCGGGTCAGCCGCATGTGGCGCGACCGCGACGGCTGGACCCGGATGGCCATCCGCAACGTCGCGCGGATTGGCCACTTCTCCTCCGACCGCTCGATCCGCGAATACGCGGAGCAGATCTGGAAGGTGAGCCCACTGCCGGAGGAGTAGGTGAACTGCGGGCACAGTTGAATCGGAGAACCGGCTCATGCGACACTCAATGCGGCGGACAGTCGCGGTACTTTGTGTCATGGTGGCGGCAGTTGTCGTGGCATCGGGTTGCCAAGACAGGCCGCCCATAACGGCGGGGACCACCGCTGCAGGCCAATCGCCGACAACCAAGAGGGTGCCTACAGACCGGTGGGCCGTCGAACTTGTTCGCCAGTGCGACAACCTTGAACGCCAATATGCGGAATCCCAGCGGTTGCGGCAGCAAATACAGGCGAGCGAACGCCAGCTAATGGACGCCGTCCAGAAGGAACTGCCAACCAAGGAGCTGATTGATGCCCAAGTGAAATTGAGTGGGCAAGCTGGCCGATGCAACGGGAATATTGCCTCGGCCATTGTGGAGACCATGTTCTTCACTGGGGACGCGTCGGTGTTTGGCTGGCAATCCGCTCCTCAAGCGACATCGCGAGTACCGGAACTGGTGGTCGGATGGCGCCGTATGGCGGAGACGGCTGATTCGGCGGGGTCCGAGAGCCTCGTGCGCGCCAACCTGCAACGCACGATCGAGGCGTGCGCGGGTCCGTACGGCGTTCTGGCGGATGAATGCCTCCGTCGGCATGTCGATCGAGAACACGTCGTAACGTGGGGCTGTGGCGATGATACTTGGCTCGCCTATTCCAGGTTCAAGGCCGGGGTTGGGGAATCCCTGCGGGATGAATGGCGTGGGTGGTGGAAAGAGAACCAGGCCCGCCTGGAGTGGAATAACTACTGGTGGAGCTTCCGTGTTGAGGCTGGCGCAAGCCCTGCTCCGGTAAAGCGATTGGATACCCGGGCTCAGAATGAGGCGAGTACGAGTGGTATCCGGTGATGATTAGCCTGGGTTGCTGCGTGCCGAGCCCCTGCTTGAAGGGATTGTGCCGCACTCCGGGCAGCGTTCCGGCGTCGCTCGAAGGTCATATCCACAGACGAGACACGCCCTGTTCCGACTGCGTACATAGCGCCGCACGGGTTTACGGGCCAATTGTACCAGCAAGATGACGGGCGGGACCAGGAGATACGAGACGGGCAATGACCACAGTTGATCTTGCTGGCCGATTCGGGCGTGCCATGCACCGCAGAATCGCCAGATAACTTGTGTTTCCACTCTTTCGACATCCCAGAACCAATCCTCATCGTCGACAGGCGATGCATACGTGTAGGATCGCCTTCCGCCGCGCACCCCCGGTGTGTTTCCGTCGAGCGCAAAATAGTTCAGCCGGCTTGAGAACGGATTGTCCTTGACGAGGGGTCTAGGCGCCCGCAAGAGGAACCGTATTTCACCGCGATACACAAAGATTTCCGACTCACCCCTGGCCCAGCCGTGTACGATGTGGTGGCTGCGTGCGATGATCGCCCACGGCCCGGCAATCGCTACGGTCAAGATTCCACACATCAGGATGAGTCGGCGCTTGGAGATCAAGACCATTCTGTTCCTCTTGTCACATGATCATGGCCCCTTGGTCCGGACAGGCGTAGCGCATTCCGGGCAGCGATCGGGCGTCGCGCGGAGATCGTAGCCGCATTGGAGACAGAGCCCCAGGCGCACGCGCCGGGCCTGGCGCCTCCAGCGCCGCAGCCAGCAGAACGGGAAAACCAGCGTCAAGACCATGGGGCACCACATGGGAATTATAACCCTGATAACATGCCATCCGCCGCCCTCATCCCGTGGCTCCTCACGGCGGAACTGGAAGCCCAGCCACGGGTTTTTCCACAACGTAGCGGGATCCCTGGCTATATCAGGCGAATCCGATTCGAAGGATCCGTAATGCCAACCGAACGGATCTTTTCGGGGAACCCCCCAACGGATAGATAACTCGAAATAGAACAGTTGTGGAAATGTGGCCAGGGCCACCTCGTGGCCCGAGGATCGTTTGTAATTGAGCCAATCCACTACACGCAACGACCGCTCTCGCAAGCAACCGAGCCCGATGCCCACCAGCAGCGACAGTGCCGCGAGAATGGGAAGGCTAAACAGGCGGCGAACGCATGAGCGGAGGATCACGCGGCAAGTTTATCCGATTGGCGTCTTCCGGCAATCGCCAGATGGTACAGCCAGATGGTACTGCTTGCACCACACTCCGGCCACCGATTGGATGCGACAGACCGGAAGCCGAAGGGGCGAGGTGCAGCTCGTTGGCTTGGATTCCGTATGATGCGAATGTGATATCCGAGATTGAGCTGAATCGGCTTTTCCTCGTTTCTGTTTCCTTTTTCCTTTGGCCGTTGGCCCTATAATCGCCCTCGTGAACCGTCGCAGCATCCACCAACTTTCGCCGTCCCTGGTCAACCGCATCGCCGCAGGCGAGGTCATTGAGCGGCCGGCCTCGGTTGTCAAGGAACTCGTTGAGAACGCCATCGACGCGGGCGCTACGGATATCACAGTCGAAACCGAAGATGGCGGCCGGGAACTGATTCGCATCATCGACAATGGCTCGGGCATCCCGCCAGCTGAGCTGCCGCTGGCGTTTGCTCCCCATGCCACCAGCAAACTCACCTGCGACGATGACCTGTTCAATATCAACACCATGGGATTCCGTGGCGAGGCGCTGGCGTCCATCGGGTCCGTCTGCCACGCACGCATCCTCTCGCGAACGGTGGAGTCGGATGCCGCTTACGAGATCCTCAATCGTGGCGGCGATATCTCCGATCCGCAGGCCGCGCCCGGCAATGTCGGAACGACGCTGGAAATCCGCAATCTGTTCTTCAATGTCCCCGCGCGCCGCAAGTTCCTCAAGGGTGCGTCCACCGAGTCCGGGCACATTTCGGACATTCTCCTGCGGCTGGCACTGCCGCATCCGCACATCGCCTTCCGGCTGCTCTCCGGCGGGCGGAAGTCGATCGATCTTCCGGCCGTTGGCTCACTGGAACAGCGCCTGCTTGCCGCCTGGCCCGAGGAATTCCACGATCAGCGGCTGCCCTTGGACACGCGCGACGCGGAAATCCGCATCACGGGGATTGTCGGCCTTCCGGAAACGGCCAATCCCACGGCGCGATATCAGTTCTTCTACCTGAATGGCCGGCATATCCGCGATCGATTTATTCAGCACGCGCTTCGTGAGGCCTACCGCGGCCTGACGGAACCGGGCCGGCAACCGGCCGCCATTCTGCTGATCACCATGCCGCCGCAGGATGTGGATGTGAACGTCCACCCGACCAAGTCCGAGGTCCGCTTCCGCGATTCCGGGCGGATCCATGGGCTGATTCTGTCTTCCATCCGTGAGCGACTTCTTGGGTCGGACCTCACGCCCTCGGCCATCCCCAAACCGGCCGAAGCACCACAGGAAGCGACCGGGGATGTCCGCTCGCGGCTGGCCGACTTTTTCAAGACTGCCTATGCCCCGACACAGCAGCGCATGGAGACGGAGTGGGCCGCCGCGCCGCAATCGCCGGCTCCGCAATACACCCCTCCTCAATACAGTCCCGCTCCGCCGCCACCTCCGGCGTTTTCCGCGGAGCCTTCGTTGCCGCTTCCGGCCGCCCCGGCGCCGACCTTTACCGCCACGCCCACGCGGTCGCTGCCGTCCATTGCCCCGTCGCAAACGCCGGCCATTCAGCTTCACAACAGCTACCTCGTGACCCAGACCGAAGACGGCCTGCTGATTATCGATCAGCATGCGTTGCACGAGCGCATCATGTATGAGGATCTGCTCGCCCGCCTGGCGCGCGGGCCACTCGAATCGCAGCGACTGCTCATCCCCGAGGTGCTCAGTGTCTCCGGCCGCCAACTCGCATTGCTGGAACAGCTCCAGCCGTTACTGGTCAAGCTCGGCATCGAAGTCGCCGCTTTCGGTCCGGATTCGGTCGCGATCCAGGCTTTCCCGAGCTTTCTCGACAAGCTTTCCCCCTCGCAGTTCGTCAAGGATCTCCTGGACCGCGGCGACCAGGAACAACTCGATATGCACGAAGAGGAACTGCTCCACGGCATCCTCGACATGATGTCCTGCAAAGCCGCGATCAAGGCCGGCGATCCGCTGACGCCACAGGAAATCGAGTCGCTGCTGAATCGCCGCGATCTGGTGGATCGTTCCAGCAATTGTCCGCACGGCCGCCCGACCACACTGCGCCTATCATTACGGGACCTGGAGAAACAGTTCAAACGCACAGGATTCTGAATCCGAATGCAAAAATGGACCCGCAATGGTACGCGTTGTAAACTATCGTCCGAAGTGCCCTTTCTGTATCCGCTCATTCTGGACATAACCAATCGCCCCGTCGTCATTGTCGGCGGGGGCAGGGTCGCCGTGCGCAAAGCCAAGGGCCTGTTGGCGGCGGGTGCGACCTGCGTCACGGTCGTCTCCCCCGAGGTGGATGCGGACATGCCTTGCGGAGTCCGTCTGATTCCCGAGACGTTCCGCGCGGAGCATATCGAAGGCGTATCGCTCGTGTTTGCCGCGACGAATCTACCCAAGGTCAATGAAGATGTGGTGTTGGAATGTCGCCGGCGCAATATTCTCGTCAATCGGGCCGATGCTGACGACGACGCCTGCGGCGATTTCTCGACGCCGGCGCTGTCGCGCGATGGCGAGGTGATGGTCACGGTGTCGGCCGGCGGCAACGCGGCGCTGGCGGCGAAGATTCGCGATGAGGTTGCCGTCGGGCTGGATCGACGGTGGATCGCCCTGGCCGCGGTGCTGCAAAAGGTGCGTCCCATGGTGCGGGCCAGGAAAGATCTGGCACAATGCCGGCGGGCGGAGATGCTGCGGGAGATCTCGGGCAATCTCGGCCGGGATATCGTCGAGCGCGAAGGAGAGGCCGGGCTCTTGCAGTGGATTGAGAAACGCCTGGCCACAATGGAATCACAGTCGTCTGAAACCCCACGGTGCTGATATGCCGACGGTCGGTCAACTTGTTCTCCTGTCAGTCGCGGTCGCCTTCCTGATTGCCGGGGGCGCGGTCTCGCTGCTGCACCGCGATGCGGACACCACGACGAAGTGGCGCATACTGCGCTGGTGTAGCGCGGGCGGGATTGCGTGTGCGCTGGGCGTGGTGCTCTGGCACTCCGTGGCCGGGCGCCACTGGCAGCCGGTCGCGGACAATTTTGAAGCGCTGATCTGGCTCGGCATTCTCATCTCGGCGTTCGTCCTTTACGTGCAATCAATCAAGCCGATCATCGGGCTGGACTGGTTCCTGATGCCGGCCGCGGTGGGCCTGCTGGCCGGCGCCGGTATCGTTGCGCGGCTGGATTACAAGACCTACCATCCGATCGTCGACAGCGCCTGGTATACGCTGCATTACGTCACCAGCTACGCGGGAACCGCCGCCTTTGTCGTGGCGGCCGCGGGTGGCGCGGTGTACGTCATCTCCGCGGCGAGACTGCGAAAGAAGACGCTCTTCCCCATGTCTGGCTCGCTGGAACGTATCGAGCGCATCATGATGACTGCTGTCACCCTGGGCTTTGCCCTGGTAACCGTGGGCCTGCTGACAGGCCTGGCGGTCATGCTCAAGCGCATGGGGACCCCGCCCTGGGCGAAGGTCGCCTTCGCCTCATCAATGTGGCTGCTTTACGCGGTGGTCATGCACGCACCGATCAATCCGCGGTTTCGCGGCCGGCGGGCTGCGTTGTTATCCGTGATGGGAATCGTTCTGGTCGTCGGCACGCTGGTGGCCGCCCAGTTCGTTCCCGGAGGTGGCCGCTGATGCAACGCCTCCTGCTTGTGGGACTGAATCACACCACCGCTCCACTGGAGATACGGGAAAAGCTCGTCTTCAGCGGGCAACAACGCAACCTGGCGCTGCAGGCGTTCCGCCAGCAGTTCCATGAGGCCGAGGCCGTGCTGGTTTCAACCTGCAACCGCGTGGAGCTGTACGTCGGCCGCGCGCTCCACAGCCACCCGCGGGACGATGAGATGATTGAGTTTCTGGCCGCCTACCACGGGCTGCCGGCGGAAGAGGTCGCACCGCATTTTTACCGCAAGACGGACAAGGACGTCGTCACGCACCTCTTCTCCGTCACCTCGTCACTGGATTCGATGGTGCTCGGCGAAACGCAGATTATCGGTCAGGTTCGCGATGCGTACGAACTGGCACAGACGGAATCGACCGTCGCGGGCACACTCAACCCGTTGTTTCAGCGGGCAATCAGTGTCGGCAAGCAGGTTATCAGCCAGACGTCGCTGGCGGAGGGGCATGTCTCGGTGGCGTCGGTTGCCGTGGACTATGCCAAGCGCATCTTCGATCACTTCGCCGACAAAACGGTGCTCTCCATCGGTGCCGGAAAGATGGCGACGCTGGTCCTGCAGAGCTTCCAGATACTCAAGCCCGGCAAGTTGCTGGTGTGCAACCGCGACGGCCTGAAGGCGGGCGAACTCGCATCGCGGTTCTCCGGCATGCCGGTGTCTTATGACGACCTGGCCAAGCACCTGGTGGCCGCCGACGTGGTGATTACCTCGACCGGCGCGCCGCGGGCGATCATCACCCGCGAGATGTTTGAGGCGATCCATCGCCAGCGGCGTTATCGGCCCGTGTTCCTGATCGACATTGCCCTGCCGCGCAACATCGACCCGGCCGTCGGCGAGATGGAGAACGTCTACCTGTACAATATTGACGATCTGCAGCAGGTGGTGTCGTCCGCGCACTCGCTGCGCGCGTCGGCCGTGACGGCGGCACGGGAGATCATCCAGAAGCAGGTCGAGGAATTCCTGTCATCACAGCGAAGCCGCCAGGTTGGCCCGCTGATCGAGAATCTGTACCAGCGATACCACGACATGGCGATGGAGGAAGTCGCCCGGACCGTGCGCAAGCTTGGCCAGGGTGGCAATGGCGAGAGGGAACGGCTCGAGGAACTGGCACGCCGGATCGTCAACAAGCTTCTACACGATCCGGTGAAGATGATTCGCAACTCCGAGGGACTCGCCTCACCCGCTGATCAGTCGATGCACATCGTCGAGAAGTTGTTCGGGTTGACCGAGTCCGAGCATCCACGCGACCCGGATGCACATAAGTAGGTGGGGAGGTTTACGAAGCCGTTTGCGCGATGCCGTGTCCGGTCCGAGGGTCAGCTTCTTCCGCCGCCTGTGATTCTGGGTAAGATGCGAGGAGGTTCCGATCTGCCCAAGCTATCGGGCGATGCCGCCACCGTCATTCGCGGCCGTCGTCACGGTTTTATTTTGACCGGGCGTTGCTTCTGGTTTATACTCCGTAGGACCACAAGGGAGCGTCGCACGCCTCGTGCGATGGCAATCGACGCCGGTTATTTTGAGGTTTACACCAATGATTTCTTCCACCCAACGGGGGTCTGCCCGTCTGCGTACTCGTCTCACGAATGCTGTGCAGCCGCTCGAATCGCGGACTCTGCTGTCCGCGTCCATTTCCGGCCTGGCGTGGGCCGATCTTGACGGTGACGGCATTCGCCAGGCGAACGATCTGTCGCGACCGGGCATGGTTGTCAGGCTGTACAACAGCACGGACAGCATCGTCGGCAACGGCGATGATGCGCAGGTTGGTGCCGACACACTGGTCAACCGGGACGGTTCTTACCAGTTCGCGGGTCTGGCCGCGGGGAATTATTACGTCCAGTTTGCTGCGCCGGCCGGGACGGCTCTCACAGTCGCAAATGCCGGGGCGGATGCTGCGAAGAACAGCGACGCTGATCCGGTAACTGGCCGGACGGCAATGCTCAATCTTGTTGATGGCCAGGCTCTCGGGGCGATTGACGCAGGACTTGTCGGCGACTCCACATCGTTTGGCACGGTTTGGTCACTCGGCAGTACGGGGACGGACACGGCGACGAAACTGGTCCGTGATGCCAGCGGAAATATTCTCGTGACCGGGCAGGTGGGCGGGGCGGCCGACTTCGATCCGGGTCCGGGCGTCGTCAATGCGACGCCGGCCGACGCAACCACCTATGTGGCCAAATACAGCAGCGACGGTTCACTGCTCTGGGTCCGCGGCTTTGCGGGCACCGACTCCCTCGATCTGGTGGGCATGGCGGCAGACTCGTCGGGCAACGTGCTCATTGCCGGGTCGTTTAGTGGCACGGTGGACTTTGATCCGGGTGCCGGCGTATCCGCATTGACGGCCGTCGGCGGCACGGACATCTTCCTGGCGAAACTCGACGCTTCCGGGAACTTCGTGTGGGCCAATCAGTTCGGAACAGCGAACACCGACGATACTGCCGCGGATCTAGCGGTCGATCCCTCCGGGCGGGCCTATCTGCTGGGCACCGTCTCGGCTAGCACGGATCTGAATCCAGGTGCTGGCGTGAATCAGGTTCCGGCTGGGACTTTTGTGGCGAGATACGGCGATACCGGGGGCTTTGACTGGGTCACCACGCTCAGCGGATCTCCCGGGACGGTGACGCTGGATGGATCGCAGAACGTGATTGTTGCGGGGCCGATTGTCAGCAAGCTGGATAACGCCGGTAATTTGATTTGGTCGCAGGGCCTGGGATCGAGTTCCTACCGTCCAACCGTCGCGGGTGTCACCACCGACGCTTTGGACAATATCTTCCTCACCGGATCGTTGACCCAGGCCGCGGATATGGATCCGGGAGCGGCGACCTTCACGCTCACGCCCAACGGCAGCATTGCGGATGGGTTCGTTCTCAAACTGAATTCCAGCGGTGGATTTGTGTGGGCCAGCCAGTTCGCCGGTGCTGCGGCTTCCCAGGTGCTGCCCAGTGCCGTCGCCCTTGATGCGGCCGGCAATGTCTACACCAGGGGGTCAATTGCGGCGGGCACAATCGACTTCGACCCCGGCGCGGGCTCGGTGCTGCTCTCAACCAGTGCCGGCGGGCTTACTGCGTTCGTTTCCGAACTCAATTCCGCGGGCAAGTTCCTGCAGGCGTTTGCGCTGAACAGCGGCAGCGGCCACTCCATCGCGAGCCAGTCGATAGCGGTGGACAACACCGGTGCGATTTATCTGCCTGGTGTCTTCTTTGGAACTGTGGATTTTAACCCCGGCTCTGGTGTCAACGAGTTGTCTTCAAACGGTGGTTCGATCGACGCGTTCGTTGCCAAGCTCAATCTGATAGCGCCCTCGGTCAGCGGCACGGTCTGGTTGGACACCAATGCCAACGGTGTTCAGGATGCCGGGGAAGCCAGGTTCGCCGGCTCTACGGTGCAGTTGTGGAACACGGTCGATGGAATTGCGGGCAATGGGAATGATGTCCAGGTTGCCAGCGATCAGGTCACCGATGCCAATGGCCACTATTCCTTCGCGGACCTTTCCGCAGGCAACTATTACATCAAGGTTGTTCCGCCAGCCGGCTTCGGCGCCCACATACTGCCGCTTCCGGCCGCGGACAGTGCTATCAATCCGGGCACAGCGCCCGTAAACCAGTCGCCGGTCTTCTCGTTGGCGTACAATCAGGCGAACACCGGGCTCGACGCGGGCCTCGCGCTTCTGCCCGTGACGATTTCGGGCATGGCATGGCATGACAGCAACGGCAACGGCATTCGCGAAGCGGGTGAAACCGCTCTTACGGGCATAACCGTGGCGCTGATGAATCCGGTCGACGGCATCGCGGGCAACGGCAATGACGTGCAGGTCGGTGCCGGCGTCCTCACCGACGCGAGCGGCCAATATCAGTTCGCCGCCGCCAACGCCGGCAGTTATTACGTTCTCTTCACGTTGCCCACCGGCGAGCACTTCACATTGCAGAAGCAGGGCACGGACGCCTCTCGTGACAGCGATGTCGCTCCGGCGACGGGTCGCACGGACATCCTTGCTCTGTCCAACGGACAAGCCGCGACGAATATCGACGCCGGACTTACTGAGACCATTCAGCCGGGAAACCCCGTCGTGACAGCCAAGCTGTCGACCGACAAGACGGCGCTGACCATCACGGGCACGAAGGGCAATGACGTCATCCGCGTGACCGCGTCGGGCACCAAGGTGGCCGTGACGGCGGGCGGGCAGTCCCTGGGCACATTCGCCGTGACCCGCCGCATCGTCATCACGGGCGATGATGGCAACGACTCGATCGTGGTTGACAAGGCCGTGAAGATTGGGGCCCTGATCTACGGCGGCAATGGCAATGACCTGCTGGCCGGCGGCGCTGGTGCGGACATCCTCGTCGGCGGCGCCGGCAACGACACGCTCAAAGGCAATGCGGGCCGTGATTTCCTCATCGGCGAGGCAGGCACCGACGCCCTCGATGGCGGAGCCGACGATGACATTCTCATTGGCGTCTCCTGGAAGGGCGCGGCGCAGCAGTCATCCCTGCTGGCCGTTCAGAAGGAACTCACCAGCAAATCCAACTACACCGCCCGGTACACGCACCTGACCAAGAACGGCGGATTGAACGGCAAGATCCTGGTGAACAAGAGCTGGATCGTCGATGACAAGCTCAAGAATACACTGACCGGCAGCACCGGCACCGACGTGTTCGCCCGGGGAAGCAAGGATGTTGCACGGGACCAGAAGAAGGCGACAGAATTGTGGTAGGACACGACGCCGAGCCGACCATGCAGAAGCATTAGCCGCGAAGGCGGACGCGAAGAGAATCAAATTGATACTCTTCGCGTCTTTCTTTGCGCCTTCGTGTGTTCGCGGCTGATTGAGTGCTGGAGCAAGCGGTGCGTTCCGGCCCACGCGCGGGCCGTTGGGAACGCGGCCGCAATAACTTCGGGATTTCATATCACGCGCATTTGTGGGTGGCATGCTACGCCGCAAACCGTATTAGAGCTTGCGCGATCTTAAATACTTGTACCTCCCTGAGTTCCATTTTTGTGGCCCTGCGTATCTTTGGCCTGCCGGGCGGCTTCTCGGTCTTCTTCCGTGGCCAGTGTCGCG